>JBAUDS010000422.1:0-29261 GCA_049678185.1 Thermoanaerobaculia bacterium
CTGCACCCACTTGTCGATCCACAGTTGAGGCATTTGTAGCACGTCCCATTGCGTATCATGATCGCTCCACACTCTTGACAACTCGGCGCATCTTGTTGATAGAGGTAGGCTACCTTACTATTGCCTCCAAATCCAACCCCAAATTCCACATTCGTTTCATCGGTCACTTGCGACGAGTTCTCTGCCGCAACTTCACGCGGCTCATCACGAAGGACAACACCGGCTGCTTGTTGACCTTCGCGACTCAAAAACTTCGAAGCCAACCATCGGTAGATGTAGTCCATGATCGACTTGGCAATGGGGATCTCCGGGTTGTTGGTGAAGCCGGAAGGCTCGAAGCGCGTGTGTGTGAACTTGTCGACCAGCGTCTGCAGCGGCACACCATATTGAAGAGCAATCGAGACCGCGGTGGCAAAGGCGTCGACCAGTCCCGAAATAGTCGAGCCCTCTTTGGCCATTACCAGGAAAATCTCGCCCGGCTGCCCGTCATCGTAGAGTCCGACGGTGATGTAACCTTCGTGGCCGCTGACCGAGAACTTGTGGGTAACGGCACGCCGTTCGTCGGGCAATTTCCTCCGCCGCGCTCTGGGTTCTTTGTCCTCGGCCTTCTTGGCCTCGTCCCTCTTGGTCGACAGCGGCTGGCTCCGCTTGCAGCCGTCCCGATAGACCGCCACCGCCTTGAGCCCGAGACGCCAGCCCTCGAGGTAGGCTTCCGTGACGTCCTCCGGCGACGACTCTTCCGGCATATTGATCGTCTTGCTGATTGCGCCCGAAACAAACGGCTGGACAGCCGCCAACATCTTGAGGTGCCCCATGTAGTGGATCGACCGAGAGCCGTTGGCCGGCTTGAAGGCACAATCGAAAATCGCCAGGTGCTCGTCCCTTAGATGCGGCGCACCTTCGATCGTGTCGTGCTCGTCGATGAACTCGATGATCTCCTGAACCTGCTCCTTGTCGTATCCCAGCCTCTTCAACGCCACCGGTACGGTGCCATTGACAATCTTTATCATGCCGCCACCCACCAGTTTCTTGTACTTGACGAGCGCGATGTCGGGCTCGATGCCGGTGGTGTCGCAGTCCATCATGAACGCGATGGTGCCGGTGGGTGCGATTACCGAGATCTGGCTGTTGCGGATTCCGTGCTCTTTTCCCAGGTTGACAACATCGTCCCAGGACACCTTGGCCGCCTTCAGCAACTCGAGCGGCGCGTGAGCCGCATCGATACCCTTCAGGGAATCGCGATGTTTGCGCATGACCTTCAACATCGGCTTGCGATTGTTCTCGAATCCCCGGAAGGGACCCTTGACCTCCGCGATACGAGCCGACTGCGCGTACGAAGCTCCTGACATGAGGGCGGTCACGGCTCCCGAGAAATCGCGACCCGCCTCGGAATCGTAGGGCAGGCCCCGCGCCATGAGCAGAGCACCCAGATTGGCAAAGCCGATGCCGAGGGGACGAAAGTCGGCGGAGTTGCGCCCGATCGACGGCGTCGGGTACGAGGCGTTGTCGACGATGATCTCCTGGGCCGTGATCACCACCTCGCAAGCGTGGCTGAAGCTCTCGACATCGAATCGTTCCTGCTCGGGGTCGTAGTACGACATCAGGTTCATCGACGCCAGATTGCAGGCGGTGTTGTCGAGGAACATGTACTCGCTGCACGGGTTGCTGGCGTTGATGCGGTCCGTGTTGGGGCAGGTGTGCCACTCGTTGATGGTGGTGTCGAACTGCATCCCCGGGTCGCCGCACAACCAGGTCGAGTCGGCAATCATCTTCATCAGATCGCGCGCCGGGAAGGTCTCCATGGGCTCGCCGGTCCGCACCGACCTTGTCGACCACTCACCGTCCTCCTCCACCGCTTCCATGAACTCGTCGGTGGCTCGCACCGAGTGGTTGGCGTTCTGGTAGAAGACCGACTCGTAGGCGCCACCCGGAATGTTGAAGCCGCTCTCGTAGCCGGCGTCGATCAGCGCCCAGGCTTTGCGCTCTTCTACCTGTTTGCAGTTGATGAAGTCGACGATATCCGGATGCTCGGTACTGAGGATCACCATCTTGGCGGCGCGCCGCGTCTTGCCACCGCTTTTGATCACACCGGCAAAAGCGTCGAAGCCCTTCATGAACGACACCGGGCCCGAGGCCATGCCGCCACCCGCGAGGATCTCCTTGCAGGAGCGCAGTGTCGACAGGTTGCTTCCCGTGCCCGAGCCGTACTTGAAGAGCATCCCCTCGGTCTTGGCCAGGTCGAGGATCGATTCCATGGTGTCTTCGACCGCGTTGATAAAGCAGGCCGAGCACTGCGGGTGGGGCTCGATGCCGACATTGAACCAGACCGGAGAGTTGAAACAGGTCATCTGATTAAGGAGTAAATGGCAGAGCTCGTCACCAAAGGCCTCGGCGTCCTCCTCGGTCGCGAAATAACCTCCCTCGCGGCCCCAGGTGGTCATGGTGTCCACTACCCGGCCGATCAATTGACGAACACTCGTCTCCCTTTCGGGGGTCCCCAGTTGGCCGCGAAAGTACTTGCTCACGACGACGTTGGTCGCCGTCTGCGACCAGAATGTGGGGACCTCTACGTCCTTCTGCTGGAAGATGATCTCTCCGGATTCGTTGGCGATGAGAGCTTCGCGCACCTCCCATTGAACGGCGTCGAAGGGATGTACCTCCGGACTGGTGTGGAGCCTCTTGAAACGAAGCCCCTGACCGCTCGACTGGGCACTCGGGTCCTGCGCTGAAGTCTCGTTCGTCAGCATCTTTCCGTCTTCCTCTGCCTTCACTACTTGGTTGTTTTGTTGGCGCCGTTGGCGCCCGCTATCCTCTCCCGACCGACGCTTCGAACCGAGGTTCTTGGCAAGGCTACTGCATCCGGTCTCTGGCGATCGGACCCCTTGCCCCCAATCGAACACTCCACGACACTCGCGGACTCGGTTCGTCAAGCTTGTACGAGATCTGGCGTCCTGTCAAGACTATAGGTACTACATATTGTGGTATCTCGCTGTGGAGGATTTCACTAAGGGTCCCCGCCCGCCCACCCTGGGCGTAGGGGCTTAGGGGTTCCGCCACCCACCCCGGCCGGCACGGTGGCCGGCCGCTTTATTGCCCTTCGCCGGTCTCCTCGGGCACCGCCTCGGCTCTTCGCGCTGCGGCTATCTTGTTGCGGATCTCATCGACCGCGTCCGCGGGAAGGACCAGAACGCTCTCTCGGTCACCGGTGCGGCCGAGGTGCTCGCCGGCCGGACCGGTGTAGAGGGTGAGCTCCTCCTGCTTGCTCTCCTCATCGCCACCCAGTCGTAGCTCCAGGACCGGGCTGTCCCAATCGGTGCCGAGAGTCTCGGCCTCGGCCGGGCTCAAAATGCGATCGGCTGCGGTCTCGGTGATGGCGTAGAGCAGGTCACTGGCGGTGGTGAACGGGATCTCGTCGTCAGCACGCTGCCAGATGGCACCGGCCCGCTCGAGCGTCATGGTCCCGGTCTCGTCGACGACGACCACCTCGTCGATCTGAAAGGTCTCCAGGGAAGACCAAGCAGTCGACAGCCAATCGGTCGATGATTCTTCGATCACCTGCGCCAGCTCCGTGTCGAGCTCGATAATCTGGCCATCCACCCTCGCCGTGAAGCGGCCCTCGGTGTCGGCTACCGGCTCACCCAGCTCCAGACGAAAGGGCTCGGCCTGCTTGGTCAGCACCACCTCGAACACCGCTCGCGCGGGATCGAGGCCCATTTCGTCCAGTGTCAGCTCGGGTTCGTCGACAAAGGAGGTGACAGTAAGCGAGGTTATGTCGCCGATGAGCTTCGACACCTTCTCTTCGTCGGCTCGATCCACCAAAGGCGACTCGAGCCAGAAGTCTTCACCGCGACGGGCCAGTAGCACTTGCGCGTCGGCCATGCTGAGTGAGATGCGCTCGATGTCCTCCCGCTCGGCCGCAAAAACCTCCCGGCTACGCCACTCCCCCGGCTCGCGGGTCAACTGACCCCAGATGCCGTCGCCGACCACAAAGAAGCCGTCCGTCGCCTCGACACCGACGATCATGGTGCTCGACGCCGGGACCTCGCTGCCGATGAGAAGCTCGTGCACATCGCCATCGAGGCGCACCTCCACCCGCGCCCGTGGCTCGTCGAGCCCAGCCTCCGCCGGTGTCATGTCTTCGAGGGTCCTCTGCTTCTCCATCGACGTCAACGCGCCGAGGAGGCTATCCACCAGGCTGGCATCGGCGCGAGCCTCGAGGGGATGGACGAGCCGCCAACCCTCGGCCACCTCCCCACTCGACGCTTCCTCACCCTCTTCGACCACCACTTCTGCGGCCTGCCGTTCGAGCACCACCCTCTTCCCTTCCCACTCGATCTCGAGACCGCTGACGTCGTCGTTATCGAAACGGAAGAGGAGCTTGGCTTGCGCCGCCCGTTCGTCGCTCGATGGCAGCTCCTGCTCGTAGAGCGAGATGAACGCCACCAGACCGATGACGACCAGCAGCAGAATGAGAAGTGTCCGCGGTCGCACCTCTTACCTCCTCCGCTGCCAGTAGACGGCGAAGCCCAGCAGCACCGCCAGCCCCGGCAGCACCACCAGCACCAACCAGGTCACCTTCGACATCTGCGAACTGCTCAGGCTGAGCCGCACGTACTCGGGCTTTTTGGGGGGAATTCCGATCAGGGTCTCGCGCTCCACCAACCAGTTGAGGGTGTTCGCCAGAAAGGTGGCGTTGGGCATGTTCTGGACCTGTCCGTTGGTGGCGAAGTCGGAGTCGCCCACCACCACCAGACGTAGGTTGGGGGACGAGGGGGTCACCTCCTCGCTGGCGGTCGCACCATCGAGGGCTTCGGCTCCCAGATTCTCCTCTTCGATCACCTCGACCGCCACGGCCAGGGGCACCGGCCCCCCCAGGTCGTCCTCGTGCAACTCGACCTGCTGGAGCTGCTCCAGATCGGTCTCTCCCCAACCCTCGACCGAGGTCATCATCAGCTCGGTGACCCTGAGCTCTTCGATCGGCTCACCCATCCCCACCGATCGTGCTAGACCGACGATCACCGGCAGCTGTGCCTGGCTGAGCGAGCGGGTGATGTCGTGCTCGGCGTAGGCGGTCACAAAGATGGTGTCGGCGCTGAAGAACGGCAGCGGGTTGGCCGGGTCGACCACGATGTTGTCACCGAGGTGCACACCGTACTCCTCGAGCAGCGGCTCGAGACCGGTGGCCACCAGTCCGCCAGCCGGCGCCAGGGTGGGATCGATGAGGAAAAGCATCCGCCCACCGCTCTCGATGTAATTGCGCATGACCACGACCTCCGGCTCGATGAAGTTGGCGGTCGGCCCGGCGACGACCAACATATCGGTGCCTTCGGGTACCGCCGGCTCACCGACGGTGGCCCAACTTTCCAGCTCGAAGTTGTCCTTGCCCAGGAGCTCCCGTGCCAGCGAGATCCCATCGGGGGACATGTCGTCGAGGTCGAGCTCGCCGTGACCCGCGGTAAAGAGGACCCTGGGCTTGCGACTCTCCACCAAATCGATGATGGCGCTGGTGAACTCCTGCTCGCCTTTGAAGCCGGTCATCCTGGGCTGCTGGCCGAACTGCAGCCCCGAGTAGTCGAAGTCGGCGAGATCGGTGGCGTCGACCACCCGCCGATCCTCACTACTGTCGAAGACCACCACGTTGAGAGAGTTGACCTCGTACTTGTCGACCAGGCTCTGAGCCTCGGCCAGGTTCTTCTCCACATCCAGGTAGCGAACGCTCAGACGAGGACTGGCGGCCTCGTAGGAGCCGAGGAGCTGGGAGACGGATCCAAAGAGAGGGTCGGCCGGGCTCATGAAAACCACGGCTTCCACATCTTTGTCGAGCGCCTCGAGCACCTGCGTCGATTTCTCCGACAACGTGTGCAGTTTGTCGCCCGTCCAGTCGAGTCGTTGGTGGTACTTCCAGCCGAAGTAGTTGACGATCAAGAAGATCGCCAGCACCAGACCTATACCCACTCCCAGGGTCGAGGTGTTGATCAGCTGTCGCTTGGTCGAATTCTTCAACTCGGCCATCTCGCTACCTCCACTTTTTGGCCTCGAGGGCCTTTGCCGAGAGAAAAATAAAGAGCACCGTCGCCGACAGGTAGTAGACCAGGTGTCGGGTGTCGACAACGCCCTTGCTGAACTCCTCCATGTGCTGCCAGAGATTCAGATAGGAGAAAGCCTGCTTCATCGTCGCATTATTGAAGAGATTCTCCAGCAGCCCGAAGGTAAAGAGCGGAATGAGAAGAGCAAAGGTGAGGATGGCGGCCACCAGCTGACTACGGGTCAGCGCCGATGCAAAAAGACCCACGGACAGAAAGAGGGCGCCGACGCCAAAGACTCCAAGATACCCGGCGGCCACCGGGCCCCAGTCCACCTCGCTGTAGTAGGCAACGATGCCGGCATAGGTCAGGGTGGGCAGCCACAAAAAGCAGTAGAAAATAAGAGCCGCCAGATACTTGCCGACCACCACCTGAGCCTCGTTGATGGGTGCCGTCATCAGCACCTCGATGGTGCCGCTCCGCCGCTCCTCGCTCAGCAGACGCATGGTGAGCACGGGCGCCACAAACATGAGCACCAGCCAGAAATAAATAGTCTGACCGAAGAAAAGCTCCAGCGGTGCACCAAACTGGGCCTGCGGATTGTTGAGGAAGCTGACAATCAGCCAGAAGACCATGCCGTTGACCAGCAACAGGAAAGCCGCGACGATGTAGGCCAGGGGAGAAAAGAAGTAGGCCCGAATCTCGCGGTCCATGATGGCGAGAATGCCCTTCATGTCGACACCTCCGGTGACTCGGTCACGTCCCGCGTCGTCAAGCGCACAAAGATGTCCTCGAGTGAGGCTCGCTCTTCGGCCAGCTCGAGTAGCGTCCAACCGTTGTCGACCGCCGCACGGAAGACGGCTTCACGGGGATCGCTCTGGTGCTCGCACTCGAGGTTGAATCGCGACCGACCGCCATCGATAAGCTCCACCGAGCTGACACCCCGGATCTGCTCCAGGGTCTCGGCGACCCCCTCGGGCCCCTCCTTGAGCTCGACGCGCAGCATGGTGGCGCCGACCCAACTCTGCTTCAGACTCTCGGGGGTACCCTCGGCCACGATCCGTCCGCGGTCGATGATGATCACCCGATCGCAAAGCAGCTCGACCTCGGGAAGGATGTGGGTGGAGAGCAGCAGCGTTCGCTCCCGCCCCAGCTCACGGATGAGCTCGCGGATGGCGATGATCTGCTTGGGATCCAGCCCCACCGTCGGCTCGTCCAGAACCAGGGCCTGGGGCTCGTGCAGGATGGCGGCCGCCAGACCCACGCGTTGGCGGAACCCCTTCGACAGGGTACCGATGATCTGGTTCTGTACCTCCTCGAGAAAACAACTGGCGATGGTCTCCGGCAGCCTGGTCTTGGCCTGCGCGCGGGTCATCCCCTCGAGCATCGCCCGGTAGGTCAGATACTCGGAAACCCTCATCTCGGGATACAGGGCCACGTTCTCGGGCAGATAGCCGATCTCGCCGCGCACACCCACCGGATCGGCGAACAGATCCTTGCCGCCCACGGTCACTCTCCCTTCTGTAGGGGGGAGAAAGCCGGTGATCATGCGAATCGTGGTGGTCTTGCCGGCCCCGTTTGGGCCCAGCATGCCCACGATCTCGCCCTCATCGACGGTCAAGGAGATCTGCTCGACGGCGGTGAAGTCACCGTAGCGCCGTGTCAGATTCTGTGCCTCGATCATTCAGGACTCCTCCTGCCGGCGGTCAGCACCGGTCAGTCAACATCATTCAGATTAACGCTCGCGCTTTGTAGCAAATCCGATGCCGTGCTCGTGGGCCATTCTCAGCGCCCATTCTCCGGCACCCTCGACGGGATCCGGCAACTCTGACGCCGTCTGCCGCGTCAGGATGGCAGCCCGCGCGCCGGGATTCTAGCGCTTCAGACGCTCGACGATAATGGGGCTCCGAGGCGGGCATCGAAGTGAATCCGCCTCGCCAGGGACCGAGACCCGTCGCTGCCGGTGGTAATCTGGCGATATGAGCGATAAGAAGGATATGGCCTCGAAGATAAAGTCGGCCTACGATCTGGCGCTCGAGCGCTTAGAGGCCAATGGGATCGAGAAGCCTCGCGAGGGGGATCTCGATCCGGCGACCCTGGAGCGTATCTCCGCGGCCCGCAACAAGACCGAGGCCAAGCTGGCCGAGTTGGAGATCCTATATCGAGATCAGCTGGCGAGCACGGCCGATCCGACCGAGAGGGAGAAGACCGAAGAAGAGTACACCGCCGAGCGTCGACGGCTGCAAGAGAAAAGGGACAGTGAGATCGAGAAGCTGAGGACGGAGCTCTAGCCCCACTGCTCACTGCTTCATCCCTGAGGAAACGTCTCCCCATAAACCCGCGTCGCCTTGCTCGAGCCGCAGACGTAGACATCATCGTCGGGAGCGAAGACAAAATCGGCGCCGAATTCGGTCACCAGCTCCTCGCCCCGCTCCACCGCCACCACCGAGCAGCCGGTGCGTTCGCGGATGCCGAGCTCTGAGGGGTGACTCCCCTCCAGACCCTTGGCGCTGACCCTGAGCACCTTGAGCTGCGAGTCGACGGCGATCGACTCCTCACCGAGTAAACGTCGTGCCAGGATCTGGCCCGAGATCTGGCTGATCGACAACGCGTAGGTCGCTCCGGCACGGTGAATCCGCTCGACGTTGACCGCCCGGTTGACGCGGGCGATGACCGGTACGTCGGGAGCCAGCTCCTTGAGGATGACGGTGGTAAACAGGGTGGCGCTGTCGGTGTCCAGCGCCAGAACCACCGCCTGAGCCGAGGAGACACCCGCCTCTTCCAGCACCCCGGTGCTGAGCACGTCACCCACCACGTCGACCCCGTCTCCTGCGACCCGATCGATAACGACCAGCTCTTCACCTACATCTCTCAAGAGCTGAACGACCTTGCTCCCCACTTCCCCGGCGCCGGCGACAATGATCGGCCCCTGGCGCCGACGCAACCGGGTCCCCCCACAGACCTCCTCGAAGCGCCGGAGACTCTCGGCACTCCCGGCCGCGATGACGATGCCGTCGGGCTCGAGCCGCATCTCCGCACTCGGCGGCGTCAGCAGCTCGCCTCCTACCCACTGCCCGATGACCGTCACCCCGGTCCTCTCGGCGAGACCGATTTCGGCCAGCGTCTTCCCGGCCATGGCGCTGTCTCGATTGATCCGTACCTCGCTGACCAGGAGCTTCCTGCCCAGTTGTTGAGTACCGGCAACGGTCGGGCTGACCTGCTGGCTGGCATGAGCGGCCAGCGCCGCGCCGAGCATGTGTCTCGGGGTGAAAGCGGCGGTGGCACCGGCGAGCACGATGGGCTGCCGGTGAAACGGGTCCTCTACCAGGGCGACGATCTCGCCGGTGAAGCCCATCTGCCGCGCGCCCAGGATGACGGCCGCATTCTCGTCGTCGGTGCCGTTGGCGATGAGTGTCCGCGCCGATTCGATACGCGCCCGCGTCAGCACATCGTCGTCGACAGTACCGAACACGATCGTA
This sequence comes from Thermoanaerobaculia bacterium, assembly GCA_049678185.1. Lineage (GTDB taxonomy): Bacteria > Acidobacteriota > Thermoanaerobaculia > Multivoradales > JAHEKO01 > M0029. The sequence goes on from JBAUDS010000422.1 coordinate 9,503, forward strand.
TAGCCATCTTCCTGGAGCCGGCGAGCCTCGCCCTCGTCCGACTCGACGACCACCGTCTTCAAACCGGACTGCTCGAGCTCCCGGAGCAGAGTCGAGACCGCCGGGCCAAAACGGAAGACGATGACGTGATCGGAGATGTCCGGCGCCTCTTTGGGGAGCCGCACCTCGAAGCGCTCCTCCAGAAACGGGATCAGATAGACGGGGAAGATCAGGAAGATGAGAAAAACACCCAGAAACTGGAGCAGCACCACAAAGATAACCATCACCGGGCTACGCCAGGTCTCATCAGCACCATAGCCGGTGGTCGACAGGGTCTCGGCGGCAAACTCGAGACTTTGCCAGAATCCCCGCGGCTCGCCCTCGACATAGGTCATCCCCAGCATGTAGAGGAGTGCCGCCACCAACAGCAGGGTGGTCAACCCGACAACAAAAGCGAGCAGCCGTCTCTGGGACCGCGTCATGGAGCGATTCTATGCCCTCGGCGCGACCGGAAGTGCTCACCGCCTGTCGGCTAGAGATCCCGACCCTTGCGGTGGCTGTAGCTGGTGACCGAGAATCAACCCGATGACTGTCAGAGTCCGGCTGGACAAGTGGCTACAGGTGGCGCGGGTCTTCAAGACCCGCAGCCAGGCCACCAAGGCCTGCTCGCTGAGCCGGGTGCGGGTCAACGGTCAGGTGGCAAAGCCACACCGGGCGCTTGCCCTGGAGGACCGGGTCGAAGTGGAGAAGGGCGATTGGACCCGGGTGTTGGTGGTCAAGGAGCTGCGGGACAAGACACTGCCCAAGGCCGAAGTCCCACGGATCTACGAGGATTTGAGCCCCCCAAAGCCACAGTCGGACCCCTGGCAGCGGTTGTTGAGACGAAAGCCGGTCACCCGTGAACGGGGTACGGGTCGGCCCACCAAGAAAGAGCGCCGCGAGATCGACCGTCTACGCAAATAGCTCGAGCTGGGCGATGTTGCCGCGGACCAGGTTGGACGCCCCGACACCCAACAGACGGACGCTTCTCTTCCCCGCCTCGCTGTAGCGAAGCAGCTCGCGAGCGTGACTGGCGATCACCACCGGCTCGTTGGTCGGACCGTCCAGGGTGCGGGAACGGGTGAGGGTGGTGAAGTCGCCGTAGCGGATCTTGACCGTCAGGGTGCAGGCCGACAGCTCTTTCTTCTTGAGACCATTGGCCACCCTCTCCGCCAGAAGTTCGATCTCGGCATCCATCTGTTCGAGCTCCTCCAGATCCTCGGCGTAGGTGCGCTCGCTGCTCAGGCTCTTGCGCGAGTGCCTCATGCGCACCGGGCGCTCGTCAATGCCGCGGGCATAGCGGTAGAGGGTGCCGCCGTGACGGCCAAAGAGCTTCTCCAGCCGACCGAGGGGCTCCGCCCGCAGCTCACCGATAGTTTCGATCCCGGTGCGTTTTATCCGCCGCTCGGTTGCCGGGCCAACCCCCGGGAGGCTGCGGACGCTCAACGGATCCAGAAAGGTATGGATGCAGCCGGGTTTGACCACGGTCAGCCCATCGGGTTTGTCGAAGTCGGAGGCGATCTTGGCGATCAGCCGGTTGGGTCCGACACCCACACTGACCGTCAGACCAAGCTCCTCCTTCACCTGTCGTTTGATCTCCTTGGCCACCCCGGTGGCACTGCCCCAGGGCTCGAGATGGTCGCTCACGTCCAGATAGGCCTCGTCGATCGACACCGGCTGGATGACGGTGGTGAAGCGCCGAAAGATGTCGAAGATCTTCTCCGACTCGGCGCGGTAGCGACTGAAGTCGGGTTTGATAAAGACGGCGTGCGGGCAGAGCCGCACCGCCCGCGCCGCCGGCATCGCCGAGTGGACACCGAACTTCCGCACTTCGTAGCTGGCGGCCGCCACCACCCCGCGCCCCGTGGGACTGCCACCGATGATGACCGGTTTGCCCACCAGCGACGGGTCGTCGCGCACATGGACCGAGGCGTAGAAAGAATCCATGTCGCAGTGGAGGATGCGACGCACTGAGGGAGCCTCAGGCATTGCGAGATCCTATCCCGCCCGGGTAACCATCCGAACCCGCCTGGGTGACCGAAGCGCCTCAGGTAACGACGCCAATCGGCCGGATTTGGAGATTTGGCCACAAGACGGCCGGCACAGAGGCCGGCCGCATCGTCACGGATTACACGACCCGCAGGTTACGTTTTGGAGAGGCCGCCCTCGGTCTGGGAGCGGGCGTCGAGGACCTTTGCGAGCTCGTCGGGGGGGAGGACCTTCTTCTCCGCCGCCAACTCGCGCACCGTGCGACCGGTCTCGAAGGCCTCCTTGGCCAGGGCGGCGGCTTCGTCGTAGCCGATCCTGGGAGCCAGGGCGGTGACCATGGCCAGGGACTTCTCCACCATCTCGCGACAGCGCTCGCGGTTGACCTCGAGCCCTGCCACACATTTGTCGGCCAGCATCTGCGAGCCGTTGGCCAGAATCTCGATCGACTGCAGCAGGTTGAAGGCGATGACCGGCATCATGACGTTGAGCTCGAAGTTGCCCGCCATCCCACCGAGGCTGATGGTGAGGTCGTTGCCCATGACCTGGGCACAGACCATCAGCACCGATTCAGGGATCACCGGGTTGACTTTGCCCGGCATGATCGAGCTCCCGGGTTGAAGGCTGGGCAGGCTGATCTCACCCAGCCCACAGCGGGGGCCGGAGCCGAGCCAGCGGAGGTCGTTGGCGATCTTGGTGAGCGACACCGCCACCGTCTTGAGCGCCCCCGACATCTCCACCGCGGCGTCTTTGGCCGCCAGTGCTTCGAAGCGATTGGGTGCCGGTTTGAAGGGATGGCCGGTGCGCTCGACGAGTTGGGCGATGACCCGGTCGGCGAACTCGGGGTGGGCGTTGAGCCCGGTGCCGACGGCCGTACCGCCGAGGGCGAGCTCCGCCAGCCGCGGTTTGGCCGCGGCGACACGCTCGAGGCCGTTTCTGACCTGCTGGGCGTAGGCGGAGAACTCCTGGCCGAGCCGGATGGGCACCGCATCCTGGAGATGGGTGCGCCCGATCTTGATCACGTCGTCGAACTCGCGAGCTTTCGCCTCGAGCGCCTCAGCCAGATGAGCGAGCGCCGGCTCCAGCTCTTCGGCCACCGCCCCATAGGCCGCCAGGTGAATGGCGGTCGGAATGACATCGTTCGAGGACTGACCGGCGTTGACGTGGTCGTTGGGATGGACCGGTGTTTTCGAGCCCATCTTGCCACCCAGCAGCTCGATGGCACGGTTGGCGATGACCTCGTTGGCGTTCATGTTGGTGGAGGTCCCCGACCCGGTCTGGAAGATGTCGAGCGGAAAATGGTCGTCGTAGGCCTCCCCTGCCACCTCTCGCGCCGCCTGACGGATGGCATCGGCGAGCTCCTGGTCGAGCAACCCCAGCTCGACGTTGACTCCGGCCGCCTCCCCCTTGATCAACCCCAGGGCGGCGATAAATCGCCGCGGAAAGCGCAGTCCACTCACCTGGAAGTTCTGACGGGCACGCTCGGTCTGCGCCCCCCAGTAGGCCGACTCCGACACCTCGACATCTCCAAGGCTGTCTTTCTCGATGCGAGTAGTGAGCATCGCGGGGATTCTCCTTCGATTCAGATCCGTGAATGCTGGGGCATTTTGTCAGAAAAAAGGCCTAGGGGCGTAGGGGCTCCCCCTCCCCCAAAGCCCCTTGGCCCGGGATGGGCGAAGGGTGGGCTACGCCCTTAAGCCCGGGTGGGGGTGCGGGTGGTCTGTGCGATCTCCTGCAACGACATCACTTCCAATCCCTGATCGCGCAGCGCCGCGATCCCTTCGGCGGCGGCCAGGGCTCCCGACAACGTGGTGATGCAGGGAATGTCGTGTTTGAGGGCGGTGCGGCGGATCAGGGCGTCGTCCTCGTGCGATTCGCGTCCCAGGGGTGTGTTCACCACCAGATCGACCTCGCGGTTGATCAGATGGTCGACGATGTGGGGGCGCTCTTCGTGGACCTTGTGCACGCGGCGTACGACGAGCCCGCTGGCGGCCAGAAATTCGGCAGTGCCGGCGGTGGCCAGCAGCTCGAACCTCAACTCGGCGAGGCGGCGTGCCACCGGCAGCAGCGCCTCCTTGTCCTGGTCGTGGACCGACAGGAAGGCGGCGCCCTCCAGTGGTAGCCGGTGGCCGGCGGCGATCCAGGCCTTGGCAAAGGCGCCCCCAAAGTGGGTGCTCGATCCCATCACCTCGCCGGTCGATTTCATCTCCGGGCCCAACACCGGGTCGACCCCGGGAAAGCGACGGAAGGGGAAGACCGGGGCCTTGACAAAGATGCCCGGCACCTCGGGTTCGCGGGTGAATCCCAGCTCCTCCAAAGTCGCTCCCACCATCACCCGGGCCGCAAGCTTGACCAGCGGCACCCCGACGGCCTTGGCAATAAAGGGCACGGTTCGCGACGCTCGGGGATTGACTTCCAAGACGTAGATCTCACCCTGGTGAATGGCGAACTGCACGTTCATCAGACCCACCACACCCAATCGCATGGCCAACCGGCGACCGATCTCGCTCATCTGCTCGATCTCCGCCCGTCCCACAGACTGTGGTGGCAGCACCGCGGCCGAATCTCCCGAATGGATGCCGGCCTCCTCGATGTGTTGAAGGATCCCCGCCACCACCGCTCGGTGGCCATCGGCCAACAGATCCAGATCGACCTCGATGGCGTCATCCAGAAAGCGATCGAGCAGGATGGGCTGGCCGGCAGCCACGTCGGCGGCATCCCGCAAGTAGCCCGAGAGAGTCGCCTCGTCGTAACAGACCGCCATCGCCCTCCCTCCCAGGACATAGCTCGGCCGCACCAGGACCGGAAAGCCGATCTCCCGCGCCACCTCGATCCCTTCTGCCACCGTCAGCGCCGTGCCGTTCTCCGGCTGTCGGATCCCCTCCGCCGCCAGCAGAGCGCCAAAGCGGCCGCGGTCCTCGGCCAGGTCGATAGCGTCGGGGGAGGTGCCCAGGATGTGGACCCCGGCTGCTGCCAACCCCTGGGCGAGCTTCAACGGCGTCTGGCCGCCGAGTTGGACGATGACCCCTTCCGGTCGCTCTCTCTCGATGACCGCCAGTACGTGCTCGAGCGTCAGCGGCTCGAAATAGAGCCGGTCAGAGGTGTCGTAGTCGGTCGACACCGTCTCCGGGTTGCAGTTGACCATGATGGTCTCGTAGCCGGCGTCCCCCAGCGCGTAGGCGGCGTGCACACAGCAGTAGTCGAACTCGATCCCCTGCCCGATGCGGTTCGGTCCCGAGCCCAGAATCATGACCTTGGGCCGATCGCTCACGTCGCTTTCGTCCTCGGCGCCATAGGTCGAATAGAGATACGGGGTAAGGGCGGGGAACTCGGCTGCACACGTGTCGACCCGCTTGTAGACCTTCTCCACCCCGCGCCTCCCGAGCTCTCGGCGAACGGCCTCGGCGCCGCCACCAAGCAGGGCGGCCAACCGCTGATCCCCGAGACCGGTCTCTTTGGCCCGGCGCAAGAGTGCGGTGGGCGCCGACGACAGATCCCAGCAGGCGACCTCGGTCTCCACATCGACGACGGTGCGGATCTCTCTCAGAAACCAGGGATCGATGTGGGTGGTTCGCGCCACCTCCTCGACCGTCCAGCCCTGGCGCAGCGCCGCAAAGACGGCAAAGAGCCGCTCCCAATTGGGGGTCGCCAACCGGCGGCGCAGCCGCACCGGGTCGGACATCCGCCGCTCACGTGCAGCGAGACTGCCGTCGAGCTCGAGCGATGCCAGCCCCTTCATCAGCGCCTCGCGGAAGGTGGTGCCGATCGCCATGATCTCGCCCACCGACTTCATCGAGATTCCCAGCTCCGGCGGGGTCTGGGGAAATTTCTCGAACGCCCAACGCGGGATCTTGACCACCGTGTAGTCCAGCGACGGCTCGAAGGCGGCGTAGGTCTCGCCGGTGATGTCGTTTGGAATCTCGTCGAGAGTGAAGCCGACGGCCAAGAGCGCGGCGATCTTGGCGATGGGGAACCCGGTCGCCTTGGAGGCCAGGGCCGAGCTGCGGGAGACCCGCGGATTCATCTCGATGACCACCCGCTCGCCGGTCGCCGGGTCGACTGCAAACTGGATATTGGAGCCCCCGGTGGCCACCCCCACCCGGCGGATGACCCTGAAGGCGTCGTCGCGCATCGCTTGGTACTCGCGATCGGAGAGGGTCTGCTGCGGAGCGACAGTGATCGAGTCGCCGGTGTGGACACCCATGGCGTCGACGTTCTCGACCGAGCAGATGACGATCGAGTTATCGAGCCGATCGCGGATGACTTCGAGCTCGTACTCCTTCCAGCCCAGGACCGACTGCTCGAGCAGCACCCGGCGGGCCGGGCTGGCATCCAGCGCCACGGCCACCATGTCCTCCAGCTCGTCCTGGTTGTAGACGGTGCCGCCCCCCTCACCGCCGAGGGTAAAGCTCGGTCGGATGATGAGCGGATACCCCAACTCGGCGGCGATCTCGTGGGCCGAGGACTTCGATCCGGCGTAACCGCTTCTCGGTACCTTGAGACCCACCTCCTCCATCGCCATCTTGAAGAGCTGTCGGTCCTCGCCCAAGAGCAGGGCGTCGACGCCGGCTCCCAGGATCTCGACGCCCGAGCTCTCGAGCACCCCCCGGTCGTGGAGCGCCAGCGTCAGATTGATCCCGGTCTGGCCACCCACCGTCGGCAGGATGGCGTCGGGCCTCTCCTTGGCGATGATCTTTTCGACGATCTCCGGTACCAAGGGCTCGATATAGGTGGCATCGGAGAACTCCGGGTCGGTCATGATGGTGGCCGGGTTGGAGTTGACCAGGATCACCCGGTACCCCTCCTGCCGGAGCGCCCGGCAGGCCTGGGTTCCCGAGTAATCGAACTCGCAGGCCTGACCGATGACGATGGGCCCGGAGCCAAGGATGAGGATCGATTGGAGATCGGTGCGCTTGGGCATCGGGCGGCTCAGTCTACCAATGAGCCGCCCGGTCCCTTACCTTGCCACTGCGGTAACTACCAGCCGCCTCAATGCGGTGCCTGGTAGTCGGTGCCGAACATCTCGTTGGTCTCTTTGTAGTAGTCGTCGATCACGTCCTCGAAGACGACCCGGCCGTCGGTGATGTAGTCGGAGAACCCGATCCGGTCCTTCGGGTCTGCCGACTCTTTCTTGGTGACGGATGGGAGCGGCCAGATGTCCTCGTCATAAGCGGCCATACGGGTGCGGATCGAGTCCTTGGTGACGTTGAAGACCATGTAGTCGACGGCCAGCTCGAAGGGGCCGTCGTAGGTGGAACGGACCTCTTTTTCGATCTGCGGCTTGGTGTCGAAGTCGTTGAAGACGTGGTAGCCGACGGCCATCCGCGGCTTGATTTGGCTCATCACCTTGCCAAACATGGCGGGTGAGGTGTGCACCTGGGTGGCGACGTTGAGCGCGTCGAGCACCGCAAACCGCTGTTTGTTGACCATGATCGAGGGTGGCGCGAAACACTCGTGGATGGCCAGATCGCTGTCCTTGGTGTACTCCATCCACCACTTGTTGGGATAGGTATCGCTCGAGAAGGCAAACTTGAGATCGTTCCAGGTCAGGATGAAGCTAACCGAGCCGTCGACGGCGTGAATCGCCGGGATCGAGGTGATGGTGACACCGTTCTCCTGGTAGATCACCTTGTTGACGGCCTTGTAGTCGAACTCGTTGATCTCGATCTCGAGGCCTTTGATATTGACGTTGCCCTGGCGTGACGCCATGTCCCAGGCGTACATCTCCTTCATGCGATCGACCATGTACTTGGTGCCGAGGGTGTCATCCGAGCCCGATGGGCCCCAAATCCGCAGCGGTCGCTGCCGGTTGGAGATGACCCCACCGATCCACAGCGCATCGAGATCGCCGATGTGGTCGGCGTGCAGATGCCCCACAAACAGCTTGTCCAGGAAGTCGTAGGGAATCTTCATGGCGGCGATGCGCTCGGCGGACCCCAGGCCGATGTCGAAGATGAACTTGTCCCCATTACCGAGCTCGACGATCCAGCAGGCCGCCGCCTGCTTCGGCCGGGCATTGGGCATGCCGGTCCCGCACGCGATCACCCGCATCTCGTCGGCCGCCAGATCCTCGGAGCCGGGGTAATAGACGTCGCGATCGGCTCGCGCTCGAGTCTGTGAACAGTGGATCCGATTTTAGATCTTTGGCTTCGAGAACCGGTCAGACACCTCGACCTGGACCTCGAGGCTGCAAACTCGATGATACCCCGCCCCGAGACTCCCAGCGAGGCCCTGGAAAATGGTTTCGAAGGAGGTGTGCTCGAGGCTGGGGCGGCCCAGCTTGCCGGTGGACCGCCCAGCCCCAATCGATGGGCTACTTGATGTCGATCTCGCCCGACCAGGTGTTCCTGAGGATGCCACCGGCGTAGAGACCGGTTCCTTCCCAGGTGCCTCGACCGGTGGCGTGCGCATACTTGCCGCTGCCGCCAACGAGCCGCCAGTTACCTTCGTTCTGACCGGTCCAGGTAAAAAACGCCAAATGGCCGTCCTTGTCGACCCAGGTGCAGGAACCCATGCAGGTCGCGTTGTCGTTGGCGTCGATGATGCACGCCCCGTCACAGTCTCCAGACGCCTGGTTTAGCGGATGGTTGGGATCGGTAGTCGTGCAGACATTGCTGTTGCCGGTGGTGGCGTAGGTCATGCCATTGGGCAGCTCGGTCGAGGTGACCGGCTTGGCGACGGCGAAGTTGTTGCCACCGACCTCGCCGGCGATCGCCATCGACGCGGTCACGATCAGTACGACAGCAGCGGTTGTGGTGTAGATCAGGACTCTCTTCATCTTGCCTCTCCTTTTCAAGGGCTCCGCCCGGACTCCGTCTCCGGAGGCTACTTGGCGCTCGGTTTGAATTGAACTGGCCGAACCCTACTGGAACCGGGCCGGAAAGGCAAATTCGGATTGACAAAGCTAACAGTGCCTCCTCCGATCTTCTGCTAGCGTCGGCTGACCTTCCCATGACCAACCTGGCAACAGCTCGTTTCTACCTGATCGTTGCCACCGCCGGTGCGGTGCTGATGGCTTTCGAGATCCTCTCGGCTCGCCTGCTCTCCCCCCACTTCGGCAGCAGCGTCTACGTCTGGGGCTCGGTGATAAGTGTCTTCCTCGCTGCCATGTCCCTGGGCTATTGGTGGGGCGGCAGGTTGGCGGACCGTCACCCCTCGCTTGTCGCCCTCGGTACCCTCCTGCTGGTCGCCGGACTGTGCATGGCCTGGATCGGCTTCGCGGGTCAGCCGCTGATCGCTGTCGTTGCCGAGAAGACCGGCAGCTCGCCCTGGGGGACATTGCTGGCCGCCGGCCTGCTTTTCGGCCCGGCAACGGTTCTCCTCGCCACGGTCTCCCCCTTCGCCATCAAGCTGGCAACCCTGGATGTATCGAGGCTCGGCAAGACCGCCGGCCGTCTCTACGCAATCTCCACCATCGGCAGTCTGGCTGGGACACTGATTTGTACTTTTGTCCTCATACCACTCCTGCGGATAGAGCTGATTCTCGGACTTCTGCTGGCCATCACCGCCATCACCGGGTGCGCCGCCCTGGCGGAACAGCTGCGGCAGCAGAAGCTCCTGGCTGCTCTCGCCCTCGCTCTCCTCGCCGCCGCGGTGGCGACGGCTCGGCCCGCCGTTCTCAGGGACGAGTCACTGCTGTTCAAGCGTATGACTCCCTATCAGACCCTCATCGTCGAGGAGCACGACGGGGTGCGCTACCTCAAAAGCGACCGGGTGCAGCACTCGTCGGTACGTCTGAGCGACGGTCTTCCGGTCAGTCGCAGCTATCCGCGGTTCGCCGCGGGGGCCCTGCTGCTCCAGCCGGAGCTGGAGAATCTTCTGGTCGTGGGGATGGGCGCCGGCAACGTCGGCACCTATCTGCGCTCACAGCTCCCGGAGCTGGTAGTCGATTACGTGGACATCGACCCGGCGATCCCCGAGGCGGCGAGGCGTTTCTTTCTGTTCGAGGAAGCGGCAGGAACAGTACACGTCGACGACGGTCGGAGGTTTCTAGCCGCCAGCCAGAAGAAATGGGACTACATCTACGTCGATACCTACATCGGAAACTCGATACCTTTTCATCTGTGTACGGTGGAGTTCTTTCGGGAGGTCGATCGACACCTCGCTCCCGGCGGCGTTCTCGGGATCAACCTGTCTTCCAGCCTCCATCGGCCCTTCGCCCGTGCCATGCTGCGGAGCGTCTCGGAGGTGTTCCCCTCGCTCTACGTTTTGTCGGTGCAGGCGTCGACAAGCCAATTCGTCATGGCATCGGCGGTTGGCACCCGTCTGCCCGTCACCGCCCTCGAGGCCCGAGCCACCGAGCTCGATCGGCGCTGGACCTTCGAGCCCAGCCTGCGAGAGATCGTCAAGCGCCAGAGCCGAGTTGATCTGGATCTGCTGGCGATCGAGCCCCTGAGCGACCAGTTCGCTCCGGTCAACTACCTGGTCCGATTCGACTCGCAGTAGCCCCACCGAAGACGACGGGTCTGTAGCGAACTACCCGCAGGGGTGGCTTTTTCTTGAACAAAACCACCCGGAGAAAGGGTTTGCGAACCACCTGTCGGCGCCGCAGAACTACCCGTTGGGCAGTGGTATTTGACGACAAACCAGGGCATTCTATTGGCACACACCGCTGGCGATGCTCGCCCGGGAGACAGAACCATCTACGCCCTGACCATGCAGTTCACCAACGAAGCTGTCTGGGACCGAGTTCTGCGCATCCTGCTCGGTCTGGTTATGATCTTTGCCGGCTGGTCGGTCCTCGACGGCACTCTCTGGGGGGCGGCACTCAAGATCTTCGGCTTTATCCCGCTGGTGACCGGCCTGCTCGGCTGGTGCCCCTTCTACACGATTCTGGGGGTGGCCACCAAGAAGCGCGGCCGCAACCGCCCGCAGTCCGACTAGCCCTACCCTTCATCGCATAGAATCTAGTCGACCGGAACCGAGGTTCCGCCTCGGTGAAGGTGTATTGACGCTCAGCTCAATCGAGACGACCCGGCACAATGACCCTCAGCCGACTCAAGTGGACTTTCTTGTGGATCCTGGTGGTCCTCTTCGTCTTTGTCGAGTTCGGCCGCTACCAACTCTACCCGTTTTTGACCTCCTGGTCCGGCCGTCTGGTCATGGACCTGGTTATCCTGGTCGGCAGCGTTTTCTTCTTTGGCGCCGGCTTCGATGTGCTCTCCCGACTCCACCAGCAGCGGGAGCGGCAGAACAGGGAGCTACTGGCATTGCACCGGGCGGCACTCGACATCTATGGAGAGCTCTCGCTGGAGACCGTGCTGCAAAAAGTCGTCGACCAGGCCCGACAGCTGCTGGAGGCCCAATACGGAGCGGTCGCCGTCTACAACGAGAAGGGCGAGGTCCGACAGTTCATCACCTCCGGCATCGGCGACGAGGAGCGATCCCGGATCGGCGCGCCACCCGAGGGGCGTGGCCTCCTGGGCACTGTCCTCAGAGAGGGCCAGCGGCTGCGCCTGCCGGACATCGGCAGCGATCCAAGGGCAGCCGGCTTTCCACCCCACCACCCGCGGATGCACACCCTGCTGGCGGTGCCCATCCTCTGCAAGAGTCCCTTTCGCGGCAACCTCTATGTCGCCGAAAAGAAGACGTCCCCGGAGTTCTCCAACGAAGACGAAGAGAGTCTGATCCGCTTTGCCACCTCGGCCGCCATTGCCATCGACAATGCGCATCTCCATCACCAGCTGCGGAATCTGGCGGTGGCCGAAGAGAGGGTACGGATCGCGCGCGAGATCCACGACGGCCTGGCCCAGATCCTCGCCTACGTCAACGCCAAAGCGCAGGCGGTCAAGGAGTACCTCCAGCGGGGCCGAGTCGAGGAGGCCAGTCAGCAGCTGGAGCAACTGGCGGCCGCAGCGCGGGAGGTCTACACCGACGCGCGGGAGGGTATTGTGGCGCTCCGCACCCAGGTGGGCGCCGATCAGTGCTTCGAGGAGGCACTGGCGGAGTTCATCGACCGCTGGGAGGAGCAGAGTGGCATCGTCGGCGAGCTCAAGATCCACGGTGAGATCACCATTGCACCCACCATCGAGCTCCAGCTCTTGAGAATCATCCAGGAGGCGCTGTCCAACGCCCGCAAACACTCGGGCGCGCACCACGCTCGGGTCGAGCTGCGACAAAACGACGACTCTATTTCCGCTTCTGTCGAAGACGACGGCACCGGCTTCGATCCGGCGGCCCGAGCCCGAGCAGCATTCCCGCAATTCGGCCTCGCCATCATGAAGGAGCGCGCCGAGAGCATCGGTGGCTCGCTGGATCTCGACAGCTCGCCCGGAGCCGGAACACGGGTTAAGATAGACATTCCCTTGACCGCTGAACAACTCTGAGACGACACTATTTATGCGAATTCTCATCGCTGACGATCATGCTCTGTTTCGCGACAGCCTGCGGAGTCTTCTCGAAGCCCACGATCTGGACGTCGTGGCCGAGGCCAAAAACGGCAAAGAGGCGGTCGAGATGGCCTGGGACACCAAGCCCGATGTGGTGCTCATGGATCTGACCATGCCGGAGATGGACGGCCTGGAAGCGACCAAACAGCTTGCCGCGGAGCTACCGGACGTAAAGGTGGTGATTCTGACCGCCTCCGACAACGACAACCATCTGTTCGACGCCATCAAGGCCGGCGCCAAGGGCTATCTGCTCAAGGACCTGGAGTCCGGTAAGTTCTTCTCCCTGTTGGAGGGTGTGGAGCGGGGCGAGCCGGCTCTGACACCGGCCGTGGCCCGCAAGCTCCTGGACGAGTTCGCCCGCCCCAAGCGTCAGGCGAAAGAGCAGTACGACCCCGACGCGTTGACCGATCGGGAGCGTCAGGTCCTCGAGCTCATGGTGCAGGGGACGACTTCGAACCGCAAACTGGCCAAGCTTCTCGGGGTCAGTGAGAACACCATCAAGTTCCACGTGCGCAACATCCTCGACAAGCTGCACCTCCACAACCGGGCCCAAGTTGTGGCCTACGCTCTCAGAAAACGCATCGTCGAACCTCCGACCGACGACGAGTAGAGCATCAAGGGCAGACAGACACCATGCTGAAAATCCGTCAAATCCTCTATCCCACCGACTTTTCGAGCTGTGCCAATCAGGCGCTGTTGCAGGCTCTCTTTTTGGCGGAACAATTCGAGGCCGAGCTTCATATGCTCCACGCCATCGTGCTCCATGACTACGACCCGCGTGATCCTGCTCAGCAGTTCCCCGAGCCCTCCGACATCTTCAAGCAGCTCTTCGAGATCGCGGAGTCGGAGATGGCCAACATCGTGCGGCAGAGCCAGTCCAAGACCTTTGCCATCCGGGAGGCCAAAGTCAGGGGCTATTCCGCCGCCGAGGTGATCCTCGACTACGCCGATGAGCACGACATCGACTTGATCGTCATGGGGACCCACGGCCGTCGGGGTCCAGCACGTCTATTCCTGGGAAGTGTCGCCGAGGAGGTGGTGCGGCTGGCTCCTTGCCCGGTTTTGACTCTTCGCGAACAAGAGGAGCCGCGACCGATCGAGGCGGTCGAGACCATCCTGGTGCCTGTCGATTTCTCCGACCACTCCAAAAAGGCCCTCTCCTTTGCCGTCCAGATCGCGGCCCGCTACGAGGCTCGTCTGCAACTGCTTCACACCATCGAGGAGCCGAATCTTCCCTACTTCTACGCGCCGATCGGCGGCCTGTCGGTGGCCAAGCACCTGGAAGAGCTCGAGACGCGCTCGAACGAGGCGATCGATCAGCTCATGGACGAGCTGGATGGTCCCGCCGTGCCCTACGACAAATTCGTCACCAGCGGCAGACCCGCTGCCGAGATCATCCGCCACGCCGAGCAGAACAACTCCGACATGATTGTCATTGCCACTCACGGTCTTACCGGGCTCGAGCGCATGCTGCTCGGCAGCACGGCCAGCGAAGTGCTCCGCCATGCCCAGTGTCCGGTGTTGACGGTGAAGTCGTTTGGGAAGAATCTGGAGCCGGCCGCTTCAGCCTGACACCGAATCGATAACCTTCTGTAGCGCCGCTCCGACCTCAGCTCCGACCTCTTTCAGCTCGTCGCTCTTCAGCACTCCCAGCGCGGTGGCCGGGTTCATGGCCCGGACCACGGTCTTGCCCTCCTCCACCGATACCGTCACGTTGCAGGGCAGCAGCACTCCTACATCGGGTGCCGCCGACAGGGCTTTGTAGGCGGACGGTGGGTGGCAAGCACCGAGGATGAGATAGGGCTCGGTGTCGACGTTCAGCTTCTTCTTGAGCGTCGCCTGAATGTCGATCTCGGTGAGCACACCAAAACCCGCGGCACCAAGCGACTCCCGGCATCTCTCCACCGCATCGCCAAAGGAGAGATCGGTGGTGGTCTTCAGGGCCACTTCGCCGAGATCTCTCGTGTCTGGTTCTTGCAACAGTTGCAACATGTCGGAGGTACTGATGATGCCGACGACCACGTCGTTCTCCACTACCAGCAGCCGATGGAGGTGGGACTCCATCATGCTCGCGGCCACGTGGTGGATCGGGGCATCGTGCTCCACGGCAAAAACCGAGGGCGTCATGATGTCCTTGACCAGCAGTCCCTCCTCCTCGAGGTGGAGCTCACCCAGCTCATCGAGGCTGACCTCCTCCTCCCACCCTCTGACATAGAAGTTGGGCTCGTTGGTCCTCACGACCTCCTGCCCTCCCTCCGACGTGGCGCGCACGATATCGGTAACCGAGACGACGCCCACCAGTACCCCAAGGCTGTTTTCCACCGGCGCACCGGAGATCGCCTGCGATGTAAACAGAGACGCCAGCTCCCTGACCGGCATCTCCTCGCGAACCTTGATGACCTCGGGGTTCATGATGTCTTTGGCGGATAGATTTCTTGTCATGTCGAGGCTCCTCCACAACTATGATCTCTAGGCTACCAAACGGTCGCCTTTCGCGATAAGGTGACCTGCCTGTTTTTACCAGAGGAGCTCACACACAGCAACGCACATCCCGGGAGCATTTCTGAATGGCGAATGATATGCAGGACACCTCGCGCCGCCGGTTTCTGAACTGGTTCCTCGGAACCTCGTCGGGAGCTCTGCTGGTGTCGATTTCCTACCCCGTTCTGAGGTACATCAGCCCGCCCGAGGTGCCAGAGGCGAGCACCAACCAGGTCGAGGCCGGGGCTACCAACGATCCCGAGCTCCTCGAGAACGGTTACAAGATCATCCGCTTCGGCCTCGAGCCGGTAATCCTGGTGCGGGTGGCCGAGGGTGATTTTCGAGCCTTTGCGGCGACCTGCACCCACCTCGACTGCATTATCGAATTTCAGAGGGACAATAGACGGTTGTGGTGCAACTGCCACAACGGTGAGTACAACCTCCAGGGACAACGAGTTGCCGGGCCACCGCCCAAGCCTCTGGAGCCCTTCCAGGTGGATCTGGTGCAACGGGGAGTCGGAGAACCTCAGTCCATCGTAGTCTCGAGGGCTTGAAAATGGAGTACATCGACAAGGCCCGCAACTGGCTGGAAGCCCGCCTCCCTCTTTCCGAAGCCACGGAGTTCGCCGCCAAGAAAACAGTCCCGGTGCACCGATACACGGTCCTTTACTACCTTGGTGGAATGACCCTTTTCTTTTTTATCGTGCAGGTGGCGACCGGCATTCTGTTGATGCTTTATTACCGTCCTTCCGCCGAGGAGGCCTTCGAGTCGGTGGAGTTTCTCATGACCACGGTACCCTTCGGCTGGCTGATCCGCTCGGTCCACTCCTGGTCGGCCAACTTGATGGTCTTCTTCGCCTTTGTCCACCTGGCCACCGTCTACTTCACCAAGGCCTACCGCAAGCCACGAGAAGTGACCTGGATAACGGGGTGCTTTCTGCTTTTCGTGGCCTTGGCCTTTGGCTTCTCAGGCTACCTCCTACCGTGGAATCAGTTGGCCTTCTTTGCGACCAAGGTGGGGACCGACATCGCTGGAGCGGTGCCATTGGTCGGCGAATGGGGTTTGCGATTCTTGCGCGGTGGCGACAGGGTCACCGGCGGGACGCTATCCCGATTCTACGGTTGGCATGTCGCCATCCTCCCGGCCATAACGACCGTCCTGGTGGGGATCCATTTGCTGCTGGTCCAGATCCAGGGCATGAGCGTACCCCCGAATCAAGAAGCAGAGGCCAGTCGGCGCCGACCGATGAAGTTTGTCCCCAACTTTGCCCTCCGGGATCTGTTTGGTTGGACGCTTGCCCTGGGAGTGCTCGCCGCCATCGCCGCGCTGTTCCCATGGGAACTGGGAGAAAAAGCCGACCCGTTTGCACCCGCCTTCAAAGACATAAGGCCGGAGTGGTACTTCATGTTCATGTTCGAAACGCTGAAGCTGGTGCCGGGAGGTGAGATTCTCGGAATAGAGTACGAAGCCATTCCCATACTGCTGTTCGGGTTGGCCGGCCTGCTCTTGATGTTGGTTCCATTTCTCGACCGGAGCGTGAACCGCACCGGTCAGAGCCCTCTGTTCACCTGGCTCGGAGTGCTATCGGTGGTCTACATCGTTGGTATGACCTCCTGGGGCTATCGATCCCTGGCGCCGGTGTTCATCGTCTTGCTCACCGGGGTCGTCACGGTGGTGTTGGGATATGGAACTCGACGGGCGCCGAGGAGAGAAGAACCATGAAACGTCTCTGTTTCGTTTTTGTGGTCCTTGTCGCGTCTTCAGCCTGGGCCCAGGTGTCTGGGTCGACAGCCACGTCATGCGTCGAGTGTCACAACGATGCTGATTTCTTCTCCTCGGAGCTCCTGAGTATTGCTCAGGACTTCCGGCAGGACGTCCACGCCGAAGTCGGCCTCTCCTGTCACGACTGCCACGGGGGCAATCCGGACCCGATGATCGCGGATGACATGGCCGCCGCCATGGATGAGGCCTTCAACGAGAGCCCCTACCGCGGGGCGCCCGAAAGGCCGGAAACCCCCGGCTTCTGCGGGGCCTGCCACTCCGATCTGACCTATATGAGGCGTTTCAAGCCCGCTGCGCGGGTCGATCAGGAGCAGGAGTACTGGACCAGCCAGCACGGCCTTGCTCTGGCGCAGGGTGACTCGAAGGTCGCCACCTGCACCGAGTGCCATGGAGCCCACGGCATCCGCCGCGTGGACGACCCCGAATCCACCGTCTACCCGACCCAGGTCGCCGAGACCTGCCGGTCTTGCCATGGTGACCCCGAGAGAATGAGCGGGTATACGCTCCCTGATGGCCGGCCGCTACCGATCGACCAATATGCCCGGTGGCGACAAAGCGTTCATGCCAGCGCCCTGTTTGAGAAAGAGGACCTCACGGCGCCGACCTGCAACGACTGCCACGGCAATCACGGTGCCATTCCGCCGGGTCTCGACTCCGTGGCTTTCGTCTGCGGTCAGTGTCACGGTCGGGAAGCCGACATCTTTCGGCAGAGCCCGAAGAGCGTCGGCTTCCAAGCCCACAACGAGTATCTGGCCGAGGCAGGCAGCGACGGTTGCGCCGCCTGCCACGAGGCGCCGGAACCACAGGCCGAGCTGACCAGTGTGCGGTCTTTTGGCGAGTGCTCAGCCTGCCATGGCCACCACGGGGTCGTGAGGCCCACGGTCGCGCTACTCTCTCCGCTGCCACCCACCCCCTGCGACTTCTGCCACGAAGGAAGCAACTCGCTCGATGCCGTTGCCGGAGAGCCCGAAAAGAGTCGTCAAACCTACCTCGAAGAGCGGGATCGGTTGCTGGCTGAGGCCGAAGCGCAAGGACTCGAAAGTGAGGATCTGTTCAATTGGATGGTCGACCAGGCCCTGGTCTTGCACACCCATACCCTGGCAGCGGGACCCGATCAGACCGTTCCGGCCCTGCGGCCGGAATTCGAGCGCTTTTTTACCAAGTTTCGCCTCGGCAAGACCTATTACACGTATGAAGATCCGGCGACGGGTGAGCAGGTGCAGGCCAGTGTCGTTCGCTGCGAGAACTGCCATGCGACAGACCCCGTGCTGGCAGACGAACCCGTGGGCTCGCAGACCGCTGAAGAGATTCTGCGACGCATGCAGGAGCTGACCTCCGCTACGGCCAGAGCCGAGAGGATCCAGCTCAGAGCCAGACGCGGTGGTGTGGAGACACGCGACGCGCTCCTCGCGATCGATCAGGCAGTGGATGCCCAGATCGGACTCGAGGTGCTGGTCCACGGTTTTTCCGTGGACGAGGATGGAGATTTTGTCGAGCAGCACCGCCAGGGTCTCGAAAGTGCCGGGGCTGCCCTCGAGGCCGGTCGCGAGGCGCTCGACCATCTCGCCTTCCGCCGCCGCGGGCTCGCGGTATCCCTCATCATCATCCTGGCGGTCCTCGTTGGCTTGGCCCTGAAGATCCGGGAGATCTCGGCTCGCGAAGAAGCGGCTTCCCCGCCCAGTACCGCTCGGCCCAGTTGACCTACCTGATCGGGTAGTTACCGGCACTGCCTTTGGATGCGGCCGAAACTACCCAAGAGGCGGTGGCGCAAGCTGTTGTCAACGGGCAAACTTTGGCTGGGAACAAACTCCTGAGCTTCGAGCTTCGGGGTGAACAACCTGGCTCCACCGACATGGATCCACCCCGCCCCTGTGTCGGTGGAGCCCCCACTAATTCACCAGGGAAGACATTCGCATGCGCAGCTTCCGCAAGCTCTCCGGTTGCTCCTCGACCTCTCGGATCGTCTTGCTCTCGGCGCTTGCCTTCCTCATCCCCTTCACCGCCGGTGCCCAGGAGAACGAGGACTGCCTCATGTGTCACGAGGATCCGGATCTCGCCGGGACTCGCAACGGTCTCGAGATATCCGTACACATCGACGCCGAGACTCTTTCCTCGTCGATCCATGGCGACGTCGACTGCATCATGTGCCACATGGATCTCGAGGGTACCGACTTTCACGACGAAGAGGTGGAGACGGTCGATTGCGGTATGTGCCACGACAGCGAAGCCGCGGACCACAAAAAAAGCCTCCACGGACGGATGGCCGCCAGGGGCGGACCTCGGGCGCCCACCTGCAGTGCCTGCCACGGCAAGCACGACATTCAGGCACCAAAGCAAAAGACGCCCAGCTGCTCCCCCTGCCACGAGACGCAGGTAAAAACCGAAACCCGAAGTCTCCATGGCCGCGCCGCGGCGCGCGGGGACAAACTGGCGCCCACCTGCACCACCTGTCACGGCGATCACGGCATCCAGGCAGCGGCGGATCCCAGGTCACCCACGGCCGTCATGAACGTGCCGCTGCTTTGCGGCCGTTGCCACCAAGAGGACTCCGCGGTGACCCTCGACCGTGACATCTCGCAGGATCGGATCCTCGAAAACTACTCTATGAGCATTCACGGGAAGGGTTTGTTCGAGCAGGGGCTGACCGTCACCGCGGTTTGCACCTCCTGCCATACCTCACACAACATTCTTCCTCACACCGACCCGGCCTCGAGCATTCATCACGACAACGTCGCCACAACGTGTTCCCAGTGTCACGGGCAGATCGAGCAGGTTCACCGCAAGGTCATCGAGGGCCGGCTATGGGAGGAAGAGCCCCATGTCATCCCTGCCTGTGTCGATTGCCATTCGCCGCACAAGATCCGCCGGGTCTTCTACCCCACCGGTGTCGCCAACCAGGACTGCCTGCGGTGTCACGCCGATGCCGAGCTCACCATGGAGCGGGACGATGAGACCGTCGCTCTGTTTGTGGATGAAGACGCCTACAACGCCTCGAGCCACGGTGAGACCGCCTGCGCCCAGTGCCACACCGATGTCTCACCCTCTCGCACCCGCGCCTGCGAGACCGTTGCCTCCAAGGTCGACTGCAGTATCTGCCACCCCG
>JBAUDS010000423.1:0-2137 GCA_049678185.1 Thermoanaerobaculia bacterium
GCTCTCGAGGCCGGCCGGTCTCGAGATGCGGGTCTCATCGCGGTGTCAGCTTTGGCCAATGCCGGCGATGTCGAGGCTGCAGGGAACCTGATCGACGAGATCGAGGGGCGCAATCCGGAGACGGATCAGCTCTTCTGGGAGTGGAATGCACCGGAGCGGCGGGCCGACATCGCCATCGCCAAGGGTAACCCCGAGCTGGCCCTCGAGCTCCTCGAAGGCACCAGACCGTACGAATTGAGGCGGCTCTATCCGATCGACTTCCGCGCCCGCGCCCATCTGGCAGCCGGGGAGGGTCTCGAGGCGGCGGCGGAATTCGAGCGCGTCGTCACGGCGCGGACGATCAATCCCAACCACCCGATCCACGCCACGGCCATCCTGGGCAAGGCGCGCGGCCACGCCCTGGCCGGCGACACCGACGCTGCCCGCGCCGCCTACAACGACTTCCTCACCCTCTGGCGCGACGCCGACCCGGACATCCCGCTGCTCCAGCAGGCGCGAGCCGAACTCGACGCTCTGTAACGCGCCGCTGGACCCGAGACCCCAGGCTGCACTTTTCACTGCCGTTCGCAGCTAAGCGGCGTAGGTACCTCTGGAAGCAAGTTTGCCGAAGGGCAGTCGCTAGGCGGGAGCTTTCGGCGCCTCGTGCTCGTCTGTCTCTCTGGGTGCCTCGGCGGGTGGGTTGTGGTGGCCTTCTCGATCCTGGACCGTGTGATGAATCCAGTCTCTCACCGTGATTTTTCTGGGCTTGTTCTTTATGAGGTCCAGGCCGTTGCCGCTGATCTCCGCCCGCGGGTCGCTCTCCAGCGAGGCGGGGATCTCGGGATCGATCGGCAGGCCCACCGCGATCGCTTTTCTCAGCATCCATTGGAGGGCAATGTCGTTGAGCGGGATGTTCTCGTTGCCGCCACCCACATCGGAGTGCACACCCCGGAACCAGACTTCGTAGCCCCGTGGGACCCGGGTCACACGAAAGGTCTGGCGTCTTTCATCCAGGGAGATGGCGTGGAAGCAGTGTTGGACATTCTTGGGCAGGCCCAGACGGTAACCGAGGTTGATCCGCTGGAATGGAATGCCAAAGTTGATCGGAATCCCGAACGCGGCCACCACATCCCACAGCCCTAAGAACCGAATCGTCGGGTTGGCTTCGAGCACCTCGTCGGTGTCGGGATGGCGGATACCATGACGGGTGACCTTGTTGACAAAGGCCAGGGCGAGAGCCGCGCCGCGACTAAAGCCGACGACGTCGATCTCGGTATTGCCGGCGGCGTAGTTCTCGTAAAGCCTCGCTCTGGCCTTGCCAAGCCTCCTCTTGCCGCCGAACCCAAAAGCACCACCAAACAACTGACCCAGCTTGCCGTGGCGAGTGCCGACTCCCTTGGTGTAGAAGTCGTCGTCCTCGGCGCCGAGATAGGCGCGATGGAATTTGACGACGTTGGTGTTCTTCCCGTACTCACCCGTGGTCCGCTCCCAGTTCCACGTACCGTCGAAAGCATAAAGGGCCATGGCTCGATACTCCTATAAGGGCTCCGTCCGGGGCGAGCCCAGGCATCCGCTCTCCTTGAAGCGCTCTACGCTCAGAAATTTTCTCGATCTTACATGACCCTCCCTGTCCGCGACCATTGGGGCCGAGGACCTTCCACTTGGTCTCGATCGGGGGAATACAGACCACTGCCGACAGGTCGGCTGGGCTACTCCATGATGGTCTGGCTCTGCTCGCGGAGGAACTGGGAGACGTAGTAGGGACCGCAGACCCCCTTGCCGGTCGAGCCGCTCGCCTTCCAGCCGCAAAAAGAGTTGACACCCGGCCAGGCCCCCGTGGTCGCTCCGCTCCGCCGGTTGGCATAGGTGACGCCGGCCTCGATCCGGTCGAAGAAGGTCTCGAACTCCTCCGGGTCCTCGCTGAAGATGCCCGCGGTCAGCCCGTACTCGGTGCGGTTGGCAAGCTCGAGCGCTTCGTCGAGCGAGTCGACTTCGGCGAGACAGAGGAGAGGCAGAAAGAGCTCCTCGGTCACCAGCCGGTGATCGGCGGGGAGCCCCTCGACAATGGTTGGACTCACATAGTAACCATGCACCAGGTCGTCGTCGGCCAGAGTCTCTCCGCCGTACAGGATTCGACCGTCTCTTTCGGCCTCGCCCA
>JBAUDS010000424.1:0-3993 GCA_049678185.1 Thermoanaerobaculia bacterium
ATCAAGAGGAGATCTACAACCCGGCCATCTACAACCCGGCGATTCTCAACCCCGCGATCTTGAACCCGGCCATCCTCAACCCGGCGATTCTGAATCCCGCGATCTTGAACCCGGCGATTCTCAACCCGGCCATCTACAACCCGGCGATCCTGAATCCGGCGATCCTGAACCCGGCCATTCTCAACCCGGCCATCTACAACCCGGCGATTCTGAATCCCGCGATCTTGAATCCGGCCATCTACAACCCGGCGATCCTTAATCCCGCCATCTACAACACGACGATGACCGACGTGACCTGGGAGATGACCAACGACGGCAACGCACCGGTGGCCTACAGCCTCAATCTCTCAGCAGCGGGCATCCTGCCCACCGAGCTCATCTTCCAGCTCATGGTCTACCGGGTCTACACGACGCCGGTTTCCAGCGGATGCGATCTGACCGAGGAGGCCCAGCACGAGTTATTGGTCAACGTGACCGATCCGAACTTTGCCCCACTCAACCTTTTCGATCCGAACGTCGATGATCCGAACATCGTGAGCTTCTACCTCGAGCCGGGTGACACCGTGCTCATCACCTTGCGGGTCATCGATCCAGATGCGGATAACAATGACGTGTTCAATCCAGCACAAGTGCAAACCGTGGTGGTGGCTCAAGGCGTCAACACCGCCGAAGCTTTGCTGGGGGAGACCCAGCAGCCCTACGCGGTCCCCGACGCCTCGATCCCCTCGCCTTACACCATGAACACCGGCCGCGTCCAGCACACCACGACCCTGCTGCCGGACGGCAAGGTCCTGGTCACCGGTGGCTTCAACCCCGTGCAGACGGAGAGCAGTGCCGAGATCTACGACCCTGCGACGGGTCAGTTCACCGCCACCGGGAGCATGAACACAGCGCGGGCCTGGCACACGGCGACTCTCCTCTACAGCGGTGAGGTGTTGATTTTCGGCGGTGAGACCAGCGGGCCGAAGGCCGAACTGTACGATCCGGTAACGGGGACCTTTTCGCCAGCTCCAATGTTTCTTCCGGGACCAACAGGCAGCCATCGCGCAACTCGCCTGGCCGATGGCCGGGTGCTGATCACCGGGGGCATGATGGCCTCGCCCAGCAAGGTGGCCCTGACCTACGACCCGAGCCTCGCGCCGGCACTGAGATTCAAAAAGGTGGGCAGCATGAGCTCAAGTCGATGGGAGCACACCGCCACGCTGTTGACCGACGGGCGGGTGCTAGTCACAGGAGGTTTCGGCAACACCGCCGAGATCTTTGATCCCACCGGCTTGGGCACCTTCACTGCGGTGCCCGGCACCATGAGCGACAGCCGCCGCTTCCACAGCGCGACCCTGCTGCCCAACGGCAAGGTACTGATCGCCGGTGGCATTCTCGACGCGGGGCCACTGACCTCGACGGACAGCGCCGACATCTACGACCCCGCGACCAACACCCTCACACCCGCAGCGGACATGTTCGACGTCCATGCCGCCCACATCACCGAGCTGCTGCCCAACGGCAAGGTTCTGATTGCCGGCGGCAGCGACGCGCCCGGAGGGGTTGCCCGGTATATCTCTACGGTCGAGCTTTACGACTGGTCGACCGATACCTTCTCGCTTGCAGGCGATCTGGCCGAGGCTCGTACCGAGCACGCGGCAGCGCGACTGTTGAGCGGCGATATCCTCATCACCGGCGGCACGACACCGGGTCCGCCGGTGGTCAACGGCACTGACACCTTCGAGATCTACCACCCCGGACTGCCACCGAAATTCCTCCTCACCGACAGCCTGAACGAGGGGCGCAGCTACCACACCGTCACACCTCTGCTGGGAGGGGATGTCCTGGTTGTAGGTGGCGCTGATGGTGACATCAACGCCATCTCTTCGCTTGAGCGCTACGATCCGAGCCTCGGCACATTCACCACCGTGGCGACACTCTCCCCAGCCCGCATGCTCCACTCGGCCACACGACTCGATGACGGCACCGTGCTGATCGCCGGTGGACTCGATGGCCTCGGCGGCACTGTGCTAAACACCGCCCTGATCTACAATCCGACCGATCATTCCTTGACACCAACGACCGGTAGCCTCAACGTCGAGCGGTTCCATCATTCGGCTACGTTGCTGGCGGACGGGAAAGTTCTGATTGTTGCTGGGAACACCACCGGAAACACCAGCATCAGCAGCGCGGAAATCTACGATCCGGCCGTCGGAACCTTTACTTTGTCTGGCAGCCTGAACACATTTCGCCGCCTACACACGGCCACTTTGCTCAACGACGGAAGAGTGCTGATCGCCGGCGGAAGGCCAAACGTCGGCGCTACCGATACCTTCCAGGTCTGGGATCCTGGGTCGGGGTTGTTTGGCCCTGAAGGCGCGATGAATGACCAGCGGTACCTTCACAAGGCAACCCTCCTGGCGGATGGAGCCGTTCTGATCACGGGCGGTGCTGCCGGCGTGGGCAGTCCGCTCGACACGGTAGAGCTTTTCGATCCGGCCTCTGACACCTTCAGCTATGCCGTCGGCGACATGAAGATCGGCCGCCGCGCTCATGCCTCGATCCGTCTACCTTCGGGTGAGGTTCTGATCGCGGGAGGAAGCAGCGATGGTTTGGTCCTGCTGTCGGAGGCCGAGGTTTACGACCCGATCACCCAGACCTTCGCCCTGACCGATGTATTGAACGTGGCGCGGAGCGGCCCCCGAGCGACGCGTCTGACCGATGGTCGCGTACTTCTAGTCGGTGGCTGGGAATCTTTTGGCGTTCTCAACGCGGTCGCCTCGAACGCGGCCGAAATCTACGACCCCTCAGCCGACGCCAACTTCTTCCTCGTCGGGCAGATGACGAATCCGCACTACGCTCACTCGGCTACCAAACTGCTCGACGGCAATGTCCTGATGGTCGGTGGTTGGGCGACCGACACCACGGCAGAGTCCGCCACGGATCTCTACGACCCGACCACAGAGACCTTCAGCGCTGCGGGAAACCTGAGTGACTCGCGCGTTTTCCATGCCGCGACGCTGCTGCCGAACGGGAGGGTTCTGGTCACGGGAGGCTGGGGAGGAACAGGAGTCGTCCGGCAGACTGCCGAGATCTTCGACCCGCTGACGGGGAACTTCACCTATACGACGGGCTCAATGGGGCACCAAAGGTACGGCCAATCGGGGACTCTGCTTCCGAATGGGCTGGTTCTGATCGCCGGCGGTGCCGATCACCTCCACACATCAACGACAGCGGCGGAGCTTTATGATCCGTCGTCCGGTACCTTCAGCGCGACAGGCAGCCTCAACCAGGCCCGCACGTCCCACAGCGCAGTGCTGCTGTCGACCGGCGAAGTGCTGATTGTGGGTGGCTCACCGACTTCTGGCACTGTCACGGACACCGCCGAGCTATATGATCCGGCGCATGGCACCTTCACACTTCTCGCGGACACCCTCGGCGACCCGAAGAAGGAAAATATCGCGGTGGAGCTGGCAGATGGCAGGATCCTGTTCGCCGGTGGTCATAACATCGGGGGAGTACTCACCAGTGCGGACATCTTCGATCCAGCCACAAACCTGTTCACTCCAACTGGAAACCTGAATGTCCCACGCCGGGCTGCGCGGGCCACGCTGCTACCCAACGGCAAAGTCCTGGTAGCCGGCGGATGGAAGGTCTTCGACACACCGGATGCGAGCGCCGAGCTCTACGATCCGGTGATCGGGGCATTCTCCATGACAGCCTTGATGAACCTGCGGCGCGTAGGTCCGTCGATGACGTTACTGGACACCGGCGATGTGCTCATCGCGGGCGGCCAGGTTGTGCCACGTTTTCCACTTCCTCCGGGCAGCCCTTACGGAACAACCAGTGCCGAGATCTATCGCGTGAACGACTAGGTTACAGCGCTGCCAATCGGCGACGGGCATCCGCGATCAGCGGGTTCCTGTCGCCAGCTTCTTTGATGGCGAGAAAGGTCCGGTAGGAGTCGGCTGCCGCTGGGCTTCCGACCCCCTCTTGGGCGCGGCCCAGGTA
>JBAUDS010000425.1:0-1510 GCA_049678185.1 Thermoanaerobaculia bacterium
GGGGCCATGGGGCTTGCCGCGGGTGACTGGAATCGGGATGGTGATGAAGATCTGTTTGTCACTCACTGGATCGCCCAGGAGAACGCCCTCTACGACTCCAGTCTGGTCGAGATCGATCGCAGCCGCAGCGAGGGCCAGCCGCTCCAGCTCAGCTTTTCCGACCAGGCGGCCCGTCTGGGCCTCGGCCAGATCGCGCTGCATGCGATCGGCTGGGGGACCGGGTTTGCCGATTTGGATGCCGACGGTTGGCTCGACCTGCTGGTGGTCAACGGCAGCCCCCTGGAGACCGACACCGAGCCAAAGGGGCTCAAACCGCAGTCTGCGATGCTGCTCTGGAACCAACATGGCGAGTACTTTCACGACTTGGCGCCGCTCGCGGAGCTGCTGGCGACACCCCATGTCGGCCGCGGTCTGGCGCTGTCCGACTACGACGCCGACGGCGACCTCGATCTGCTCATTGTCCATCTGTACGAGGGGGTGCAGCTGCTGCGCAACGACATGCAGAGTGGGAATTGGCTGCAAGTCCGTCTGCGGAGCCGGGTCGGTGGCGCCGATGCCACCGAGGGTTTGGGGGATGGCTCGACGGTTACCGCCCGGGTGGGCGAGGTCCTGCTCCGACGATCGATGACCGGTGCCTCCTATCTGTCGCAGAGCAGCCGGGTGCTCCACTTCGGTCTGGGGGACGCCGGAGCGCTCGAAGATGTGGAGGTGAGATGGCTGGCCGGGGAGCCGGAGAGCTTTGGCTCGCTGGAGGCCAACGCCATCTGGGAGCTCACCGAGGGTAGCGGCGTGGCACGCCAGGTTTCGGCCCCCTCGAGGCTCTCCGATCGCGAGCAGGTGCTGGAGTTCTGGAACCTGCAACGGGCGGGGATGGACGCGGTCAAGATTGAAGGCGATCTGCCCAAAGCCATCGGCCTCTTCCGCCAGGCGCTGGCGCTCGATCCCCAGCACGAAGACTCCCGCTACTACCTGGCCAACTGTCTGGCCGCCGAGGGTGATCTGGATGGGGCGCTGGCAGAGCTCGACACCATGCGCCGATTGAGCCCGGGGAGTCACCGGGCCCACAAGCAATGGGGGGTGCTGCGGGCGATGACCGCCGAGTCGGACGCCGACCTGGAGGCGGCCGAGCGGGCGCTGGCGCGGGCGCTGGAGATCAATCAGGAAGCGACCGGCAGTCTGTTGGTACTGGGTGAGATTGCATTGATGCGGGGAGACCGTGCTCTGGCCGATGAGCGTCTGGCCCAGGCTACCCGCACCAACCACAAGGCGGTGGGCGGTTTCTTCCTGCAGGGCTACATAGCTTGGAAGGATGGAGAGTCGGCCGACGCCGGCCGACACCTCGAGGCGGCGCTGGCGGCCCGCGGTCCAGAGTGGAAACCCGAGGGCACGGTTGCCGAGGGAGATGTGGCCAGCCGGATGCACCGCGAGGTGACACCGCTGTCACTCTACTGGGAGAGCTGGGACGGTACGCCGGATCCGCAGAGCGCCTTCGCGGACCTCGACTCCTACC
>JBAUDS010000426.1:0-2743 GCA_049678185.1 Thermoanaerobaculia bacterium
CCATGTACGACTTCATGCTGAGCGACGAGGAACGCTCCTGGCGCGACAAGGCGCGGGAGTTCGCCAAGAACAAGGTGGAGCCCGACTACCTGAAGGCCATGGACAGGGAGGAGGTTCGCTTTCCGCGCGAGCTCTACGAGAGCTACGCTCGACACGGCCTTCTCGGTCTACGGTTCCCGAAGAAGTACGGCGGCCAGGGGCTCTCCTGGGTCGGGGATTCGGCGGTCCAGGGCGAGATCGGCTGCCTCGGCATGGCGGCGGGCTGCGCCTTTGTCATGCCTTCGATCATCGGCGAGGCTCTTCAACGCTTTGGCACCGAAGAGCAGAAGCAGACGTACCTGGTGCCGATGCTGCGGGGTGAGAAGGTGGCGGCGGAAGCTCTCACCGAGCCTCGTGGTGGTTCCGACTTCTTTGGCGCCACCAGCACCGCCCGCGACATGGGGGATCACTTTCTGCTGCGGGGGATGAAGCGCTTCGTAGTTGGCGCCGAGGGGGCGGACTTCTTTCTGGTCTACGCTCGCACCAACCTCGAAGAGGACGCGCCTCCCCAGAAGCGCATCTCTGCCTTGCTGGTGGATCGTGCTGACGAGGTGGAGGTCAAGTACCTCTACGGTCTGATGGGGGCACGGGGTGGAGGCACAGGAAGAATCGTCTTTCGCGATGTCCCGGTACCCAAGGAGAACCTCGTCGGTGAGCTCCACGGAGGCGGCGAAGTGTTTTATCGCATGATGATCCCGGAGCGCCTGACCAGCGCCGCCCCCTGCACCGGGATGATGAACGCGGCGTTGACCGTGGCGATGAATTACGCCGAACGGCGGATCCAGTTCGGGCGCCCGATCCGCAAGTTCCAGGGTGTCTCGTTTATGGTCGCCGAGGCGATCACCAAGCTCGACGCCTGCCGCGCCATGGTCTACCAGGCGGCGCGCGCCGCCGATGTGGACGCGCCCAACGTCCGCAGGATCGTCTCCGAGACCAAGAAATTCGTCACCACGGCCGC
Organism: Thermoanaerobaculia bacterium; assembly: GCA_049678185.1. Taxonomy (GTDB): domain Bacteria; phylum Acidobacteriota; class Thermoanaerobaculia; order Multivoradales; family JAHEKO01; genus M0029. The sequence continues at coordinate 998 of JBAUDS010000426.1, forward strand.
CTGGGAGGTGGTCAATATCGCCATGCAGGTCACCGGTGGCATCGGCTACACCGATGTCTATCCGATCGAGCGGATGGTGCGCGACGTCCGGCTGGCGCAGATCTGGACCGGCACCAACGAGATCATGAGCGCCATGGTCCAACACGACTACTTCGAGGAAGTCCTCAGCGAGCGTGGGCGATACCGTGACGCTGAACACGACGCCATGAATCCAGACCAGTCCGAGAAGATCTTCGACGACGTCGACATGTGGCGGGTCTACGACCAGGGCAAGTAGGAGTTGAGCGATGAAGACCCTGATCTTCGGTGCCGGACCGATCGGGAGGTGGATGGCGCTGCGGCTTCACCAGACCGGCCAGGAAGTGTCCCTGCTGGCGAGGGGCGAGACCAAGCGTCGGCTCGAGAAGCGCGGGGTAGAGATCGTCGATGGACTGACCGGAGAGCGGCAGGTGGCCCGGGTCGAGTTGGTGGAGCGGCTGGGGGCAGAGGATCGTTATGACCTGGTGGTCGTCGCCATGCAGAAGGCGAGCCGGCTGTCGGTCTGCCCCTTACTGGCTCGGAACGAGCATCTCGAGAACATCCTCTTTGTCGGCAACGACGTCTCCGGATTCAAGCGCTACCTCGAGCATCTACCGGCAGAGAGGGTGTTGCTCGGGTTTCCGGGTGTGGGGGGTGGATGGGAGGGCGACGACCTCGTGGTCATGGATCGGGAGAAGCCGAAGGGTCATCATGGGGAGATCTTTATCGGCGAGCTCGACGGTGCGACCCGGGCCCGAACCCTCGCGATCCAGCAGACCTTCGAGACGGCCGACATCAGGGTCAGCGTCGAGGGAGACATGGACGGCTGGCTCAAGTACCACTTCGCCTTCATGGCCCCGACGGCGGGAGTGGCCTTCATGAAGGGCGGAGATCTCAAAGCGGTGGTCGCCGACAGGGAGGCGATCCATCAGTACTGCCGCGCCTGCCGGGAAGCCGGGGACGTCCTGTGCGCGGTTGGATATCGCAAGCGCCAGCCGGCAGTCTTCAACCTCTACTACTGGCTCCCACGGTGGCTCGAGCCGGTGGTCTTCGGCAAGTTGTTCGGCTCGCGGAGCGCCGAAGTCCGATTCGGGCTTCATCTCAGGAGCGTCGGACCGGAGCTGCTCGAGATGGCCGAGGAGTTTGCCGAGCTCAGAGCCCAGGCCGGGTTGGAGACTCCGAGCCTCGACGCGCTGCTCGACCATGTGCCGCAGCCGGCGGCGGCCGGCGAGGAGGGGACTTCATGAAACGTGTGCTGGTTGCCGGCGCCACAGGTTATCTCGGGGGGTTCGTGGCTCAGGAGCTCGAGGTCCGAGGCCACTTTGTTCGGGCGTTGGCCCGCGCCCCGGAAAAGCTCCACCCCCTCCGGGGCTCGCTGGACGAGATCGTCGACGGCCAGGTCACCCGGCCCGAAACGCTCGAACATGTCTGTGACGGGATCGACGTGGTCTTCTCCTCGATCGGTATCACCCGGCAGAAGGACGGGCTGACCTTCCGCGACGTCGACTATCAGGGCAACAAGAACCTGTTGGAGGCCGCCGAGCGAGCGGGGGTCGAAACGTTCGTCTACGTCTCGGTGTTCAACGGCCCCCAGCTGCGCCACCTGGATATCGTGGACGCCCACGAAGCCTTCGTCGACGTGTTGAAGGCGTCCGGCCTCGACTACGCCGTGTTGCGGCCCACGGGTTATTTCTCGGACATGGGTGCGTTTCTGGAGATGGCCAGGAA
>JBAUDS010000427.1:0-14709 GCA_049678185.1 Thermoanaerobaculia bacterium
GGTCGAGGACCCGCAGCCCAGGCGGCCGCCCCGCCAGCCCGGATTCGGGACCGGAGGGGGCTCACCGTAACGGAGCCATAGAGTTTCCCGCGGAGTGGAGGGGAGCCCCCGGAGGTCCCGGAACCGGGCCACGATAGACGCCCAGGTAAGGGCGCCTATCGGCCGGCATCCAACCCTTCGGGGCCCAAGACGGCCGGCACGGAGGCCGGCCGCTTCGACCTTATTGCAGGGGATGAATCGCCATGCCTCGCTCGACGGCGGCTCCGTCGCCGGAGATCACCGAGCAGATGGCGAGCTTTTCCTTGACCGATTGCACCTGCAGCCGGGCAATCTCGTTCATGCTCTCGTCCAGGACTTCGCCGGTGTCGGGGTCGCGGATGACGTCCACCTCGCCGACGACAAACGTGTCCCCGGTGCCCACCCCGTCGCGGGTCCCACGGTTGACATAGACCTGGCCCTCTTTGACCAGCGCCACGGTACCGGTCCAGGGGATCGACGGCAGCTGGAGGACGATCCAGTCGACCGCTTCGGCCACCGCATCTTCCACCGCGCGGCCCGTGTTGTCCTTCTTGAAGGCCTCGACGTCGCCACCCCAGTCCCAGCTGCTGTAGCCGACATTGACCCCCTTGCGGCCCGACTCACCGACCACGCTGGTCGAGGCCAGGATCTGACCGGTGGTGGAATCCACGACATAGACCGTGGCATTGATCTCCGCCTTGTCTTTGCTGCCACCGACCTTGAACCCCTTGATGCGGACACCGCCACCGCCACCGGTCGTGCTGTCCTGGACGTGAGTAATCGCGCCCTTGACCAGCAGTTGGGCTGGGGTCAGCTGACCCGTCGCGGGAGCTTTGCTCCCCTGGGCCGTCCGCCCCGAGGCGGCCAGATCCTGTTCGGCCAGGGCTTCGTACCTCATATCGGTCTCGCCCAGAACGATGAACTGCCCGGTCTGATTGAGCAGATCGGTCATCACCATGCCCCAGGCATCACCCAGATCCCAGTAGCCGTGCCACCCGGCGCGATTCTCGAATTTGGTCACCGTGATCGAGTAGCGGAGACCACTTCCCTGGGCCCAGATCGGTGAGACAACTGCAGTCAGGACGATCAGGGCGATCGTCAGTGTAAGAGAGCGCTTCATACTTTCCACCCCCCTTGGTTGGAATGACTCCTCTGGCAAAGACTACCTCTGTAGGACGTCTCGACCGACCGGTTACGTGGGCCCGATCTTAGCTGAATCGCCTCGGGCGCCAAATGGAAACCGTTACACCAGCTCTTTCTCTCTGACCGCCTCGATCTCTTCGAAATGAGCGGTGAAGTGTCTGAGCACCGGCGCCTCGTAGGTCAGCCGCAACCCCTTGATCTCGTCCTTGCGGTCGCGGATCCCTTCCAGGCAGTCGCAGACGTAGCGCAAATGGGTGTTGGTGTAGACCCGTCGCGGGACCGCCAGCCGAACCAGCTCGAGGTCGGGAAAGATGTCGTTTCCACTCTCGGGATCCTTGCGTCCGAACATGACGCCTCCCACCTCGACCCCGCGAATCGCCCCTTCCCGGTAGAGAGCCACCACCAGCGCCTGCGCCGGAAAATGAGCCTGCGGGATGCGCGACAGGAACTTCTTGGCATCGATGTATACCGCGTGTCCGCCGACGGGACGGATGATGGGGATGCCCAGCCCGGCGATGCGGTTGCCAAAGGCCTGGGTCTGGGAGATGCGAAAGCGGAGATACTCGGGATCTAAGACTTCCCTGAGACCGCGGGCCACCGCCTCCAGATCGCGCCCGGACAGTCCACCGTAGGTCGGAAAGCCCTCGATCAGGATCAACCGCTGCTTGATGGTCTCGATGAGCTCCGGGTTGCGGCTGGCCAGAAAGCCCCCCATGTTGGCGAGACCGTCCTTCTTGGCGCTCATCGTGCACCCATCGGCGAGCTCGAAAATGGCCTTGACGATCTCCGGGACGCTGCGCTCCCGCTGCCCGGGCTCGCGCTGCTGGATGAAATAGGCGTTCTCCGCAAATCGGCAGGCGTCGATGTAGAACGGAATCCCAAACTCGCGGCAGAGCTCGGAGTAGCCGCGGATATTCTCCAGCGAGACGGGCTGCCCACCGCCCGAGTTGTTGGTCAGGGTCGTCATGGCCAGCGGGATCCTCTCCCGCGGTGTCTCCTCGAAGAGGTGACGTACCTTTTCGAGATCGATGTCGCCTTTGAAGGGATGCTCGATCTCCGGATGCTTACCCTCCTCGATCACCAGGTCGACGGCTGCACCGCCGTTGACCTCGACGTTGGCCCGAGTTGTGTCGAAGTGGTTGTTGTTGGGAACGATCATCCCCGGCTCGACGAGAGTCGAGAAAAGAAGGTTCTCCGCCACCCGTCCCTGGTGCACCGGCACGAGGTAGGGAAAGCCGAAGATTTCCTTTACCGTCTGCTCGAAGTGGTAGAAATTCCGCGACCCAGCGTAGGACTCGTCCCCCATCATCAAGCCCGCCCACTGGCTGTCGGACATCGCCGAGGTGCCGGAGTCGGTGAGGAGATCGATGAATACCGCGTCGGCGGGGATGTCGAACAGGTTAAAACCGGCCGCCTGCAATCGTTCTTCGCGCTCCTCGGGCTCCGGCCGGCGTATCGGCTCGACAACTTTCACCCGCCAGGGCTCGGGAAAATCAAATGGCATTCGCGACCTCCACCAGAGCTATCTCGTTCGAATCCAGAATGTTACTATGCCGTCTCCCTTCTCCATATGGCCCGAGCCACAGCGTAGCCGCCCGTTGATCTCCGTTTCGTGGATAATCAGCTCCATCCATGATCGTCGTCGAAGACGGATCGTCGCTTCTCCTCGTCACCCAGCCCGACCACGCCCACTTTGCGGCCGCGCTCCTTGCCCTCTGGCGGGCCGATGGTCTACCCGAGCATCCCCGCCGTGAGCGGCTTCTACGGGCCGTGCGTGAGCACGACAACGGCTGGCAGGAGGCCGACTCGGCACCGCGGGTCGACCCCGCGACCGGGCGGCCGCACGATTTTCTCTCCTTCCCCCTGGCGCCGCGACTCGAGGTCTGGGAGCGCGGCACCGAGCGCTTTCTCGCCGAGCAGCCCTACGTCGCACTGCTCATTGCCCACCACGCTCTCGCGCTCCACCACCAGGAGCGACGGGAGCCCGGTTGGATAGAGCTGCTGGATCGGCTGGAGGAGTCCCGCGAGGAGTTGGAGGAGCGGGCGGGGGTCACCGCCGAGCAGGTGACCCAGGACTACCGGTTTCTCGAGCTCGTCGACGCCCTCTCCCTGACTGTCTGCAATCAGTGGTCGCAACCGGTAGAAAGGCCGGGTATGCGCGGGTTCCTTGAAGAGGGTCATCTCTTTCTCCATCCCTTCCCCCTCGCCGGTGCCACGAGCTTCGAAATCCCAGTCCGCCGCATCCCCGACCGGTCCTATGTCGGGGATGCCGATCTCGGCGGCGAGCTGGCCTCGGCCCGCTGGAAACACAAGAAAATAAAGGTGATGCCGGTCTGATCGATTCCCCCAAAATCCCGTGATAATCTCTGCGCCATGTCCGATCTGCCACCAGATTCCACCGCGGCCGCCGAGGAGCCTTACGTCGAGCCCACCCGCATCCTCATCCCATCCACGCTGGGGGGGCTGGGCATCGAGCTCACCGGAGAGCTCCTCACCCGCGTGGTCATCGTCCCCAAGGGCAGTGAGCGCAAGCAATTCAGGCCATTTGGTGATCTCAAGCCCTCCGAGCGCTCCGAGTTTCTGGACGAAGTCCTGGGACGATTCTCCGAGTACCTGGCTGGTGCCCGGCGCAATCTGGAACTCGAGTACGACCTCAAAGCCACCGGGCTCCCCAACTTCCCCCGTCGGGTGCTGCGGCAGACCGCCAAGGTCCCCTACGGCAGAACTCGCACCTACCAGGAGATCGCCGAGGGTGCCGGCCGCCCCGACGCCTATCGCCAGGTCCTCTCGGTCCTGATGGCCAATCCGCTGCCCCTGGTGATCCCCTGCCACCGGGTGGTGACCACCAAGTCCGGTGCCGGGAGTTTTATCGGCGGTCAGCGCAAGAAGCTCTGGCTGCTCAAGCTCGAGCAGAAGACGCTGGCGATGGATTAGAAGCCGGGCTTCCTAACGCACTCCAGCCACAATCAGAGCCACCTCGAGATCGAGGTCTTCACCGCTGGCCACCCCAAAGTCCAGCTCTCGCGGCTGGAATCCAGGCCGCACGACTTCCAGCAAGTGATTTCCCGGATCCACGAGGAGTCCCGCGTGGAGGTCGGCAATCTCCCTGCCAGAGCCCAGAAAACGACCATCTAGATAGACCGAAGCATCCTCGGGCGCAACTGTCAGGTGGATACGGCCCGGATCCCGGCGGACGTCACGCGAGCTCGACGCTCCCTGGCGCCAGTCCTCCTCGCCGGTACCGGCGACTTGTCGCTCACTCTCCACCTCGGCAGGACGCCGATCGACCTTCTGCTGTGGTGAGCTCTCCGCTACGACCTGGGTCGGCTCCGGCGGCAGGGTGGCCGCACCCGGCTCGAGAGCGATGCTGACATCCGCCACCACCCCGGAGCGGACGGCAAATGTTCGAGTAAGCGTCCGGTAGCCCTCCAAGTAGAAGGTGATCTCGTAGGTGCCCTCCTCGAGCCACAGGAAATCGGGGCGCCCGTCGAAGGTCTTGGCTTTGCCGACATAGTAGCCGTCGACGTAGACCGCCGCTTTCTTCGGCTGCAGCTTCAGGTTGAGGGCGCCGATCTTCGAGGTCGGAGCCACGACCCGATAGGAGGGCGCATAGCCCGGCCAACCCCAGGAGGAGCCCCAGGCAGGGCCCCAAAAGGGTCCCCAGTAGCCCCCCCACCACCACGAGCGGTAGGGAGACCAGTAGCCGCCCCAGTACCCCGGATACCAGGGTCGGTAATAGCCACCATGGTGCCCGTGCCCGCCCCCGCCGCCGCTCGGGGAGTACTGACGGGTATCACGGGCGGTGGGCCCGCCGCCGCCGGAGCTGGGTGGACGGGTGCTCCTGGCCACCGGCTGCCGGCTGACCGAGCCCCCGCTAGAGCTTGTCTGAGGAGCCGCCGACGTGCTCCTCGACACTGCTGCTGACCCCTGTCTGGTCTTGGCCGCTCCGTCGCCGGCGAACGCCGTCGAGGTGGTCACCAACATGACCAGAATGCCCAGACCACCGAGGACCAGGAACCGCCTTTTTCCCTTGCTTCTGGTTGTCATGGTCGTGCCTCCCACTACTTGTGCTGCAAGCTCCACGCCAGCGGGATATTGGGGACAGGTATCAAATTCTTGCCACCGAGCTACCCAACTTGACGGCAGCAGGGAAGAATTTGTACCTGTCCCCAATTTCCCCGGACAGATGGGCCGGCGATGCCGTAAGGTGGGCCCCAGAGGAGACACCCCGTCCTCCCGGAAGGCCACTGGAGCACTTTTCTTCTAGGGCTTCCGAAAGCGGAGCTTGAGCACGTCGATCAGCATTCGCGAGGAGTCGCCGATGGGGCTTACGCGCGAGCTGGGGGAGTCCTCCCAGGTCACACCCTCCTCCACCACCCCGTACCCCGCCTTTTGCGCCAGCCACACCACCTCGACGTCAAAAGCAAAATGGTCGACCTGGGAGCGCTCGAACAGCTCCCGCGCTACCGGACCGCTGAAGAGCTTGAAGCCGCACTGGGTGTCATGCAATCCGACGAGGCCGATACTCCGGATGATGAGGTTGAACGTCTTTCCCATGAGCTCGCGATAGAAGGGCTGGTGGCGGACGATCTGCGAATCGGCCACTGCCCGGCTTCCCAATACGATCTCCGACTCTGCGGAGCGCCTCTCGAGACGTTCCAGATCTTCGATCGGCGTCGACAGGTCGGCATCGGTGATGAGCACCCACTCCCCCACGCTGGCAAGCACACCGGTGCGGACCGCCGCACCCTTGCCCCGATTCTCACCGTGCTCGAGAACCCTCACCGGCCCGAATGCCAGCCCCTCGGCCACCGAGACGGTGGCGTCCTGGCTACCGTCGTCGACCACCAGGATCTCGTAGGTCTTTCCCCGTCGATCCAGATAGCCGACGATCTTCCCCAGGGTCGCGCCTAGACGCACCTCTTCGTTGAAGCAGGGGATCACCACCGACAGATCGACAGACACCTTCAGCTTCCCGGCTCCGGTGTGGCTGGTGAGACCGATTCGACTCTCAGAGCCTCGTCCGTAGGCCGAGCGGGCAAGACCTGCGCCCCGCCTTCGATCAGAGCCTTTACCACGACCTGCCGGCGCTCCGGAGGAGCGAGCAGGGCGATACTGCCACCCCCACCTGCTCCACATACCTTGCCGCCCCAGGCTCCCGCTGCCGTGCTCTGCTCCAACAGCGATTCGATCACCGGGGTCGAGACCCCCTCCGCCAGCCGGCGGCGACAGCTCCACTCCCGACTCATGAGTCTCCCGGCTTCCTCCAGGTCACCCGCCTCGAGCACCGTGGGCAACTCGACCGTGACATCGCGAATGCCATCGAACAGCTCCACCGTTTCGGGGTCACCATCCAGGCGCCGGCGAACGATCTGCCAGTTGTTCCCGGCCGAGAAGTGACTCTGACCGGTGTAGGCCACCACCAGTGACCCGGCGAGCAGGTCCAGATCCACATCGAGTCGCCGGACCCGCTCACCGCCGGCGCGATGCTCTACCTCCAGCACCCCTCCGAGCAGTGCCGGGTAGTGGTCCTGCGTGCCGGTGGGCAAGCCCATCAGCCGGGCTTCGAGATCCCTGGCCAGGATCGAGCGCTCCGCCGCACCCGACGCCGGTCTGCCGAGATAGGCCTCGCTCGCCGCGATCAGGGCCACCGCCAGGGCCGAGCTGGCACCCAGTCCTCCGCCCCTGGGAGAGGCGCTTCGTAATCTGATCTCCACCGGGGGTAGCCCCAATTCGGCTGCGATCAGCCCGACAAGGGCGGACTCTTCGCTGGCAACGAGCCCCTCGGCCGAGTCGGCTTCGACCATCGACTCGCCCTGGATGACGACATAGGAGTCCGGTGATGGGGCAAGCTCCACCTCCACCGCCAGATCGACGGCGACATTGACGGTCCGCGATGAGGCATGGAGCACCCCGAGAGGCCAGATGTCCAGCGTACCCCCGGCCAGATCGACCCGGCACCAGGCCCGGGCACTTGTGCGCTTATTGGCCACTGACGGGGACCGGCTGCTGCTCATGGGATTCGGCGTCGGCCAGGCGCTGTGCCTCTTCGTCGGTGGGAGGCTGGGGCTCGATCTCCACGCCCATGAGAACCCGGAACCGATCCCGCTCGGCGACGAACTCCGGCAGTTGCGCTTCTGGAATCGGCTCGGCGGGGGCACTCTTCAATGACTGCGGGTTGATCCACTTGCCGTCGTGCTGGATGCGATAGTCCAGATGCGAGGCCGTCGCCAGACCGGTCGAGCCGACATAGCCGATGACCTGACCCTGAGTGACCCGCCGACCGGAAGTGACCCCTTTGGCAAATCGCGACAGGTGAAGGTAGGCGGTGAGATAGCCGTTGGGGTGACGGACCTTGACCGTCTTGCCACCGCCGCCGTTCCAGCCGGCGGAAGTCACGACGCCGTTGGCGGTCGCTTGCACCGGCGTACCGGTGGGCGCTCCGTAGTCGACGCCGTGGTGCGGCTGGTAGCGTTTGAGCACCGGGTGGAAGCGGCGGTTGGAGAAGCTCGACGTTACCCGCGAGTAGCGCAGCGGCGAGCGCAGGAACATCTTGCGCAGCGGCCGGCCATCGGCGTCGTAGTAGCTCGGCTCCTCTCCAAAGCGGTAAGCCTCGAGCTGCTTGCCCAGGTTGTCGTAGGTCACCGCCAGGATCTCGCCGGGGCCGGTGTACTCGGCGTCGAGCAGCACCCCCTCGTAGAGGACCTCGAAGCGATCCCCGAGCCGCAGATCGCGGTTGAAGTCGAGGTCCCACTGAAAGACATCGGACATCAGATAGGCGAGCTGGGCTTCACCCCCGGCGTCCTTGAGCGAGTCCTCGAGAATACCCGAGGAGAGCTGACCTTCTATCGAACGGATCTCGACAGTGCGTACAAAGGGCTCCCAGCTCCCCGCCCACTCGCCATCACTCCCTCGCCGCACCGCGACCTTGCCCTGACCGACGAGGGTGATCTGAAAACCCTTGAAGTTGGAGTCCCCATCGATCAAGGCGGCGTAGCGGTCTCGTGGGCGCAGCTTCCTGAGATCGGCATATTTCGCCACCTCCGTGGCCACCACGTGTGCCTCGAGCGGCTCGAACCCGAGCACGTCGAGCACATCGCTCAGGGTCTCGCCACGGCGAAACTCGAACTCGACCGGTATCTCGGTGGGGATCTGAATCCCGGCCGACATGACGGGGAGGGTGGCGATCTCGGGACGGAAGCGAATCGTTTTCGCCACCGGATAGGGAGAGACTCTGAAGGAGGCCACCCGACGGGACGACCAGATGAGAGCCAACGCCGCCAGCACCAGGCCGGCCAGAAGAAGTACGCGTGGTAGGGAGCTGGTGCCGCCGGCGGGCCTTTTGGAGAGTGCCGCGGCTGCCTCGACGCGATAGTCAGACGCTTTGGATGGCATACGGGGACCTGATCGCGCTCATCTGGATGACGTCACCGGCGCCATACAGTAGACCCGGTGCGACGACTTTAACCGATTGTCTGGGAGATGATGGAGTCGGGATCCCTGGGAAGCTTGCCCGAGAATCCGGTCGCGCCGTCTTTGAGGATCAACAGGCTGGGTAGATGGGTCACGGCGTAGCTCTTGGAGAAATCGCCATCCTGATCGAGATAGACAGTCGCTTTCGGCCGTTTGCCCGAGAGAAAACCCTCGACGGTCGCCGCGTCCTCCTGAAAGCTGACCATCACGACACGCGCCTGCCCACCCCATCGATCGACGATGGCATTGACCTGGGGGACGATGTCGCGAGAGCGCGGGGACCAGGAGGCAAAGACCACCATGATGACCACACCCTGACTCAGATCCGCCGGGCGAAGCTCCCCACCTTTTAGGCCCTGGAGTCGAAACGAGCCTTGCTGGGCGTATGCCGACGGCAAACCGGCACCCACGGTCACCAGCAGGACGGCGACCACCAACCGGCTCAGCCAGGCTCGCAGCCCGGGATTCGGAAAAGTGCCTCTATGGTTTCTCATCCAGGATGACTCCCAGCTCTAGCTTCTCCCCCCTCCACGGTGGGGAAGACCGGTGAGAATTCTCTGACGCAGACTCTCCGGCGCCGACGCCCGTGTGCAGCGCTTGCGCACGATCGTGAGGACCTTGGTGGTGTATTCGATGCGGCGGGCACAATGCGGGCAGAGCACCAGATGCTCGCGGATGGCGACACAGACCTCCTCCTCCAGCTCGTTGTCAGCGTAGAGGAAGATGACTTCCTTTACCCGCTTGCAGTCCATACCTCTCCCGGGTGTCGCCATAACCGCTTCATCGTCTGGGAATCCCGCTTCCTGTCTCTCTAACCCAATCGTTTGGCCCGGTTATTCCTACTATTCCCACTAGCTCTTCGGCTCGGCCGGAGCTCGCTTCCCTTCATCCCGGCTGCGCATCTTGTTCGGCTCGCCCGATCGCAGATACCCATGCTCGCGGGCATACTCGAGCATCGCTGTTTCCATGAGCTTTCTGCCGCGGTAGAGACGGCTCATGACGGTCCCCACTGGCAGCTCCAGAATCTCGGCGATCTCCTTGTAGGAGAACCCCTCCAGATCGGCCAAAATGACCGCCATCCGGTAGTCGGGTGGCAAAATGTCGAGGGCTCGCTGCACATCCTCGTCGAGCACGTCCTCGAGCACCTCGTCTTCCGGGCTCTTCATCTGCCGCGTGACTTCCTCGCTGAGTTGGCTCTCGAACGCGTCCTCGATCTCCGCAAAGTCACTCTGCGGCGGCGCCTGCTGCTTCTTGCGATAGTTGTTGATAAAGGTGTTCTTCAGAATCTTGAACAGCCACGCCTTGAGGTTGGTCCCTTCCTGGAACTTGTCGTAGTACCGGTAGGCCTTGAAGTAGGTCTCCTGCACCAGATCCTCGGCGTCCTCGGCGTTCCGGGTCATCCGATAGGCGGTGTTGTACAGGGCGTCCACAAAAGGCATCGCCGCCGCCTCGAAGTCCCATCCGCGCTGCTGTTTGGAGTCCGCTTTTGCCATTCCCTACCCCCGGAAACCCGATATGGTCTCCAGGAAACCTACGCACAGACCGTGCCAGTAGTGTAGCAGCCCCACCTGACGACTGGTGAGAGGGCGGGGGTCAGGGGAGTGGTAGGAGACTCGCCTTTGCGAGCTCGACAAAGGGGCCAGGCAGGATCCCGAGCAGCACGGTGACCAGGGCGCAAAAACCGATGGCGCCGACGAGCACCGGTGCCCGCAGGGGTACGGGAGTCGTTCTCTCGGAATCCTGAAAGTACATGTAGACCACGACCCCCATGTAATAGTAGAGCGAGATCGCGCTCATGATCACACCGATCACCGCCACCCAGGTCCAGCCGCTTTCTACCGCGGCGGCGAAGAGGTAGAACTTGCCAAAGAATCCACCGGTCGGTGGGATGCCCGTCAATCCCAGGAGAAAGATCAGCATCATGGCCGCCAACAGCGGCGCCCTCTGTGCCAAGCCGGCATAGTCGGCATAGGTCTCACCGGCGTACTCACGACGCTCGAGGAGGATCACCGTGCCAAAAGCCCCGAGGGTGATCACGGTGTAGGCCAGCACGTAGAACATCAGCGCCCACAGGCCGATCTCGCTCACCGCCAGCACACCGATGAGGATGTAGCCGGCGTGAGCGATGGAGCTGTAGGCCAGCATCCGCTTGACATTCTGCTGGGTCAAGGCAGCCAGGTTTCCCCACACCATGGAGAGCACGGCCACCGAGGCCACCAGCAGCTGCCAGTCGAGCACCAGCGGCGTCAACCCCATATAAAAGATGCGCACGAGAATGGCGAACGAGGCAGCCTTGGAAGCGGCCGCCAGATAGGCGGTGACCGGTGTCGGTGCACCCACATAGACATCTGGTGTCCAGACGTGAAAGGGAACCGCCGCCACCTTGAACAACAGTCCAGCGGCCAGGAAGATCCAGCCCAACACCACCAGCATGCCGTTCGCCGCTTGCGCCCCGGGTAGTCGTGCCGCCAATTCCGCCAGTTGGATCGTGCCGGTCGCCCCATAGAGCAGGGAGATACCGTAGAGCAGGATGCCGCTCGACAGGGCGCCGAGAATGAAGTACTTGAGCGCCGCCTCGTTCGACTTCTTCTCCCGTTTGAAGTACCCCGCCAGGATGTAGCTGGACAGTGCCATGAGCTCGAGTGAGATCCAGATCGACAGCAGGGTAAAGCCGCTCACCATGAGCATCATGCCGGTGGTGGCCAGCAGTAGCAGCGAGTAGTACTCACTCGGGCGATACTGTCCTTCCTCCACAAACCGCGCCGACAAGAAGACCGTAAGGGCCGTGGCGATCAAAAAGAGGAACTTCCAGAAGAAAGCGTAGTTGTCATGGATAAACATGTCGGCCAGCAACAACTGACCGCTGACCGCCTGTCCTTTGATCCAGAGGGCCAGGAGGGCGGTGAGCCCGAGACCTGCCAGCGACAACCCCTCGATGACTCTGTGGTGGACACCTTTGCCGATCGAACCCGCCACCAGCAAGGCCATCCCCACCGCAGCCAGAAACATCTCCGGCAGCAGGAACAAGAACTCCTGAGGCTCGATCCCCGGCATTCTCCTAGTCCTCGAGGTGCGCCGAAGGTGCGGCGGCCTCGGCCGTCATCGCCCGGGTATAGGCCGCATCGACCTTGGCGGCTACATAGTCCACCGGCTTTTCCATTACCCGGAAGAAGGGCCTTGGATAGAGCCCGATCCAGAAGCACAGAACCACAATGGGCAGCAGATAGGCCAGCTCGCGGGTGTTGAGATCCTCGAGACCCCTGTTGTCCTCGTTGGTCAGCGGCCCGAAAAAGACTCGCTGATACATCCACAACATGTAGGCGGCACCCAGAACGATGCCGATGACCGCTAGAGCGGCCCACCACCAGACCCGATTGAAGGCCCCTACCAGGATGGTGAACTCACCCACGAATCCGTTCAGCGCCGGCAGTCCGATCGACGACATGGTGATGATGAGAAACACCGTGGCAAAGATCGGCATCTCGGAGGAGATCCCACCGTAGTCGGCAATCATCCGAGTGTGCCGCCGTTCGTAGATGACGCCGACCAAAAGGAAGAGGGCGCCGGTGGAGAGGCCGTGGTTGATCATCTGCAGCACAGCGCCGTTGATCCCAGCGCTATTGAGCGCGAAGAGCCCCAGCATGACGAAGCCCAGATGGCTCACCGAGGAGTAGGCCACCAGCTTCTTGATGTCCCTCTGCGCCATGGCCACCAGCGCGCCATAGAGGATGCCGATGATCGACAGCCCCACCATCCAAGGCAGCAGCTGAACGGTGGCGTCGGGCAAGATCGGCAACGAGAAGCGGACAAAGCCGTAGGTCCCCATCTTCAACAGCACACCCGCCAGGATGACCGAGCCGGCCGTGGGTGCCTCGACGTGAGCATCCGGTAGCCAGGTGTGGAACGGGAACATGGGCACCTTGATGGCAAAGCCGACAAAGAAAACGAGAAAGATCCAGAACTGGAGATCGGGTGGGATCTGGCTCGAGATCTCATGGAATTGCGGAATGAAGAAACTCCGCTCGTTGCCCAGGCCTCCCCACCCCAGAAGACCGGTGCTGTTGTAGAAGTAGAGCGCCAGGATACCGAGGAGCATCAGCACCGAGCCAAAGAGCGTGTACAAGAAGAACTTGATCGCCGCATAGAGCTTCCGCGGTCCACCCCAGATGCCGATCAGGAAGTACATCGGCACCAGCATGACCTCCCAGAAGACGTAGAACAGGAAGAAGTCCATGGCCATGAAGACGCCCAGCATCCCGGTCTGGAGCAGGAGCATGAAGGTGTAGTACTCCTTCTGCCGGATCTCGATGGCGCTCCAGGAGGAGAGGAAGGAGAGAAAGCCCAGCAGCGTGGTCAGCAGGACCAGCAGCAGCGCGATGCCGTCGATGCCGAACTCGTAGCGGACGCCGAGGGTCTTAATCCATTCGTAGCTCTCCTGGAACTGGAAGAGCTCGCCCTGGCGCTTGAAGGCGAACCAGAGCGGTATCGAGATCAGAAAGTCGACACCCGCCACCGCGGTGGTGAAAATCCGCACCGAACGGTCGGGCGACTTCCTCATGAACAGGACGACGATGAGCGCACCCGCAAGGGGCACGTAGCAAACCATGCTCAGGTAGAACTTGACGTCGTGAACCCAATCGAACATGAGCACCCCTCGAGAAGCGACCTAGCCCCCACGAGCCAGGATGTAGAAACAGACCAGGACGAAAACTCCCACCGCCATCACCAGGGCGTACTGGGACACAAAACCGGTTTGAAGCTTGCGGATGAAGTAGGACGACATCCGGGCGATCCCGGCACTGAGATTGACCAGACCATCTACCACATATTTGTCGAAGAAACCCGAGAGCAGTGAGCTGCCGACCGTCACATTGCGGGTCCCGTTGACCGCACCGTCGATGACACTCGCATCGAAGCTGTTGAGAAGTCGGGTCGTGGCCCAGGTACCCCGCACCACGGTGGCATCGTAGATCTCGTCGACCCAGTACTTGTTGACCAGCAACCGGTGGACCGCCGGGTAGCGCTTGGCCCAGCTCTCACCACCGGCCAGACCCTTGTTACCTCCATAGGTCCTCCAGGCCAGCCAGATGCCGACACCCGCCACCGCCACACTCAGCGCCATCAAGGCCAGCTCCAGACTGACGCTCGCATGGTGTGCCTCCCCATGCTCACCCACCCCCACCACTACCGGCGCCAAGAAGCGACCGATCCAGTTCCAGTCCCAGCCCCCCAGTTGCGGCCATCCGACCCAGCCCGACACCGCCGCCCCCACCGCCAGCACCACCAGCGGCACCGTCATCACCCGCGGTGACTCGTGCAGGTGCTCCCGCTGCTCATCTGTCCCCCGAAACTCACCCCAGAAGGTCATGAACAGCAACCGAAACATATAGAGCGCCGTCAACCCCGCCGTCACCATCCCCACCACCCACAACAGCTTGTGGCCACCAAACACCGACGCCAGGATCTGATCCTTGGAGAAGAACCCGGCAAAGAACGGCACCCCCGCGATCGCCAACGTCCCCACCAGAAACGTCCAATAGGTCGTCGGCATGAACTTTCGCAATCCACCCATCTTCCGCATGTCCTGCTCGCCGCCCATGGCGTGGATCACCGAGCCCGAGCCCAGGAACATCAGACCCTTGAAAAACGCATGCGTCATCAGATGGAAGATCGCCACCCCATACGCCCCCACCCCCGCCGCCAGAAACATGTAACCCAGCTGCGAGACCGTCGAGTAGGCCAACACCTTCTTGATGTCCGTCTGCGCCAGACCGATCGTCGCCGCAAAGATCGCCGTCACACACCCCACCACCGCCACCAGCGTCGACACACCGGAGGTCAACTGGTAGATCACGTTCGACCGCGCCACCATGTACACACCCGCGGTCACCATCGTCGCCGCATGGATCAGGGCCGAGACCGGGGTCGGACCCGCCATCGCGTCCGGCAACCACACCAAGAGCGGGATCTGGGCGCTCTTGCCCACCGCACCGATAAACAGACACAGACCCACAAAACCGGCCAATGACAAACCCAGCAAGTAGGGTTCTTGGACCAAGTGCGGGTCGGCCGCGA
>JBAUDS010000428.1:0-5090 GCA_049678185.1 Thermoanaerobaculia bacterium
TGTCCGAGACCGTGGCCCTGGCCGCCGAGGCCTACGAAGGCACCATCACCGATCTCTATCTGCCAAAGAATAAGTAGGGGGTAGCGATCGAGCCGCTAGAGCTCGAACTTGGCGTAGCCCGCAAAAGTCCTGCTGCGCGGGCCCTTGGCTGATTCGGGCAGAGCGTCGCTGAGGTTCTCGACCTGGCTGACGAAATCGATCCCCAGCTGCGCCTGCTCCACGCGGCGCAGCGCACGAACGTCCTCGAAGGTGGTCGGGAGATCCCGCTCCAGATCGAAGCCCTCAAAGAGATCGCGCAATCTCGTCGTAGTCATCTGATAACCCCAGCTTATCGAAGTAGGCGCGAACCGCGTCCAGTTCCACACCGGGCAGACCGAGCAGGAACAAGATGTCGGCCATCTCCTGCAGCCGGCGCCCCGGATCGTTCTTCATCGCCATCGCCTTCATCGCCGCGAGATGCTCGGGTCGCGGCACAGGCACCGTCTCGCCCCCCGGCCCGGTCATGTGCCGCACCCCGGCGAAAAGTTGCGCGGCGGTCTCGCCACCCACATAGACACAATCGATCCGCCCTCTTTCCGGGTTCGAGTGGAGGTGGTTGGAGTAGCCCGCCGACAGGTGGAGAGTGGCGTAACCGTCGGTCTCCAGATAGGCCACCAGCGCATCCCGCCCTCGACTCTCAACCACAAGATCGAGATCGAGCGTCGTGCGGGCCAGACCGAGCGCGGCCAGGGCGTGCCCACCGATCAGGGCGTACCCAAGCCCCTGGCTCTCGAGAAAATCCGACAGGTCCCTGAGCACCCGAGCGAATCGCATTGTCCTCTCCGCGGTTCAGACTAACACCGTCAGCAGCCTTCCGGGCGCGGCCTCGAGACGGGGTCCTTGCCGCCGGGAGGATGAGATCCAGAAAACGGCAAGAAATCCCGTTCGGATTTCGTCTTTCTCTTCAGAGGAACGCCATGTCTTCACCCACAACCCGTCTCCCCAGCGAACCACGTCCTCCCAAGCTCCTCGACCGCGTGCGGCTTGCCATCCGAACCCGCCATTTGAGCCTCAGGACTGAGCAGGCCTACGTCCAATGGATCCGCCGCTTTATCCTCTTCCACCACAAACGCCACCCCAAGGACATGGGAGCCGGAGAGATCGGCGCCTTCCTCACCCACCTGGCCGTCGACCGGCGGGTCAGCGCCTCCACCCAGAATCAGGCCCTGAGCGCCCTGCTCTTTCTCTATCGCGAGGTCCTGCGCCTGCAGATCGGTGAGGTCGAGGATGTAGTCCGGGCCAAGCGGCTGCGAAGCCTTCCAGTGGTGCTCACCCAGGACGAGGTTCGCCGGTTGTTCACCCACCTCCACGGCACCCAACGGCTGATCGGTACCCTTCTGTACGGTTCGGGACTACGGCTCATGGAGTGTCTGCGCCTGCGTGTCAAGGACTGCGACTTCGAGTCGCATCAGATCACCCTGCGAGACGGCAAAGGGGGTTACGACCGCATTACCATGCTCCCGGAGACCTTGCAGCCAGCCCTCAAGAAGCACTTGGTTGGTGTTCGCAATCTCCATCGGCAGGATCTAACCAAGGGTTTCGGCAAGGCGGCACTGCCTCACGCCTTGAATCGAAAATACCCACAGGCCGCAATTGACTGGGCATGGCAGTTTGTCTTCCCGGCAGACTCCCGTTCAGCAGATCCCAGAACCGGAGTGATTCGTCGCCACCACTTGAGTGCGCAGAGCATGCAGCGGGCCATGAAGCAAGCAGTGCAGGCGGCAGGCATCAACAAACGGGCGAGCTGCCACACCCTTCGTCACTCCTTCGCTACCCATCTGCTCGAGGGTGGCTACGATATCCGCACCGTGCAGGAGCTCCTCGGCCACAAACACGTCAAGACAACCATGATCTACACCCACGTTCTCAACCGCGGAGGCCACGCCGTCCGCAGCCCTCTAGACCGGCTTTAGCAACTCCTCCCCGCGGCATGCTTACGCTCACCGAGGTGGCCGATAAAACTCTCTGTTCCGGGCTATCGAAAGCACTAGGTCCAGAAAACATGGGAACCGGCAGCAAGAAACCGCTCCGGCCCACCGACGCTTACGCTCACAGAGGCGGCGTATATGTTCCCTACAACCACTCCCGGCCACTCAGGCGGGAGCATTATCGATCACCAAATCAACCCATAAAATCCTCGGAAAAGCCCAAAGCGGCCCCACAAAGCAAAGTGCAATGGGATCTCCTCATTCAATCCAAATCTCCCACCAGAATCCTTACAGCCCCCCACCACGCCTTTTTCCGTCATAATTTAGGTGTTCTATTAACATGTTAGGCGTCGTTCGGAAAGGTGGTGTATTACATGAGGCTAGCAAGCTTGGTACTTGCCGTTGTGTTGGTGTTCTCTGCGCAGGTGGCAGGCGAAGAGAAAGAGCCCTCGGACCCTTCCTGCTCGAAGGAGAGCAGCTTCGAAGCCTGCCTCATTGTCACGGACGAGGGCCAAGAGCTCCTCACCAAATGGGCTGGGGGCGAACCGAGGCTCACAATCAGAAACATCGACATTGCCAGGCGGGGCGAGTTCATCACAGTGATTGTCCGCTTTCTGGGCTGTCAGGAAGACGAGAGTGGCCTCTGCAACGCCGCGGTCGACTATGTTTCTTACAAGCCGGATGGAACTGTTTACGGTGAGATGCGAGACCGCGAGCTCTGGATTGGAAAGCCTGCGCCAGAGCCGGGAGCTTCTCAGCTGAGCGCTGAATATATGGGGCTCATAATCGAGGCGACCGATCCGGCCGGTGAGTACACCGTGGAGGCGAAGGTGAAAGATCGCGTCGGCGATCTGTCCGTTACGGTGTCGCGGAAGTTGAAAGTTGCCTCACCGCCCTCGACCGCGAGTGCGACGCCGCCTAACAAGTCGTTGGAGCGGACGTCAGGGCTTGCGCCCTGCCGCCGCTCAACTCCCGGGCGTTAGGTGGCCCGGCAAACGATTGGAAACACTGACCAGCTTAAAGCACCTTTGAGAGGCCTTCGTATGTTCGAGAACTCAATCATCGCGAAGACAGGTCAGATGTGGAAACTTCTGCTTGGCATTCTCGTGGTGGGAGGAGGCGCGGTCATCATGTTCTGGGGCATCGCAAGCCTCTCCAGAACAGAGGGTTTTGCTCCTCTTCCTTTCATCTTTACGGGTATGCTTCTTGTCGTAATCGGCTTTGGCTTCATCGCCCTTGCTGTTCGCTGTCCAAGATGTGGCGCACGCTGGTGTTTGCGGTCGATGTCCCAAAAGGACGCTGGGTTCTGGTTCGTCTGGCTCATGGCTCAAACTAACTGTCCCTGGTGTACCGAAGAGAGTAATGCTCAGCCAGGCAGCGGGGCCGCGTAGTCCCACGCCCAGCTAGGACCCTCTGGCCGCATTGAAGCGATGAGCTCAAAGCTTGATGTGGCTCGAAGTCCTTGAGAGCAGCAATCCGCGGTGGGCAATGGGTTTTGATTGCGAAGTTCTACATGTGCTTTCGCGATCCGGCAGACTGGATGGCGCCACCTAACAAGTCGTTGGAGCGGACGTCAGGGCTTGCGCCCTGCCGCCGCTCAACTCCCGGGCGTTAGAGGGCGCGGAAGAGCGGTATGAGGCAAATTGGAGGTCTGGTTGGAGGATTCTTTATCGGTGCGTTCGCGGCCGGACTCGCCGCTGGGGCGCTGTCGGTTTACGTGTTCGAGCAGTTTGATCCGAAGTTCAGTGGCGCCCCGGATATTGCTTTTGAAGTGGAGTTCATCGGCGCGGTCATGATCGCCTTTCTTGGCACACTTATATTGGCCTTAGTCGCGGGAATATGGCGTATCTTCCATTCGGGGAGGCCTTTTGCCCTTAAGCATTCACTGGTAGTCGGGGTCTGCAGCGGAGCCGTGTTTGTTTGTTTGCCTTGGGCGGTCGAGACAGCTCTGGAGAGCCGTCTGACTTACGAGAGCTGGCTCTATTCGGTCGTCGTCTGGCTGTACTTGCTTATCTATCCGCTGCTCGTTTTCACTTGGGCGCTTCGGCGCGCGGGGCCTGACACGGCATGAACTGGCACCATTGTGAGGCGCCCTCTAACAAGTCGTTGGAGCGGACGCCAGGGCTTGCGCCCTGTCGCCGCTCAACTCCCAGGCGTTAGAGGGCGCGAGCGGTGAGTGCGTCACGCTTTCGTCTTCAACTTGCCCAACGCCTAGGTTGGGATTCGTGACGTGAAGCGGCCACAAATAACTCTCATGGTCCTAGGGGTCATTGTTGGTGCGTTGGCGGCACCTTCTGCCTGGATGGTTGCAATGGGTGCGGGCGGCGCAGGTGATGGTACCTACTTGCCTTATGAGCTGCTCTTCCCGCTCATGAATGTCTTCCGAACGAGCACCGCCGCGCAGGCCATTTCTTGGCTGCTTTTTCCACTCTACGGTGCCATTTCTGGTTACTATCTCGGCACACCAGCCAAGCGGCGGCTTGCTTGGCTGCCGTTGGCCTTTCACGGAGTGCTCGCAATAGCGGCTGCTGTTGTTGTGGCCTAGAATCCGAGCGGTTGTGCGCGCGCCCTCTAACAAGTCGTTGGAGCGGACGCCAGGGCTTTCGCCCTGTCGCCGCTCAACTCCCGGGCGTTAGAGGGCGCGACACAGGTGTTGGAGTTCTACCGACAAGTTGCTTCCCGCCTCCACGCCTGGCGGTATAGGCTTCTGCTACTCAGTTTCGCTTCGTTCTTCCTGGGCATCGCACTAGCGGTTTACCTAAACCTCTCCGTCCTCCTCGCTGTGCTACTGCCCATTTGGTGGTGGTCTTTTGGGCTCTGGTATCTAGTTCTGGTCTTTCACCCCCAGCACGGCATCCTTGCGCTTGAGGGCGGTTTGTATGCACCGGGCTCTAGCCTCGGAAAGTTCGTAGCATGGGGCCAAGCCCTTCTAATCACGGTTTTCTTTCTCGGTGTTCCTTTGGCCATCCTCGGTTTCATGGTCTTTGGATGGCTGTACAGTTAGCTCTCAGGTGTCAGAATGTGGTTTATAGGTCGGGCGCCCTCTAACAAGTCGTATCTGGACTCCTCGGTCAAGCAATAAGGTTTCAGGTCTTTTCTTTTCTTCACACTCCTTTCATTGAT
>JBAUDS010000429.1:0-2984 GCA_049678185.1 Thermoanaerobaculia bacterium
CTCGAGGTCAAGCCGCTTCGTGTACATCGACAGCGAACCGTCCGCACCACGTGGCCAAGCAGAAGCGGGGCGATCCCAGTAAAGCTCTACGCCGTTCCCATCAGGATCTCGGAGATACAGCGCTTCACTTACGCCATGATCGGCTGCGCCTTCCAGGTGTAGGCCTGCTTCCAAGACCCGTCGCAGTGCCGCGGCGAGCGATCGTCTCGTGGGATATACGAGAGCCACATGATAGAGCCCCGTACTTTCTCGTGGGGGCGGGGAACCACCTTTGCTTTCCCAGGTATTGAGACCGATGTAGTGATGATAACCACCAGCGCTCAGGAAGGCGGCGTCCTCGCCCATGTGTTGCATTACCTCGAAGCCGAGCACGTCGCGATAGAAGGCGATCGCCCTATGGAGATCGGCCACTTTGAGGTGGACGTGGCCGACTCGAACTTCAGGGTGAATGGGAGTGTAAGTCGTTATTGGTTTCATCCGCTGAACAGGACACCTAACGGCGCGGTTCAGCGGCGGCGCGCCAGCGTCGTCCGCTGCAACCGCATGTTAGCTGACGAAAACGCAAATGCTCGCAGCTCGCAATCACTTCGCCGGTTTGTAGGGATCCGGCGTGCCAGGGCGAATCGCCGGCTCCTTCTGCAGCGAAGCTGCGTGATCTACCAGGACTTGTGCTGCCGGCCAGCGCACCCAACCGTTCTCGATCCAGCGCGGGTCGGTCGGATACTCCTCCTTCGGATCGGTATGGAGGTCGAAAATGACTGGGATTGAATACGTCTTCACCTCCTGGCCCCAGGCCGAAGACACTTCCTTGGTCATGAACTTCCAGTTGCGCCACTTGACGCCGTAGATCTCGTTCCCGACGTAGATGACGACGGACTCGCGGTTCGACTTCTGTTGCTTTCCGGCAAAGAAATCGTAGTGGTTTACGCCGTCGATCACGCGATCGGTTGGAACCTTTCCGCCGGCGACGTGAGCAAGCGTTGGAAAGAGATCCATTTCATGAACGATTTCTTTGCTGACTCTTCCAGCCGGAATTTGTGCCGGCCAGCGAATGATGAACGGGACGCGCAGCGAACCTTCCAAGGCGGTGAAATAGGACCCGCGCCATGGGCCACTGAAACCGTTATAGGGCGATTGGGAATCCGGGCCGTTGTCAGCGGTAAAGATGAAAATAGTGTTCTCGCGAATACCGAGCCGCTCCGTGGCGTCGAGTAGTCGGCCGACATACGCGTCTATTTGTGCCAGGACGTCGGCGAAATCACCATTCCCCGTCATGCCCCTGAAGTCTGGGTGCGGAGTGACAGGCATATGGGTCTGCGTGTAGGGCAGGAACAGGAAGAACGGTTTGCCAGCCTTCACCTGCCGATTCATGAAGTCAATGGAGCGGTCGGTCAACTCCTTGTCGATCTCGGCCCGTTCCTTCAGGTTGTACACACGAAGCTTCTTGGGTTCCTCACCCTTGCGGGCTTCCATGATGTACTCCGGCTGCGCGAACGGATCCGAGTCCGGGCGATACCGAGTGTTATCGGGCCAGAAGGCCTCGTCACTCGAATTCGGGATGCCGAACCATTCATCGAATCCCTGGTCGGTGGGAAAGCGTTCCTTCGTGTGGCCAAGGTGCCATTTCCCGAACATGCCAGTGCCGTAGCCAGCGTCAGAGAGCATCTCGGCCATGGTGACCTCCCATTGCGTCAGGCCGTAGATCG
This sequence comes from Thermoanaerobaculia bacterium, assembly GCA_049678185.1. Lineage (GTDB taxonomy): Bacteria > Acidobacteriota > Thermoanaerobaculia > Multivoradales > JAHEKO01 > M0029. Next base: position 1,707 of record JBAUDS010000429.1, read on the forward strand.
GGGTTTCGATCGGAATCGACCCGTTACCGGTGCGGACGGCATAGCGCCCCGTCATGATCGCCGCACGACTTGGCGTGCATTGGGCTTCGACATTGAAATTGAGCAGGCGCATTCCCTCGCTCGCCAGTTTGTCGATGCGTGGCGTGGGCGCCCCGCGGAGAATACCCCCGCCGTACACCCCAGGCTCTCCCCAGCCAAAATTGTCCATAAACACCAGAACAATGTTTGGCTTGGCCGCTTGTGCACCTGACGTGCCGACAGACAGCGCACAGGCCATCATGGTGAGCAGTAAGATGGTTCGTAGTTTCATAAGCTTTCCTTCTCCTTCGGAGCCTCGGTGCGATGGCCGGCTAACGTCTACAATGAGCGGCGTCTTCGCACATTGTGCGAAAACGTCCGCTCAATTGTGTTGTTGGGCGTCTTTTGTTCGGCTGTAACTTACACCCATCCCAACTGTTGAAGACTAATGGTGTCGTTCCAGATCTTCGTCACGTGCCGAATAAGATTGCCTTCAAACTGCATCGCGTAGACGTAATCGGCTGCTACAGTCTTGCCCGTCGGTTCACCCGGTCCGCCCGGTCCAGTTTGGGTACCGTGAAACACGGCGTAAGCTGCAACGCAGTCACGCTCTTCGTCCGCAGCGAAGAATCGCAACTCATAACGACCATCCGGCACTGGAGTGAGTAGGTTCTTCATCCATTCGGTGTACCCTTGAAGGGTATCTATATCGGCGAGTACTCCCACCTGCGCCGAGAATGTCGCATCAGAATGGCAGTACGCTTTGCAGCCTTCCCAACCCTTTCCGGTCTCACATGCTTCGAAGAACAGCTTGGCTTGTCCTAGGATGTCACTCATCTTCTTCACCTCCGTTTCAAGGCAGTCGAATATCGAATTCTACTTTACGCCTCACCAATTGATCCGCAAGAGATTTCCGAGACGCCTAACGCCTGGGAGTTGAGCGGCGACAGGGCGCAAGCCCTGGCGTCCGCTCCAACGACTTGTTAGGCGGCGACCAGTCTAGAGTAGCTTTTTGAATTCCTGGACACTGAGACCAGCGTCGCGGGCGATGCCGCCCATTGTGAAAGCGTTGACAGGATTGTGGCGAGGAATTGTGAGGATGCGCTGACCGTCTGTCAGGACGATGTGCTTGCGACCTTGCCTTGCAACGTGAAATCCAGCTTTCTTGAGCGCCCGCACCGCCACCAGGTGGTTGACACCGGGAATCTTCGGCACTGCTAAACAGCGACCTCGATCTCACGAACCTCAGCACCCTTCAAT
>JBAUDS010000430.1:0-6686 GCA_049678185.1 Thermoanaerobaculia bacterium
GCCTAAAGCGCGACAGGACGCTCGAGCCGCTAGCCATCGAAGGCTCCAACGAACTGGTAGCCCGCGCCTCGAATGGTCTTGATGAAGCGGGGAGCGCGTGAGTCGTCTCCCAGCTTCTTCCGCACACGGCTGATCAGCATGTCGACCGAGCGGTCGTAGTTGTCGCTATCGAGGCCCCGGAGCCGGCTCAGGAGAGCCTCACGGGAGAGCACGCGGCCGTGACTCTCCATCAACACTCGAAGGGTCTCGAACTCCATCGAAGTCAGCTCCACCACCTCGTCCCGAAGCGTCACACGCCGGGTTTCGGACTCCAGGACCAACTCGCCGGAAGCCAGCCGACCGGGTGGCGCCTGTCGCGACCGGCGCATCAGGGACTCGACCCGTGCCACGAGCTCGCGAGGCTCGAAGGGCTTGGGTACATAGTCGTCCGCACCGAGTTCGAGCCCGAGGACCCGATCGGGAACATCCCCACGAGCGGTGAGCATTACGATCGGAACATCGTTCTCGGACCTGATCTCGCGGCACAATTCCATGCCGTCGGCGTCGGGCAACATGACGTCCAGAATAAGCAGATCAGGGTTGTCGCGCCGCAGCAAGTAGCGGCCATCGGCGGCAGTGGTCGCGGTGGTCAGCCGATGCCCGAAACGAGCAAAATATTCCACCAGCAGCTCATTGAGAGCCGCATCGTCGTCTATCAGCAGCAGCCTGTAGAGTGTCTTGCCGGTCATCGACTGTTGAGCGCCTGGATCGGATCGAGTCGCGCTGCGCGGAATGCCGGATAGGCACCGAAGAAAACGGCGATCGCGACCGCGATGCCCAAAGGGTACACTACACCCTGCCAGCTCAACACCATTGGCCAGCGTGTCACCGACGCACCGAGCACGATGCCACCTGCCCCCACAGCCAATCCTGCAAGACCACCCAAGGCCGAGATCAGCACCGCCTCGGTCAGAAATTGCGACAGGATGTCTCGAGGCCGTCCTCCGACCGCCAGTCGCAAGCCAATCTCCCCGTAGCGCTCACGGACCGAGAGCAGAGATACAGCGAGTAGCCCGACACCGCCCAGACTCAGCGCAAGCGCGCTCAGCCAGCTCACGATCCGCGACAGCGAACCACCCGCCTCCTGTTGCGATCGGGCCAGTGCCGTCTGGTCCCTGATGACGAAATCGTCGGAGCCCCCCTCAGGCGTGAAATGTCTTCTTCGGAGAAGGCTCGCGACATCTGCCCTGACCGACGAGATCGCCTCTTCGCTCTCCGCCTGCACGTAGACCCGGTCGAGGTGCTCCACGTTACTCAGACGACGCATCGCTGTTGTCACCGGAATGAGCACCAGTTCGTCCTCATTGGCTCCGTCGACCACACCCTTCTTCTTCGTCACTCCGACGACCCGAAACGGCACGCCTGCGAGGAGCAGCACCTCGCCGAGCGGAGACTCTCCCAGGAACAACTGGTCCACGACGATCGGTCCGACTACGGCCACCCGGCGGCACTCGACGGCGTCGTCCTGGTCGATGAATCTTCCTGCCGCCAGGGGAAAGTTGCGCGTCGCCTCGAAGCTCGCGCTGGTGCCGGTCACCCGAATCGAGGCGATGCGGCCGCCCACTCGTGCCAACATCGGGAGTTCGACCACGGGAGCCGCCCTCAGAACTCGAGGAATCTCCGCTTCTATCGCCTCCCAGTCAGCGATCTCGAGCGAGTCGACAAGTCGGCTTTCGCCGCGCAGGGCGCTCGACTGTCTAAGGGCGGCGTTGACGACCAGCAGGTTCTCGCCCAGCGGTTCGAGAGCCTGTCGGAGGGCACGCTCCGCCCCAACACCCGCACCGATCAGAATGACTACTGACGCGATCCCGACCCCCACCCCGCTGACCGAGAGAGCTGTTCGCAGCCACGAGCGCGTGAGCGCGTGAACCGACAGCCGAAGATTTCTTCGCCATCTCACCGTAGCGCGTCCACGGGCTCCTGGAGGGCCGCCTGTCTGGCCGGGAGATAGCCGGCCAGTACGCCGACCACCAAAGCGGCCAGCAGGCCCAGCAGAACCGAATCCGTTGCGATCTGCAGCTCAGGGCTGACGGTGCGGGCAATCGCAAGGAGGATGCCGGCACCGAGAGCGACTCCAAGGCCTCCCGATACCATCGTGATCGCCAGGCTCTCGAGCAGAAACTGTCCGCCGATCTGCCGATCGGTCGCTCCCACGGCCTTGCGGAGACCTATCTCCCCAATCCTCTCCCTGACGCTGATCAACATGATGTTGGCGATGACGATCGCGGCAACCAGCAACGCGATACCCGCCGTGGCAGGAAGGTAGACCGTCAGCACCCTGTTGGCCTCGCGCACCAACGCCTGCACCTGGGTCGGCGTGTAGATCGAGAAATCGTCGAGCTCATTATCCGCAAGACGATGCCGCGCGCGCAGGATGTCGGCAACCTGATCGACTGTGCTGTCGACCGCATTGGCGTTGGAGATGATGAGCTTTGCGGAGCCGATAATTTCGATGTTCAGCAGCCTCCGCATCATTGTCGTGACCGGAACGTGCACCTCATCGTCGAGATCCATCCCATGCGGATCGATACCGTGAGGCTCGAGCACACCTTTGACGCGATACGGCGAGCCCTCGATCTGAATCTGCTTCCCGAGCGGGTCCTCACCTTCGAATAGCGCCTCAGCCGTCTTGTGGCCGATGAGGGCTACGCGGGAGGCAGAGCGAACGTCGGCCTCAGAGAAGAACTCTCCCTCGATCACGCCCCTGCCGCTGACGAACTCGGCCCGGTCGGATTTGCCAACGATCCTCAAACTGCGGTTGCGACCGCGATAGACGACCTCGCGATCGCCACCGTAGACACTCGGGCTCCAATCCACCACTTGATCCAACTGCTCCCCGATGGCGTCGAGATCCTCGATGGTCATCTTCCCGGGGTTCCGGATGCCGGCGCGCGACGCGCTACCGCTGTTCATGATGGTCATGCTCGAGGCGCTGAACATACGCTCGATCTTGGCCAGCATGTCCTGCTCTGCACTGGAGCCGATAGATCGCATGATGACGAGCGCCGCCACGCCGATGATGATGCCGAGGCTCATGAAGAAGCTCCTCAGCTTGTAACGCGTCAGTACACGGGTACTCGAAGCCACCAGCAAGCGCGTATTCATGCCGCCAGCTCTTCGATCAGACGACCGTCGTCGATGCGGAGCACTGTCGAGCAGCGTGCCGCGATCTCCAGGTCATGCGTTATGAGCAGGATAGTCCGACCGGTCCGATTGAGATCCAGGAGTAGCTCCAAGATCTCCTCGGTCGAATCCTGATCCAGGTTGCCGGTCGGCTCATCAGCCAGCACCAGTTCCGGATCGGTGACCAGCGCCCGGGCTATGGCAACACGCTGCTGCTGGCCGCCCGAGAGCTGGCTTGGGTAGTGGTCCAAACGATCCTCCAAGCCCACAGAGCACAATGAATCAACCGCTCGTTGCTCGGGCCGGTCCGCGTCCGAGTAGATCAGCGGCAGCTCGACATTCTCGATCGCAGTCGTCCGTGGCAAAAGGTGGAACTGCTGGAAGACGAATCCGATCCGACGGTTCCGGAGCCCTGCCAGGTCGGTCGAGCCGAGGCCCGAGACCACCTCGCCAGCCAAGGCGTACTCACCCTCGTCCGGCTGGTCGAGGAGACCGAGGATGTTCATCAGGGTCGATTTGCCGGATCCGGATGGTCCGACGATGGCAGCGAAGTCGCCGCGCCGCACCTCGCAGTCGATCCCCTTGAGCACCTCCAGCCGGCTCTGGTCGGGCCGGGTGAACGATTTCTTGATGTTTCGCAGTTTGATCATTTTCTACTCCTCGTTGAGTCGCACGGTTTCGTTCTCGGACAGACCCTGGCGGACCTCCACACGGCTGTCCGTCCGCCAACCCGGCTCGATTCTCTGGTCCACCCAGGCGCCGTTGCGGCTGACCAGAACAAACTGCTGCCCCTGATCCCTGCGGATGGCCCTTCGGGGCACGGTGAGCACATCGCTGCGCTCCTCGACCACGAGACGAACATGGGCTGTCATCTCCGGCCTCAGGACAAGAGCGTCCGGCAGCTCGAACGCCAGCCGCACGACGTAGTTGACAACACCGTTCTGCAGCTCGGCCTTGGGATTAACGGCCGTCACCCGCGCGGCGAAATCATCCTCCGGATAGGTGTCCACCGAAAACGTCGCCTGCTGGCCAACGAAGATTTGTCCGATGTCGGTCTCATCTACGTAGGCCTGGACCTCCAAACGGTCCAGATCGACGATGGTGACGAAGGTCGGAGCCGCAAAGCTCGCCGCCACGGTTTCACCCTCTCTGGTTGTCACATCAGCTATCACGCCCCGGACCGGGGCTCGGATTTCGGTATACGCAAGCTGAATCTGGGCCGAGTTGACGCGAGCCTGCTCCAGGTCCACCCGGGCGCGCGCCACCTCCAGATCCCGGGTCGCCGACTCGAGTTCAAACTCAGAGACGATTCCAGCCGAGGAAAGGGCCGCTGCACGCTCGTGGGAACTCGCCGCCATCGCGAGTTGGGCGCGTGCAAGCGCCAGATCCGCTTCAGCCTGCGCCATCTGCGCCTCGAACTCGGTCGGATCTATCCGTGCCAGCAGGTCACCGCGATCCACCCGGTTGCCGACTTTGACTGGAAGACTGCTGACAATCCCCGAGACCCGCGAGCCGACGTCGATCTCAGCGCCCACGACAGGCCGGATCACGCCTGTCGCCTGCACCGTCTGGTCGAGAGACTGGCGCCGCACCTGATCCGTTACCGGGGCCGGCGCGGTAGCGGCCATCCCCGCTTGCAGCCAAAAGTATCCACCGGCAAGCCCGGCAATCACCGCCAAGCTCACTATTTTCACTGCGGAGTTCTTTCTGCGTCTGGTCATGTGAATTGCCTCCAGGCTTCTCAGGCGGCAGGCGCCAGTTCGACCTCCGTCCGTTGACGTACCGCCAACTCACCCTGTGGCAGAGTGCTCAGTCCGTCCGTCTCCTGCTCCATGGACATCGACAGCACCCGACCACCTGTGGCATCAAAGGTCCAGTGAAGGGACCGTTTGAGTTCCCCTGAGTAGGGCCGCTCGCCCTCGCCCGACTGCAGCATGCCCTCGGCCTCTGTCTCTACAGTGACGATGGTGCGTCCATGCCGGCTGTCGATCGAAATCACACGGTGGCGGCTCTCGAGCTTCCCCGCCCCCCAGGCCCAGCCCTCGAGCGAATGCACGCTCCGCTCGGTGCTCCAGGAAGTGCCCACCGAGATGGGTTGATCCGGAAGTTGGGGCAACACACCGATCAGCATGCCCGCCACCGAGAATCCACCGGACACAGGCGGTCCCAGATCGATGACCGGCGCATCGGCCGGCTCGATCTCCGTCAGCTGTCGCCCGTCCTCGAGAATCGCCAGAGGGACCGTCGATCCGGTGAGGTGCCGGGTTCCCAGGCGCTGTTCCATCCCGTGAGCTGAATAACTCGCCTTCGCGCTCTCGATCACCAGGCTGGCGCTGGCCGCCGTGAGGTCGGTGGCCAGCGTCACGTCGAAGGACATCTCGCGGCTCGCGATAGGCCGCTTGACCTCTATGTTCTGAGTTATGGTCAGAGTCATCGGACCGAAGCCGTCCTGGTAGCGGAGTTGAAGCGGTTCTTCGGAGTGGGCCAGGCCTACCGTCAACAGGGTCGTGGTGAGGACGATCGTTAGGTATCTCATGCCCGGAACCCTAGCGACCGGGCATCACCGCAACTTGTCGAGAATGCAACAGTTTGTAACCACTCCGACGAGGAGTGAAAGCCGCGCGGGGGCGCAACTCGGTCGTGACACAGCTCTCGTCGAGTAGAGCGCCCAGCACCACGGCGCTCGCGAGCGGAGGGAGTCGAAACCCGGGTACCTCGAGATCCCGAATGCTGGTTTCCGCCTGAAGCCAAGACCGCCGGACTGCTGAAAGGTAGACCACCCCGATGAGCAAAGTCACCGTCGTCTCGACAAGGGTCACGCCCCGACTTCGACTCAATCTCGTCGCGGCGGACGATTTTGCGACCGGAGATACGGTATTGCAGTGCTCGCAGGACGAGATCCAGGAGACTCGGACCTGGCGCACCGCGCAGGTGGGAGTCGGCAGACACCTGAAGAACGAGTTTCTCGCCTACGTCGACCACAGTTGTGATCCAAACACTCTGTTCGATGTCGATACCTTGCGCCTGACTGCTCTTCGCGACATTCCGCAGGGCCACCCGATCACGTTCTTTTATCCAGGGACCGAGGTCGAGCTGGCGCAAGCCTTTGACTGCAAGTGTGGGGCAACGACCTGTCTGAAGAGGGTGAGCGGGGCTTTTTACCTGACTCGCGAGCAGATGCAACAGGCGCTCGATCAGGGTATCTGCACGAGCTTTATTGAGCGGCAGTTTCGGCTTCCGGATCCCCGACGACATCGGCGTAGGGCAGCATAGTGCCCTGCCAGCCCTCCTGGTGCCAGCGGGCGCCGCCCGGAAGGGTTTGCTTGACCAGCTTGTCGGCGTCGAACGGCCAGGGATTGGCGTAGAAGTAGGCCGGCTCCCTCCCCCACCAGGGTCGCCCGGTGTCGTTTGAGGATGGCATCGGCGCGGACCAGCGCCGCCAGGAAGCTCTCGACAGCAGCCGGGTCGTAGTCTCGCGGCTCTTCGTCGTCGAATCTCTGACGGTCATAGTCGCCGGTCAGACC
>JBAUDS010000431.1:0-1687 GCA_049678185.1 Thermoanaerobaculia bacterium
CGGATGATGCCGACGGTGCGGATGTTCTCCCGATCTCCGATGTCGAAGACCAGGACGGCACCTGCCCGATGAGCCAGGAGGGCGTAGTCACTCGGCTTTTCGACATTCGCGAAGTGGTAGTCCTGGACGACCTCGAGCCCGCTGACGTTGCGGCTGCCGTCAAGCTCGGCACACTGCTCGTTTAGAAACGAGAGACGGTCGGGCTGCGTCAGCTCGCTTTCGAGCAGCAGCAGTCCGCGGAAGCCGACCAGTCCTGCCACCGTCAGCGGATGTTGCTCGTCTTCGAGGTCGAGCACAGTCTCCAGATCGAGAAGGGCGCCGCCGATGTCGCTGACGGTCTGGTTGCAGAGCTGGAGGGCATCGCCATAGCCGTTGTAGATCCCGACCACGTCGCTCAGAATGGGCGGAGTGCCAGCCTCGTTGTAGAAGGCGTTGACATCCACGACCTCCACCCCGACTCCCAGGGTGGCCACATAGGCGATGGAGTCCTGGTTGCGGAGGAGCTCGAGCCGGTCGCCGATCTGGACTTCCAGGGAAACCGCGAAGGTTCCACCCGAGTCGGCATCGGTTCGATTCCAACGGCCGAGCGTCAGATCGCGAAGCGTTACCGGGGCCCCCACACCCGCTCCCGATCCACTGACGGTGAGAACGTACTCCGTCACTCCCTCGGGCGGCTCCGTCGGAGACACTGTAATTCCAGCGGGTGGAGCCCCCCCGACCAGCCATTTGTCGATCTGATCGTTGGAGAGCACGGAAACACGCCGGGGACGGCCGGCGGGATTGCTGGTTCCCGACTGCGCGGCCGAAAGCGAATCGGAGATCAGGGTGGATCCGTTCCAGGCCTCGAGGTGGCTCGGATCGTTGTTGGCCATCCGCTCCGGATCCACATCCAGCGGGTCGAAGATCTTGAGCTGCCCTGGAGTCTCGGCTCCGCCACCAACGACCAGCACTCGTCCGTGGGGATCGACATCGACACCCGATACAGGGTCGTTCAGCGGGAACGGGAAGCTGGTATTGGGGACTACCTCTTTCAGCTTGGCCGGATCGCTGGCGTCGAGCACCACCAGGCCCTGGGCATCGGCGGCCACAAAGAGCCAGCTCCCCAACCGGGCCACATCTCGGGCGTCGAGCTCGAAGGTGTCGAGCTTGGTGGTACCCACGACGTCGAAGTCGATGGCGACGGTGTCGCCCCAGGTGTTGCCGCTGGCGTCCTTCAGACTCGGGTCGAGAAGCAGCGTGTAGGTCTCCCCGGCACGCCAGCCGGTGGGAGAGGTGATGAGAGCGGTCTCCCGGGTGCCGAGGGGCTCGACCCGGGGCACCACGCTCTTGCCATTCGCGTCCAGAACATCGATCCCGGAGAAGGTCGAATCAAGTGCCTCGTTGAAGGAGACGACGAGCGGTTCGTCGCTGGTCACCCGGGCCCCCAGGATCAGCAGGAATCGCTGATCAGCGGAGGCCGGGAGGCTCAGGCTGAACGAGCCATCCATCTTCGCCGTGGTGAAGGCGCTGGCAAAATCGCCCAGACCCTGGAGCCAGATCTTCACCTCTGCCGAGACCGAGCCCGGCTCGCCGGTGATCTTCAAGGTGTCGAGCTTGATCTCGGTCTTGATCCCGTGATCGATCTCACCGTCAGTCACCGCGTTTACCTCGAGCACATAGAACCGCACCGGTGAGCCCGAGATCGGAT
>JBAUDS010000432.1:0-11112 GCA_049678185.1 Thermoanaerobaculia bacterium
TCACCGGTCGCCGATATGCTGCGGGATCGCAATCGTCAGGGTCTGCATGTCGCCGGGACCTCGGCCGGGGCGGCTTTTCTTTCCGAGCACATGATCGCCTTTGGCGCCGAAGGCCCCACGCCGCGCGCCGACATCGTCACCTTGGCCCCGGGTCTCGGTCTGACCCAGTCCGCCATCATCGACCAGCACTTTCGGGAGCGCGATCGACTGGGGCGCCTGTTGACTGCCCTGGCCTACAACCCGCGGCCGGTGGGCATCGGTCTCGACGAAGACACGGCCGCCTTTATCGATCCCGATGATCGTCTCGAGGTCCGGGGTAGTGGTGCCATCACCATCGTCGATCCCTCGGATCTGGAGTTCTCCTCCATGGATTCGACCAAGCATCACGAGCCGGTTTGTCTGCTCAATGTTCGGATCCACATCCTCATCGAGGGCGCCAGCTACGACATCCAAGCGCGCACCGCTACGGCCCCGGCCGAGCTTACCGTCGGGAAGCTCTCGTGAAGATCCTCGAGCGCTCGGTCTATCTCGGTCCCAGTCTCTACGCTCATTTTCGGGTGATCCGGCTCCTGGTCGATCTGGGAGAGCTGGAAGAGTGGCCCAGCACGCGGCTCGGTGAGCTCTTTATCGAGCCCTTGCTGGAGATGCTCCCCGGGCTGCGCGAGCACGGTTGCTCGTATCGGGAGCCGGGAGGTTTTGTGCGCCGGCTGCGGGAGGGCGAGGGAACTTGGCTTGGTCATGTGCTCGAGCATGTCGCCATCGAGTTGCAGAATATCGCCGGTGCCAAGGTGACGTTTGGCAAGACCCGTGGGTCGGGCGAGCCCGGCCAATACAACGTGGTCTACGAATACGAGCACGACGAGGTCGGGCTGGAGGCGGGCCGGCTGGCCCTGCGGCTCCTCCACCACCTGCTCCCTCCTGAGCTGACCTCGGAGCAGGAGCGGGGTGAAGAGTTCGACTTCGACGAGGAGCGGGACTCCTTTATCCGCTTTGCGCAACGCCGCACCCTGGGACCCAGCACCGCCGCGCTGGTGCGGGCGGCCGAGGAACGGGACATCCCCTGGCTGCGGCTCAATCGCTATAGCCTGATCCAGTTAGGGCACGGGCACTACGGCAAGCGCATCCAGGCAACCATCACCAGCGAGACCCGGCACATTGCCGTCGAGATCACCTCCGACAAGGAGGAGACCAACCGTATTCTCGGTGACCTCGGCCTACCCGTTCCTCGACAACAATTGGTCTACGACGAGAAGGAGGCGGTGCGGGTCGCCGAGCGCGTTGGATATCCGGTGGTGGTCAAACCCTTGAATGCCAATCACGGTCGCGGGGTCTCCATCAACTTGAGCGACAAGGAGGCCGTGCGGGTGGCCTTTGGCAATGCCCGCGAGCACAGCCGGGCCGTCATCGTCGAGGGCTTTATCGACGGATTCGACCACCGCATGCTGGTGGTCAATGGCGAGCTGGTGGCCGCCTCCAAACGGGTCCCCGGACACGTCGTGGGGGATGGGTCGAGCACCATCGAAGAGCTGGTCGAGGTAATAAACCAGGACCCGAGAAGGGGGATCGGCCACGAAAAAGTTCTGACCCGGCTCGAGTTCGACCACCAGGCCGAACGGCTCCTGGAGTTGAAGGGCTACACCCGCGAGACGGTGCCCGAGCAGGACGAGATCGTCTATCTGCGCTCCACCGGCAACCTCTCCACCGGCGGTACGGCCATCGACGTCACCGACATCGTCCACCCGGACAATCGTCAGATGGCCATGCGCGCCGCCCGGGCGGTGGGCATGGATGTCGCCGGCGTCGATTTTCTGACCACCGATATCTCGGAGTCCTTCCAGGTCGTGGGGGGCGCCATCTGCGAGGTCAACGCCGCCCCCGGGTTTCGCATGCACGTAGCACCCAGTGAGGGCACACCCCGCGATGTCGCCGGACCAGTGATGGAGATGCTTTTTCAACCGGGGACACCATCGCGGATTCCCATTGCTTCGATCACCGGCACCAACGGCAAGACGACGACAGCCCGCATGCTGGCTCACATCTTCAAGATGGCCCGTCGCAAGGTAGGCCTGGCCAGCACCGATGGGGTTCATATCGACGGACACCTGACGGTCCCCGGGGACATGACCGGGCCCGTGGCCGCCCGCATGGTGCTGCGCGATCCCTCGGTCGAGGTGGCGGTGCTCGAAACCGCGCGTGGCGGTCTGCTGCGAGCCGGGATGGGGTACCGCCAGTGCGATGTGGGTGCGGTGCTGAATGTCCAGTCCGACCATCTGGGTTTGAAGGGAATCGACACGGTCGAGCAGCTGGCCGAGGTCAAGCGCATCGTCGTCGAGGTGGCCAAGAACACGGCCGTCCTCAATGCCGACGACGCCCTCTGTCTCAAGATGGCCGACTTCACCAAGGCCGAGAATCTCTGCTACGTCACCATGAACCCCCGGCACTCGCTCGTGCGCGAGCACATCCGGGCTGGGGGCCGGGCGGCCGTGCTGGAAGAGGGCATCAACGGCCACATGATCACGTTCTACGACAAGGGGACGCATATTCCCCTGCTGTGGACCCATCTCATCCCCGCGACCATGGAGGGGCGAGCGATCCACAACGTGCAGAACGCCATGTTCGCCTCGGCGGTCGCCTTCAGCATGGAGGTCTCCCTCGACGATATCCGCCAGGGACTGCGCACCTTCGACACTACCTATTTCCAGGCTCCCGGCCGGATGAATGTCTTCGATGAGCACCCGTTCAAAGTGATCCTCGACTACGCCCACAACCCGGCCGCCATCCAGGCCATGGTCGACTTTGTGGAGCAGCTGCAGCCGACGGGCAAGCGAATCGCTGTCCTGGCCGCTCCCGGCGACCGCCGGGATGAGGACATCCGCCAGGTGGCGAGGCTCTGCGCCGGACACTTCGATCACTATGTTTGCCGCCGGGACGACAATCCGCGGGGTCGCGATGAGCGGGAGGTGCCGCTCATGCTGCGCGATGAGCTCGTGGCCGCGGGTGTCGACGACAAGGCCGTCACCGTCGAGCCCCATGAGCCCGACGCGGTCCAGGCAGCCCTCGAGATGGCCGCCGCCGGCGATCTTCTCCTCATTTTTGGCGACCAGATCAACCGCACCTGGAAGCAGATCATCCACCACTCTCCCGATCTGTCTGTCCAGCCGGCAGTGGCTGAGCCGCGACCGGTGCCCACGCGGCCGCCGATCGACACCTCGGTCTCACAGTTGACCGGCGCCGAAGAGATCATCACCGACGAGCGTGGCGTGTGGATTGCCCGCGAAGAAGACGACTAGCCACCTGGACCCATGAGTCATGAAGCTCGCTGACTCGCGTCGCTTTACCGGCCCCAACCTGCTCCTCGCGGGACCAGGAGCGGTGATCGAGGTCGAGCTCGAAGGTGAGGACCCGACACGGCTGATCGAGGTCTGGCAGTCCCAGGCAAGAAGAATCCTCGCCGAGGTGGGGTGGCCGGACTCCGAGCTTGCCCATCGCTCCCACCCGGGGGGTCTTACCCTCGCCTTCACCGCCCCCATCGACGCGCTCTATGCCGCTACCGAGGTCAACGAGTGGGCACTCGCCGCTGCCCGTGCCGAGCTCGAAGGCACCGAGCCGGGTGATCTGGCCGCGGCCGGTGTCCGTTTGCGTGCCGAGATCGCTGCTGAATCCAATACCCAACTCATGGCTCTGCTCGCCGCCGCGGCCGAGCACGGTGTGTCGTGTCTGTCGGACGACGACCAGGCGTCGGTTGGCCTGGGGACCGGTTCCATGACCTGGCACGCCCGGGAGCTGCCGGCGCTGGACCAGATCGACTGGCAAAGGGTGCACGACATCCCGGTGGCCCTGGTGACCGGCACCAACGGCAAGAGTACGACCGTTCGGTTGTTGACCTCCATTCTTGCCGCGGCGGGTAAGGTGGCCGGTTCCTGCTCGACGGATTGGATCCGCGTCGGTGATGAGGTGGTCGAAAAAGGGGACTACTCGGGCCCTGGAGGCGCTCGCCAGGTGCTGCGGCATCCGGGGGCCGAAGTCGCCGTTCTCGAGACCGCCCGTGGTGGCATGCTGCGCCGTGGACTGGCCGTGCGGAGGGCCGACGTCGCGCTGGTGACCAACATCGCTGAAGATCACCTCGGCGAGTCGGGAATCTACGATCTCGACGACCTGACAAAGGCTAAGCTCATCGTTCACCAGGCGGCCAAACGCCTGGTCCTCAATGCCGACGACCCGCTGCTGTCCCGGCATGGTCTCGAGCTCGGGCTGCCGATCACCTGGTTCAGTCTGGAGGCCGACAACATGCTGGTGGAGAGACACCGTGCCAAAGGCGGTCACGGCTGCCGGCTGGTGGGTCCCCAAATCGTCTTCGATCGCGGTCCCGACACCCAACCGGTGACCTCTGTCGAGTCGATTCCCCTGACCCTGGGTGGTGCGGCCCGGCACAATGTCGCCAATGCCCTCGGTGCCGTAGGTGTGGCGGTGGCGCTGGGTGTGTCCATGGAGGCCATCCGCAGTGGACTGGCGGGGTTCCAGGGCGACTCCCACGACAATCCGGGGAGGCTCAACGTCTTCGAGCTCGACCGGGTTACCGCCATCGTCGACTTTGCCCACAATCCCCACGGGATCAAAGCCCTGCTCGAGATGGCGTCGGCCATGCCTGCCCGGCGGCGGCTGGTCAGCACGGGTCAGGCCGGCGACCGGGACGACGATTCGATTCGCCAGCTGGCCTCGACGATCGCCGATGCGCGGCCCGATCGGGTCATCGTCAAGGAGCTGACCGAGTACCTCCGCGGGCGGCCGGTGGGTGAGGTCGCCGCCATGATCGTCGACCACCTGCTCGCAGAGGGACTCTCACCCGAGGCCATCGGCCGGGCGGACTCAGAGATGGACGCCATCCGTCAAGCTCTCACCTGGGCCCGCGAGGGAGACCTGCTGCTCCTCTTCACCCACTCCCAACGATCCGCTGTGATCTCCTATCTGCAAGCCCTGCAGAGCAAAGGCTGGTCACCCGGCGACCCGGTACCCGGAACGAGGTCTCAGCCATGAGCGCCTTCCGCCCCTCGCGTCCCCTCGACGCGATCGAGATTCGTGTGTTGGGATGTCTGCTGGAAAAGGAGCTGTCGACGCCGGACGGCTATCCCCTTTCTCTCACCGCCCTCACCGCGGCCGTCAATCAGCGCAGCAACCGCCACCCCGTCTTGAAGCTTGCCGGCGAGGAGGTCGACGCAGCGCTTTCTCGTCTGCTGCGGGAGATGCTGGTCTGGCGGGTTCAATCAGCTCGGGTTCTGCGCTGGCAGCACAACCTGGATTCGAAGTGGCCGTTAGGCGACACCGGCAAAGCGATCCTTGCCGAGCTCCTGGTACGGGGAGCCCAGACACCGGGGGAGCTCCGCTCCCGGTGCCAGCGGATGCACGCCTTCGCCGAGCTTGGCCAGGTCGAGGCCACGTTGTCCACCCTCGCCGGTGCAGAGCTCGGGCTGGTCAGGGAGCTACCGCGTCAGCCGGGACAGAAGGAGAACCGCTGGACTCACTTGCTCAGCGTGGAGATGACGGAAGCGGTACCGTCGCCAGAACCGGCGCCGGGATCTTCCCCACTGCCACCGGCCAGCCAGGACCTCGAGCACCGTCTGGCGCGACTCGAGGAGGTGGCCAGACAGCTGACCGCCGAGATCGCCGCTCTCCGGCGTGAGCTCGCCAATCGCGAGCCGTCTTTCAAGAAGAAGTGATGCCGGATCCTCAGGATCAGCTCTGGCCGGGTGTTGGCGACGCGGCGGACGCCTCCTGCTCGGGCACCGGCTGTTCGACCACGATCTCGTAGCCTTCGCGTAGCTTGGCGTAGAAGGCCTCGTTGGTCTCGCGTCGCTTGACCGAGGTGTACTCGGTTTCGACTTTGTCGCGGACCACGGCGAACTCCGGTAGGTAAGGCTCTTCCCGCTCTTCTACCCGCACCAGATGGAGTCCGTAGCCCGACTCGATCGGACCGTGCCAGTCTCCGACGGGCAGCTCGAAGATCGCGGTGGCGAAGGCCGTTCCCAATTCGCGGGCGACCTCGTCCGGAGATCGGAGGGCATAGTGATCCTGGAGCATGAAACGGTCGCCCTGCTGGCGCGGATCGGCTCCGGCGCGCAACGAGGCGAGAATCTGTTTGGCATCCGACTCGGCCGCGGCCCCGCGCCGATCGCGGTTCACATAAACGTGACTAAAGCTGATGCGGCCGGGCACGCCAAACTTGTCGCTATTCGCCTCGAAGAAGGCACGCAGATCCGCTTCCGGTGGTGTCCCCTGAAGCGCCAGATCCTGAGCCAGGAAGTCGATCTTTTGCGCCAGACGGCGACGGATGACGGTGTCGTCACGATCGAGACCGATGGCCAGTGCCTCGCGGAAGAGGACCTCCTCGCGGATGTGACTCTCGATGAGGCCGGTCAGCTCCTGCTCGGTGGGTGGCCGGCGCCACTGTCTCGCCCACAGCGCGGCCAGGCGCTCGATCTGGGCCGTGGAGACCACGATGCGATCGTCGCGCACCTCCTTCTCTCGACCAAAGACCCCGTAGAGAACAAGAAGCCCCATACCGAGAATCAGAAAATGTACGAGGGGCTCGCGCACGAGCCGGCGAAGTGTCATCGGCGTTCTTCTCCTGATCCATTCATCCTGGCGGCAGATTCTACTCGGAATGAGTGCGGTGTGTCGGCGGTGGTGGGCATGGACCGGGGTATCGGAGACAGGCTATCTTGTGCGGGATGCGGGCCCTTCTTCTTGTACTGGCGGCGCTCGTGGCGCTGCTGCCGATCGGCTGTTGTTCGACCCAGGTCTCGGCCACCGGTTACCAGCGCCAATGTGTCTGGTCGAATCGCGGCGGCACCCCGCCGGCCCCACCCGTAACCGCGACCGGCTCTCCCCCACCTGAAGGCGTCGAGAATCTCGGGCTTGTCTGGTTACCCGAGCTCGGTCTGTACGCCGTCGGTGTTCGGCCCTGCACCTTCTACCGACTCGGCCGGCTCTACCGACATGAAGGTGACCGGTGGGAGACGGCCACCTCACTCGTCGGCCCGTGGTCTCCTCTAGACGAGACCGACCTCCCCGAAGGCCTGCGGCGGAGCAATCTCCCGGTCTGCGAAACCGCCGAAACTCCAGCCGCCGACCTCTCGTAGGCCCTCTTGTAGGAGGGTTGTGAGATGACTATCAAATGCCAAGTGATTTCTGTGTTCTTGTCGGGCCTGGCCCTGATGTTGCTGGTTGTCCCGGGCGCTGTCGTGGCCGGCGAGAAGACCAAGACCCTGACAGTGGAGATCGACGGGCCGGAGGACCAGGCCCTGTCATTCTCGATCTCGGGCGACTTCGTCAACCACCTGGTCGGCGGTCTGGCCGGCAAAGAGCTCAACTGCGATACCGACCTGGACTCCGACACCATGGCCATGCTCCGCCACCTGAGCCGTCGCGGTGAGGGTTCCCGCTACACGCTCGAGACCGAGGATCAGGTAATCAAGGCTCGGCGGCGCAAGGGACAGTTGGAGCTCACCATCCGTGAGGATGGTGAGAAGAAGGCTGAGATCACCATGCCCTGGTCGATCGCCGCCTGCCTGGCGGGCGATGAGACCGCCCTTCGGGCCGCCAAGGGCAACGGTGAGCTCCACCTCGACATCGAGGACGACGGGGAGCTGACCATCCGTATCGAATAACGGCTACAACGTTTTCAAAGCGCGGCCCAAGCGCCATCAGAGCTCGAAGCGGCCGGCCTCCGTGCCGGCCGGGGTGGGGGGCCAGGCCCTCGAGCCCTCCCTACTCGTACCGCAGCGCGTCGATGGGATCGAGTTTCGACGCCTTGCTGGCGGGATAGATGCCGAAGAAGGTGCCGACAATAGCCGAGAAGCCGAAGGCGACGGCGATGGCCCACCAGGGCACGTGCGCCGGTGGCCAGTCACCGGGAAGAAAGCCCGCCACCACCGCACCGATGCCGTAGCCGGCCGCGATCCCCAGGACGCCACCCAGCAGAGACAGGGTTACCGCCTCGATGAGGAACTGTACGAGGATGTCCTGGCGGCGGGCCCCCACCGATTTGCGGATGCCTATCTCGCGGGTGCGCTCGGTCACCGACACCAGCATGATGTTCATGATGCCGATGCCACCGACCAGTAGCGCCACGCCGACGACGGCACCAACCACCGCCGTCACGCTGCCCAGAATCGTATTTACGGTGCTCAAGATTTCGTCCTGGAGAAGAATCTGAAAGTCGTCCGGTTGGCCCTCGGCGATGTTGTGCCGCTGCCGGAGTAGGCGGGCGATGTCGTCCCGCACCCTCTCCACCACCCCGGCGCTGGTCGTCTGCAAGCGGAGCTGGACCTGATCCGCGGAGCTTCGGCCAAAGACCACCAACGAGGTATCGAAAGGAATAAAGACCAGATCGTCTACATCGGTGCCCAGCGACTGCCCCACCCGTTCCATGACACCGATGACGGTCGCCGGTAGGCTGCCCACGTAGATCTCCTTGCCGATCGGTCGATCCCCGAGCCGGAGCTCCTCGACTACCCGCAGGCCGACCACGGCCACTCGTCGCCGATGCTCCAGGTCGAGGCTGGAGATGAAACGCCCGTTCTCGACCGCGTGGTTGCTCACCTCCGGCCAGTCTTCGTTGACTCCCAGAACCAGGGTCTGATGCTGCCGGTCACGGTACTTGACCTGCTCGTTGCCGCCTATGAGAGGCGTGATCAGCTCGATGCCGGTCACCCGCTCCTGGATGGCCTGTCCGTCCTCCCAGGTCAGCTTGACCTGCCGCACCACCACCCCCGGACCCTGATTCCGGCTCTGATCGGGCAGCACCATGACATAGGTGGCGCCGACTCCCTGCAGCTGCTGGGTGATCTGATGCTGGAGACCCTGGACGATCGACACCACACCGATCACCGCCGCCACCCCGATGATGATGCCGAGGGTGGTGAGGATCGATCGCATCTTGTTGGCCCAGAGGGCGCGGAAGGCGATGCGAAAGTTCTCCATCACGACCATGGCGGCTACTCCCCAGTCGTCTCCGGCACGGCACCGTCGGAGACCACTCGGCCGTCCATCAGCTGCACCTGTCTATTGGTGTGCTTCGCGATGTCGTTTTCGTGGGTGACGAGGATGACCGTGTTGCCTTCGTCCTGGAGCTGGTCGAACAGCTCCAGGATCTCTTGCGAGGTGGTGGAGTCCAGGTTGCCGGTCGGCTCGTCGGCCAGCAGGATGGATGGGTTGTTGACCAGGGCGCGGGCGATGGCCACCCGTTGCCGCTGGCCCCCGGAGAGCTCGCTCGGCTGATGATGCATACGATCGGCCAGACCCACCTGCTCGAGTGCCCTCTCGGCCTGCTGACGACGCTCCTTGCGCGCCAGACCGGAGTAGATCAACGGCAGCTCGACATTGTGGAGCGCGTCGGTCCGGCTGAGCAGATTGAAGGTCTGAAAGACAAAACCGATCTCTCTGTTGCGTACCGCCGCCATTTCTTGATCGTCGAAATCCTGCACCGGCTCCCCGTTGAGGACATAGGTGCCCGAGGAGGGTCGGTCCAGACAGCCGACCACATTCATCAGGGTCGACTTGCCGCTCCCCGAAGGTCCCATGATCGCCAGATACTCTCCCGGTTCCACTTCGAGACTCACACCGTCCAGCGCCCGCACCACTTCGCTACCCATCTCGTAGGTCTTGTGGACGTCGTGGAGCTCGATCAGCGCCATCAATCGTCATCCTCGTCGTCACCCTGCTTGCGTAGCTTGACTGGATCACCGTCGTCGAGCTCTTTGAGTGAGCGATAGGGGCCGGTCACCACCTTCTCCCCCACCTCGAGCCCGGTAAGGATCTCGACGTGAGTCTCGTCGGACAAACCGGTCTCCACCGCCCGTTGCCGGGCGACCTCTTCTTCGACTACAAAGACGACCCGGATCTCGTCGCGTTCGGCTGTGGCCTCGTCGGCGTTGTCCTGCGATTCGTCCCCATCGGCCAGCGGCGGTCGATCGACCACCGCCTGGATCGGCGCCACCAGCACATCGGTCTTCTCGGCGGTGTTGATCCGCGCGCGAACCGACATGCCCGTGCGCAAGGTCTCTTCCGGCTCTTCCAGCAGGATCTTGACCCCGAAGAAGGTGACATCGGGCTGCCGGTTGCGTTGAAAACCGGAGCTGCCGATCTCCACCACCCGTCCGCTGTAGGTCTCGTCGGGGAGCGCGTCCACCTCGAGCTCGACCGACTGCCCCAGTGCGAGGTAGGCCACCTCGGTCTCATCGACATCCACCACCGCCAGGATCTCGGAGAGGTCGGCGATGATTGCGATCACCGAGGCCGGGTTGTTCATCGTGCCGGAGACCACGACCTCTCCCTCTTCGGCTCGTAGCTCGATAACCCGACCCGAGAGCGGTGCGTAGATCGTGGTCTTGGCCAGGTCGTCCTCGGCCTTTTCCAGCGAAGCCTGGGCTTGCAGGATGGCCTCTCGGCTCTGCTCCAGCTTGAGCTCGGCCGACTTGTGTTGGAGCTGCGACGATTCGAGCTGCTCGCTCGAGATGACCATCTCGTCCGCGAGTCGCTGCATGCGCTGTAGCTTGAGCTCGTTGTCCTCGAGCTCGATCTCGGCCTGACGCAGCCGCGAGCGCGCAATCGAAACCTCGGCGGCCGCCCGATTCCGGATGGCGACGAAGGCCTCCTTCTCCAACTCGAGGACGGGATCACCGGCTTCGATGCTGTCCCCTTCCTCGACGAAGAGGTGTTCGATCCGGGCGATGACATGGGCCGAGAGGTTGACCTTGACCCGGGGGTCGATCTCGCCGCCGGCCTTGACCAGCCGCGACACGTCGTGGCGCTCAATCTCCTCCAGATAGACCCGAATCGGCTTTTTGCGATCGCCGGCCCGGATACTGAAAAATACGATCGCACCCAGGGCGAGGATCACCGCAATCCCGATGATGACGCGTTTCAACACTGGCCTCCCTCTATCGTGTAGTGGCTGACCGGAGCGGCCTTCGGGCCTAGCCCGCGATCGACGCCCAGCCTACCTTGGCCAGGGCGTAGACAACCCAGAGCAGGACGACGGTCAGCCCAGCCGCCGTCTTCGAAACGCGACCGACGATGCTGTAGCCGATGGTCAACAGGACCAGCGTCCAGATG
>JBAUDS010000433.1:0-2494 GCA_049678185.1 Thermoanaerobaculia bacterium
CCTACTTGGCGGTCGTTTTTTGACGGAGTCTCGGATTATCCCGAGATTCTTCGAGCGACTTGGAAAGCCGATGGATCAGCTCGAAGGTGATCCGGTCCTTCTCCACCGCCCGTTGGAAGACCATGACGGCGGCGATAGCCTCGCGCTGGATCTGGCGCGAGCGGAAGATAGGCAAGATTTCCTCCGCCACACGGCGGGCGGCATCGGTCTGTCCTTCGCCGAGATGTAGCGCGGCCAGGTCCAGAGATACCAGGGCGAAGTCGAGCGGCTTTTCGAGCTCCAGATAGGACTGGCGAGCCCCGGAGAAGGCGTGCTCGGCCTCCTTTGCCCTCTCCAGACCGGTAGCAATCTTGCCCTCGAGCCAGAGGAGACCGGTTCTGGACCATGGATCACCGTACTTGGCGTAGAGAGGACGGGCCTTGACCAGGAGCTTCAACGCCTCTTGCAGCCGGCCACACTCATTCAGACAGAGGATGAGGTTGTGCTGCGCGGCCAGGGTCACCCGTCGATCCTGCTCCGGCTCGAGGTGAGCCAGCGCCGATTCCAGGATGGCGATGGCACTTTCACAGTCGCCCGAGTAGGCCGTAAAGAGCCCCTTGCTGACTATCGAGCGCGCCATCTGGTGGTGATCACCGGCCCGCCGATAGATCGTCTCGGCATGACCCGCCAGACGGATGGCCTCGTCGAACCTCCTCTGGTCGCTGCGCAGGGAGGCGGTGAAATTGTAGAGCCGCGCCTCCTCGATGACGTCACCCGTGCCCTCTTCGAGCAGTCCCTCGGCCTCGCCAAAGGCCTCTTCAGCACCGCGGAGATCACCCGTCAGTCGGCGAGCGTTACCCAGAACGCTACAGGCGCGGGCCTCTAGATCCCGCACCAACGACGAGCTGTACCGCTCGACATCCAGAGTCTCGGCAATGGCGACACCGAGCTCGGCGAGCTCGACGGCAACCGGCGGTGAGACAAAGCCGGTCTCGAAGCTCTTGTCGATCACCAGCTCACACAGGCTCCAAGTCTGGAACCGGCCGCTGTTGCGGGCCAGGAGCAGACGCCGCGGCGCGGGGTGGGAGTCCAGCTCCGCGAACAGCCCTGGAGCCTTTTCCCGCTCCCGATCCAGGGCCGTTTCCTCGTCGGCGATGGTCCGCAGCACTCTCTCGAATGCTTCGGTGACATCGAAGTGTCCCTCGGCGGTCCAAGAGTAGGGCATCTCGGCGGACCCGGCCTCCCCGGCGCCATCGACCGGCCAATAGGACCGAGCGATCTTGCTGCAGTCGGAGCAGCCGCTGACCAGATGCTGGACGATCTCGCGATTCTCGAGCGGCGAGTTCTCACCCCGCATGAACTTGGCCAGGGTCCCGCGATCGGGGTGGCGGTCAGTCATCCTGACGCTCCTCGAGCAGGCCACAGGCCACGAGTCGGGTAGTGAGTGACGCCAGACAGCGCTCGGTCAACTTGTAGATGCTGGAGGTCTTGTAACCCAGATGCTCGGCCGTCTCGGTGGGGTTGTATCCCTGCCGATATCGCAGGCTCAGCAGCGAGCGGCAGCGAGACGGAAGTGTGGCCAGCACACCGGTGAGATCATGTTCGAGGTTGTACCGCTCCTGGGCCGGGATGGTGGTGTCGGCCAGCGACTCGAGGATGGCGTTGTCGACCCCTTCGTACACACAGCGGCGCCGATTCCGCCAGTACACCAGACATTTCTTTTTTAGCGCGCCAAGGACCCAGGCCTCGGGGCATCGGATCTGCTGTCGCTTGTAGAGAAAGGTGAGGAGTGTCTGCTGCAGGAGGTCTTCGCCGTCCTCGGCGGGAATCCGGTGGCGAGCCAGAACGGCCTTGGTCTTAGGCTCGAGCTGCTGGATCAGTTGCTCGAATGCGGGGTCTAGCTGTGGCCCTTGGGTCGCGGGCATGGGTAGTGTGCTCCTGGCAATAAAACACACTACCACCCGGCCGGACCCTTGTCCAGCCAGGCTTCCACAGCCAATCTGGCCTCGGAGACCGAGGTCGGGTGGGCTTTGCCTGGTCTAAAACTGGCCGCTCGCCCAGCGGCGGCGCACTATCCCCAGACGCCTAGCCGTTGGGATCCAGACCCGCGCCGGCCTTGCCTTTGATGCCGTTGGGATCCAGCCCAGCACCGGCTTTGTCGGTATTGCCGTTGGGATCCAGCCCGGCACCGGCTTTGGCCGTGATGCCGTTGGGATCCAGCCCGGCACCGGCCGAGTCGGTGTAGCCGTTGGGATCCAGCCCAGCACCGGCTTTGCCCGTGATGCCGTTGGGATCCAGCCCGGCACCGGCCATGTCCCAGATACCGGTGGTCGCCCACAACAGGCCCGCGACAAAGGCGCCGATGGCGTCCCCGTCGGCTGCCTGCGTGCCGCCACCAGCTCTCGAGGCGCCGGCTTCCAGGGTTCCTGTCCCGGCCACGAGACAGATCGCGGCCAACAACAGTACTGCCACCACGTGACGTTGACTCTTGCTTCCCATCAAGCCTCCTTTCGAT
>JBAUDS010000434.1:0-1677 GCA_049678185.1 Thermoanaerobaculia bacterium
GCCGAATTCCGGTCCGAGCGCAAACGCTTCTCTGGTCAAAGCTCGACCGGTTGAAGCTCCTCGGGGCTTTTCGTGGGTCATACCAGGGGAGCTGGCGGCGATGCCGCTACCGGGTCGCGATCGCCCCCTCGAACAGGACGCCGCTTTTCTGGAACAGGAAGGAATCCGTGTCCTTGTTTCCCTGACGGAGGATCCGCCGGATGGGGAGGTGCTGGCCCAACGCGCCATCGATCAAATCAATATTCCTGTTCAGGACTACACTCCCCCGACGCTCGAACAGATGATCGAGTTTGTTGCGGTGGTCGAGGACTCAGTAGCGGCCGGAATTCCAGTCGGTGTCCACTGCACCGCAGGCCTCGGACGGTCAGGCACAATGGCGGCGGTGTATCTCGTGGCAGAGGGAGCTTCGGCAAACGAAGCAATCTCCGCCGTGCGTCAGCTTCGGCCTGGATCGATCGAAACCTCGGCCCAAGAGGATGCAGTGCGGAGTTTCGAAAGATACCTGGACGGCGATCGGTGAACCCCCAAGCCCCCACCTCCTTTTTCAGACGATCCGCTCGCGAATCTTGGCCGAGAGAATGTCCATCACCCTGACGGTGATGGCGATCAGTAGCAACAGGGTGCCGACCTCGCCCCATTGGCCGAGATCGACCCGTGGCACCACCCTTCCTCTCGATCTCGGGCTCTTTCATGGGATACCGCGATGGGAAGTCTTTTGGCGATCGGGCTTTGTGTTAGCCTGAATATCATCCAAGAAGGAAAAATCTGATCCCTAGGGTCCTCCCGATGATCGGCCAGACCCTGCGCCACTATCAAATCCTCGAGAAGCTCGGTGCGGGTGGTATGGGGGAGGTATACCTAGCCGAGGACTCCAGGCTCAAGCGCCAGGTCGCGCTCAAGGTCCTACCGCCCGAGATGGCTGGGAGTACAGAGCGGTTGGAACGCTTTCAGCGCGAAGCGGAGACTCTGGCGGCGCTCGATCATCCCAACATCGTCACGATTTATTCGGTGGAGGAGGCGGACGATGTTCGCTTTCTCACCATGCAACTGGTCAAGGGCAAGCGGCTCACCGAGCTGATTCCCCAAGGTGGGATGCCGGTCGAGCGCATTTTCGACATCGCCGTTCCACTGGCCGAGGCGCTGGCTGCGGCCCACGAACAGGGCGTGATTCATCGCGACTTGAAGCCCAGCAACATCATGGTCACCGAGGGAGGCCAGGTGAAGGTGCTCGATTTCGGTCTGGCCAAGCTCCGATCGGAGGTCGAGCCGACCCAATTTTCCCAGCTGGTCACCGAGCCCCTGACCCAGGAGGGGCGTCTGGTGGGGACTGTCCCCTATATGTCCCCTGAGCAGCTCGAAGGGCGGGGGGATCTCGATGCCCGGTCGGACATTTTCTCTGTGGGCGTGCTGCTCTACGAGATGGCCACGGGTGCCAGGCCGTTCCAGGGTGACACCTCGATCTCGGTGATTTCCTCCATCGTCAGGGATACGCCCCAGTCCGTGGACACGCTGAGGCAAGAGCTCCCTCACCACTTGGGTCGGGTCATCGGCCGCTGTTTGGAGAAGGATCCCGAGCATAGATTCCAGTCGCTCAAGGGTGTGCGCAACGAGCTCGTGGCCTTGCGCAGGGAGGTCGAATCGGGTGTCGTCCAGCCGAGCAGTGCGGCCGTGCCGGGT
>JBAUDS010000435.1:0-4199 GCA_049678185.1 Thermoanaerobaculia bacterium
TGTCTGAACCGCACGGCCTCACCAAAGGAGAGTTGGGCGCCATCGACGATCGAGGCGTGGTCGAGCTTGTCCAGATAGACCTTCTCGTTGCGGCCGACCAGACCCGTGATCAGACCCAGATTGGCGCTGTAGCCGGTGGAGAAGACCATACAGGCCTCTTTCTCCATGAACTCCGCCAGGTCGGTCTCCAACCGGGTATGCAGATCGAGGGTGCCGTTGAGAAAACGGCTTCCCGTACACCCGGAGCCGTAGAGTTTTAGTGCCTTTTCGGCGGCCTCCAGGACCTTTGGGTGGTGAGTCAAGCCGAGGTAGTTGTTGGAGCCGAGCATGATCCGCTCGCGCCCCTCGATGGTAACCACCGTATCTTCGGAGTCGGAGATCTCCTTGAAATAGGGGTAGAGCCCTAGAGCCTCCATCTCGCGGGCGCGGGTGAACTGCGCGCACTTGTCCAATAGGGGCGATTCCGCCCGGGATCGCACGCTGACAGTGGCTGCCGCTGGGGGGGGACCCGTCCGTTTCATCCTCAGTCGATCCTTACCATGGCCAAGCTCTCACCTTCGGCCAGCCAGTCTTCCAGGACATCCGCCGCGCGAATGGCCACCCGAGACCGGACCTGCGCCTTATTGGCCATGTAGAAGCCCAATGTCGAAGTGCGATCGAGCCCACCGTGAGTGCCTTCGAGATGTCCCCCGAACAAATAAGCCCCAAACCGAGCGGTGCCCAAACCCCAGGCATTGTCGGGTTCCAGAGACAGCATTACGCTAGCAGAATTGCTCACATATTTGCCAGTCAGCGAATCGATCACCCGCCGGGGCCCGTCGGGAAAGTCGCTCAGCGCGCTGGCTTCGAACCAGTCCTCTTCCAAGGCAAAACCGTAACGATCTGTCAATCCGGACCTGGCCATCTCGGCCACGACTCCAGACAGTCGCAGGGGGTCCCCGTCCAGGGTGTCATAGGCGAGCTCGCGGCCGGCGGCCCCCTGACGCCACCGCACCACAGCCTCGCCTTCCCTGGAGATCAGGGTGATCTCCCCGTCGCCTGAAATCCACGCGGCCAGATTGACCGACTCGTGACCGGCCATGGCCCGGGCCGCCCTTTCAGCATTCTCCGGGTGGAGATACAGCGCGCCGTAGCTCACCACTCCATAGGTGGGGGTGACCACATCATTCGGCCCTTCGAGCCTCTTGCCGTGGACGAGACCTGCCCGCTGCAGGGTCTCCCGCAAGCCTTTGGCCGGAATCACTTTCTTCTCGGTGTTGCCATGATCCGAGAGCATCACGATGCGAAGCGGTCGACCGAACTTCTCCAGGTGCAGCTGTTCGAGGTCTGCCAACCTCTGGTCGAGCTGCAGCAGGAAGGCCTCGACCGGCTCGTCGCCGCGGAAATGGTTGAGCACATCGGTGGGACCTACATGGGCAAGAACGATCTCGTCGCTCGATCCGAGGATGGCCTTTTCGATCGCAGTGATCATCCTCTTTGCCTTGCTCTTGGGAGAAAAGTAGGCGGCCGCTTCGCCCCTGACGGCCGAATTGGTGATCTGGAACATCTGTCGCCAAGGATATGGGTACCGGCGGCGGTCGATCGAGCCCCCAGTCAGGGACCCGTCAGGTCCGGGCTCGAAGAAGCGCCTTTCGTATCCTGCTATGGGCTCGACTCGATGTCGACTGAGCATCGCAGTAATGGCAACGTTGGTCATCGACGGAAAGGTCGACACCATCGGCACCGGCTGGCCCCAGCTCTCGAATGCTCCCTGCTCCCGAACCTTGGTCACCGTGCGGATGGGTATTCCGTCCAGGATCAGAACAAGTAGGCGAGGCTTTGTGGTCCGGGGTGGAGGAGGGTCGGCCGCGAGGCAGGTCGCCGCCAGCGCCAGGCAGACGCTACTGAGAAGGAGTTGTTGAAGAAGCCTCATCGGCCACTCAGTTTTCGTATGGTTTGGGAGACGCAGGGGAGGCCAGGATTTGCCCGTCCGGGCGCACAAACTCGGACATTCTATGCGATTGATTCATGTGCTCGACGGCGAATCGGGTCATGCCCTCGAGGGTGTCGCGAATGACCGATCGTGCCATCAACAGCTGTGCTTTGGACAACAGACCTCCGGCATCGCTCCAGATCGAGTATTCAATCAGTGTGCAGCCTTCGTTGATTGGCACCAGCAGCCAGGCCCCTCTGGTTTCTCGAATGGGCGGCACCTTCGGGTCGATCGGGACCTCCGGTGGCGGCGATCCGTCGTAGGAGTCCATTCTGTCCTGCCAGCGGAGCTCCCACAGCTTCTCATTGGAGCGCTGAAACAGCTCGCCATCCATGTCCATCTGATCGACCCACCAGCGCCCGACCCCCAGCTTGCGAAAGTACTGGAAGAGCAGACGGCTCTGGCCACGGCTGGTCCCGCCGATAACCTGCGAGTACCGGATCGGCAGGTAGTCGCCGTCGGCATGGTGATCCTCGTCGTTGATGGCCATCCACAGAGTCTCGACCGGCAGCTCGGCAACCATCACACCGGCTGCTTGCATGCCGTCACGCTCGGTCGCCGCTTTGCCCGGGTCGGCGGCCGCCTTGGCATAGAGCTGCTCGGGCGGCTCGACCGAGAAGCGAGCGGTTCTCGAGGCCAGTCGGAGATCCATTCCGGCGAGGTAGTCGAGGATCTCCTCCGCGGGCGGGCACTCGGCGCTGCAGATTGCGGAGGCCAGCAGGTTAAGGAGAACCGTTAGACCCAGTTGCTTGCCGATGTCGATCACGAGCCTTCGGGCGAGGACTACTCGGTGGTTGTTTGCTCCAGGCGACTCACGTTCTCCAACATGACGGTGCCGAAATCACCCTCGGCAGGAGTATTGGCGCAGGGATCGAAGACTACGCTCCCGAGACCGAGCTCCGCGAGTCGCCGAGAGGTCTCCACAAGCGGCGTATCTTCCCACAGAACCCACTTTGCCGGGTGGTCCGAGAGGAGATCCTGCAGCTCCCGCCACATCTTGTCGCTCGGTGCCTCGTCCGCTTCCCAGTGGAGGGAGATCCCTTCGAGACCATACCTCTGGGCGAGGTACTGGTAGACCGGATGGGAGAAGATCAAGGGCTCGTCGGCGAGAGCGCCGAAAGCCAGCTCCAACTCGGCGTCGAGGACCAGCAGGTCCGCCTGGAGCCGCTCGAAGTTCTCGACCAAGAGCTCCTCCTGCTCCGGCAGTACCTTGGAGAGGGCATCTTTGATCGCCTGTGCTTGCCCGATGGCCAATATCGGATCGAGCCAGGTGGTAAAGGCATACCCCTTGTGGGCATGCTCACCCTCCGGCCCGTGGGTATGCGTAACTCCTTCTGTCAAAGGGACATAGCGGTTGCTTAAGGCCGCGGATGTGTCTACCAGCTTGGCCAGCGGTAGAGAAGCAGTTGTCGCCCATTTGGCATAGCCGGCGCCGTTTAGCAGGATGAGATCGGCTCGCTGGAAGGAGACCACGGTGTCGGGATCGGGAGACCAATAGGCCGGGTCCTCGTCCGCGGGCGCCGGGAAGACGACGTCGACAAGATCCCCGCCGATGCGCTCGGCGAAGTATTGAAGGGGATAGTTGACGGTGTAGACGGAGAGGACCTGAGGTCTCGAGGTCTCGAGGTCTCGAGGCATGGAACTCGCGTCGATGGACCCTGATTGGTCTCCGCTTTGAGCGCATGCGAGAGCGGTTGCCACCGCAAGCAAGAAAATGAGTGCTTTTTTCGGCATTCGCGAACTCCTTGTTCGTGCGGGATCGCTTGGATCTGGTGATCGAAGAAATCGGACGTCGTTACGAGATGGACCTGGCACTGCTGTCCGTCAAACCAGTAGGTGAAGTTTAGTACGCAGAGTCGGAGCAAATATGAGAGAACACCGAAACCAGGATCTCGCGCCGCTCGAGCTGTCGGCGTGGCACGTTCTCTGGTGGAAGGTGCCACTTTAGCTGAATAGGCTGAATAGGAAATTGGTTTTCTGGGTTCCACCTGCGCGCAACGTTGTGCGGTGCCTTGAGTCCCCCAAGTTGAGCAGCTCGCCGGCGGTCTGCAGGAAACCCACGGCGCCGGGTGTCACCTCGGCGCCGTCGAATGAGGCGTCGAAGTAGAGCCTCAGAGCTCGCCAGGCGCAAGCGGCCAGCTCACCTAGCAACTTGCGGTCGTAGCGAAAGAAGATCCGAAGACGCTTGGGGATGGTGAAGACCACCTGGCGGTGGGGGACATTTTCG
>JBAUDS010000436.1:0-1641 GCA_049678185.1 Thermoanaerobaculia bacterium
GAACCGGACTGTGGCCCACCACCGCGCTTCGAGCAGAACTGGTCACCGGATGTCTGAATCGAAGGCCCCTCCCTCGTGAGGAGCGCCGAAGGACGGGATGCGGGATTTGGGAGCTCACGTTGACGAATTCGTGCTCCGTCAGTTCGGTTTGGCGTTGTCTTCCGGTGACAGCTGTCACCGTTTGACAGCGACCGGGACGCGTCAGACAAGACCCTGTTCTCGAGCGAGCGCTGCAGCTTCCTTCCGTGACGAGACGCCCAGTTTCGTAAGGAGAGCGGACACGTGATGGTCGACAGTCTTGGGCGATACGAAGAGCCGCTCGGCAATGTCGGTATTGGTCAGGCCGCTGGAAACAAGTTCGAGAACTTCGACTTGTCGCGGTGTGAGACCTGCTGGATGCGACCGGGTTTCCTTTCTTGGGCCCCGCGGAACGCCTTGGACGCCCATTCGGCGGAGTCGTCGGCGCAGCTTCGCGGCCGCCGGGGTCGCGTCCAGTCCATCGAGGATGTCGAGCGCCTCGAGGAGACGCGGCGGGTCTTCGCTGTCCATGAGTGCGATCGCCTGCTCATATACACAACCGATTTGCGCCCACGCGTCCGCTGCTTCTCGCCAGCTTCCGGCGATCTGCCGGGCGTAGGGCGTCTCTGGTCCTTGAAGCGGATCGGTGGTGCCGGTTGCGCGCCACATCCAGAAGGCGAGCTCATCGGTGATCCACGGCTGTCCCGCGGTCAACGCGAGTTGGTACGCACCGGCGATCGCAGAGCCGATTCCCTGCAAATCGTCACGCAGCCAGGCCAGTTCGGCTCGGGCAGCTGCCACCGGAGCGATCCTTTGGAGTTCGCCCGTCGGTTCGGCGAGCCGCCAGGCTTCTTCGAGAGTCTTCTCGACTTCTGGTTGACCACGGCGGACGTACAGCCTGGCCAAGGTCGCGAGGGCGGGCATGTTCGTGATCCCGGGTTCCTCCGGCCGGCCGAGCACCCAGAGAGCATCCTTCTCGGCCTGCGACCAATGACCGCGCTCGAAACCCAAGCGGGCGCGTTCCGCGGTTATGTAGTAGATGGACCCAGCAAGCTCCCTATTCCAGGCATAGGCGAGCCCCTCGTCGATGTAGCGCTCTGCTTTGTCGTACTGGCGGTAGTCGAGGGCGGTCCAGACGAGGTTGGCGTACGCCCGGCCGGCGTGGTCATCGAACTGTTCCCTGACCGAGATTTCGAGGCTTTCTTCGAGGAGGGCAAATCCCGCCATGTCGCCAGCGCGCAATCTCGTGCTGCCGAGGTTGTTCAGCGCGTGGGCGAGCGTGTCCTGATCATCGAGCTCTCGCGCCACGGTGATCGCCTTCGTCGCCCATGCCTCGGCCTCATCGGCTTGCTGGGCAAGCATGAAGACCTGCGCCAGGTTGCTGTAGGCCATCGCCAGTTCTTTCGATCGACGGACCGAGGTGAGTACCTCGACCGCAGCCAAGCCGGCTTCCACAGCTTTCTCGCTGTGTCCCAGCCACCAGTGCAGTCGGGAGATCCATCGAAGCACATCCCCTTCTCGGATGGTGACGCCGAGCTCTCGCCACAGCACGAGCGCCCGTTCAGCCGCCGCCAGTGCTTTGACTGCTTCGTTCGTGAAGTAGCACTCGATGGCGTAGTCGGT
>JBAUDS010000437.1:0-2481 GCA_049678185.1 Thermoanaerobaculia bacterium
GTAGGTAGCCGGATGCCCCGGCTTCGAACGCTTGTGCCGCGAACTCCGAGCTCTCATGCATGGTCAGGAAGATCACCTTCACCCGCCAGGCCCGCCTTAGTTGGGCAAAGCTCATCAGAAGGGTCTATGAGATCGACCCCTTGTTGTGCCCCTTCTGTGGTGGCGAGATAGGGACCCGCAGGCGCCGAAGGCGCGGCGGCGCAGCCGCCTCGAGCGGAGCGAGCCTGTGGGCAGATCCTCTCCTTCATCACCGACTTCGCCACCGCTCGGGCGATCCGACGGAGCCTCAAGCTGCCGGCCCAGGAGCCCGAGCCTCTGGCCCACGGGCCACCGCACGAGCTCGAGCTCCTCGACCAGATAGCCTAAGACTCCCCCTGCCGCGATCTGCCGCGCGGGCTTGGTTCGAGTCTAACTGTAAGCACGGGATCCTCGCGTTCCAACAACGCAGTGCTCTCTGCAATCCCCTTCTGGGTGCTCGATAATTCTGCAATCAGGCTAGCCCCTCAGCTTGGGGGCTTCCAACCCTCTCACAATGTAGCGTGCTGGTGGAACCCAGAATACCAATTTCCTACTCGGCCACCGAGCGCTACTCCCTCTACTCTTTCGATCGCCCCTTTGAATTGACCATTTGCCGGCGCAAGCTATCAGGGACATAAAAAAGGCCTGCCCCACGTCTTCGTGGAGCAGGCCCGATATCAAGCGTATTCTATTGAGGCCCCGCTCAGAGCGGCGCCTCGAAAAGCGCTACGGAGCGTAGCAAGCGCCTTCCAGAGCGAATCCCCGCTCAACATAGGCATCCCGGACCGCATCCAGAGCCACCTGAACATTCACGGTGATCGTTAGTCGTGTATCTGAATCCTCTACGATTGTCACGCCGTCGACTTGCATGTTGTCGTTCGAATCGGCACCATTGACGTAGAACAGCGGAACCATCTCGTCTTCAGTGTTCAACCCGCTGCAGTTCCAGTCGTACCGGCCACGGAAGAGCATTTGAGTTTCTTCGCGCAATACCCTGCCAGCCGGCACTTCCCAGGTCGCGGTCATGGTCTGGTGACCATTGTCTATCGTCGAGAACATGTTGTAGTCGGCCGTGAGGTCACCCTCTACTGCCACCCGGATATCCGAACTGTCAAAGAGGTAGTTCGAGTCGCCTGCGCCGTTGTCGGGAACGTTGGCGACCAACAGGCCATTCGCGTCCAGTGAACCGGCTAATGTGCCCCTGTCGTAGGCCCAAATGAAGCATTGAGGAAAACTCAAATTGGCATTGGTGCTGCAGCCGTCGGTGTCGAGGGCCGGTGGCCATTTGCGTTCGACATGCTTCTGCTCAACTATGTTGCCTGAATCCCCGCTGCGCAGGCTCACGATGCCCGCCTCGAACGCTGGATCCGTATTCGCCGTAGGTAAATCACCGTTGGGTCTGAGCCCACCGAAGGTGTTAATCTCGACCGAACCGGCACGCGTATCCTCTTCCTGGAAAAGACTCGGCAGGCCGGGCCAGACCTCGGCAGCACTCGCCACGAACTCCGACTCATAGTAGACCACCGGCGGTGGGTTATACACGATGACTGGCTCTGCGTTGCCGAATGAGCAGCCACTGTCCTCACCGCCTTCTCCGACAACCTGGAACTTCAAGGCCCATTCCAAACCGTCGAAGAACGCTGCCGTGAGGTCATTCCCGGAGTCGATCTGCAACGTCATTACGCCGGTCTCACCGCGCTTGATCCCGGTATGCGGTGCGGGTTTCTGCGCGACGATTCCGTAAGGAAGCAATCCTCGCTTTCTACCGCAAAAAGGCTTGGTTTTGTCCGTGTACTCCCAAGTGTGAGAGCTGTCGAGTAGAGCTATTGTTGCGTCATCCTGGCCCACGTCGAAGGCGATCCGCGTGAGAACGGGTGCGTCTGCTTCCGTGGAGGATGCCTCAGGTGAGGTGTTGGTTACGCTCAATGTGATCATGTTGTTGTCAATGATGTCGATCGCAATCGATGCCGTCAGTGGCACAAGGCTTTGGGAGCCTTGTCCCTCGAGCATTACCTCGACGTTCGCCGCCGTTGCCACGGTAGAGATTCCCAAAATGAGAATCGCGCCGAGAGCGCAAGCAAGTTTCCTATTAGAAATCGTAATCATTACTTCTCCTTTCTGACCACCTCGGGTGTGCCGCAGATCTCGGCCGAGGCGGGGGTCATGGTGCCGACCAACAGCAGGGCGGCGACGATGGCGGATCGGTTTGAGCAAGTTCTTCATGATTTCTTTTCTCCTGGTACTTCGTTTCGTTTGTGCCGTCGAACGTCTGGCGGTCTCAACCACCACCGTGCCGGCGTTTTCTCTACGATGAGCAATAGATTAAAGGGGAGGAAGAAGCTTGGTAACTAGGAGATTACCCAGTTTTCCAGGGTATTTATCCTAGTTGTCTTGGTCGAGATCGGCCCGGCACACGGCGACCATCTCGGCGCCGGAGGGAGCCTTGGAGAACCAATAGGCCCT
>JBAUDS010000438.1:0-3933 GCA_049678185.1 Thermoanaerobaculia bacterium
GCCAGCACCAGAGGGTACTTTTTGCCCTCGTCGAAGCTCGGCGGCAGCACCAGCCAGCTATGGATCCGCCGGCCCTTGGAGCTCTCGAACCAGAAGTCCTCGAACAGCCACCAGTCGATATCGCCCGCCCGCTCGACGTTGAACGAGCTCAGGCTTTCGTGCTGACCCGTGCGGGGATCGACGCGGACGATCTCGGCTGGGTGAATCGAGTCCTCCCAGCGAGCCACCAGGATCGGGGCGCCGCCTGTTCCCTCCATCTGCGGGCCGGCGTAGACACCGCGGCTCTCGGTATCCAGCAGCTGCACGTCACTGCCATCGGCGGCAATCCGGAATATCCGCCGCCGACCGGTGTCGGTGGCGATCGCGTACACGGAATCGCCGTCCGGGGCAAAGACAAAGTCGTCCACGGGCCGGTCGAAGGACTCGGCGAGAACCTGTAGAGACGCGGGCTCGAGCCACTCGAAGCGTGCGATCCGCGTCAGGTTGTAGACAAAGTCGGTGATCGGCCGCCGTAGAAAATAGAGGTGACGGCCATCGGGAGAGAAGATCGGTTGGCCGTAGCCGGCGTCGTCACCGGTAAGACGCTCAGGCTCGCCCCCCTCCGCCGAGATCAAATAGAGAGAGTAGGGGACAAAGGCGCGGGCCGCCTGGTCCCTGGTCGAGGTGGCGACAAAGACGAGTGCCGAGCCGTCGGGTGTCCACTCCGCCTCGAGCTCCTCGCCGGATTGCGAAGGCGAGCCTGAATACCCGGGCTCGGCAACCAGGTCGGTGCCGGCAAAAAGATCCTTCGCCTCTCCCACACCATCGACCGGTTGGACAAAGAGGTGGACCTGCTTCTCGTCCCGCCAGTGATCCCAGTGGCGGATCGGGAAGCCGTCGTAGACACTGGCGTTGTACTCACGCTCCTCGAGCTTCTTGGCCTCCTCCTGGTTGGCCTCGTCGTCGGCCGCACCCGGGAAGACCATGCTCTCGAAGGCGAGGTACTTGCCGTCGGGGCTCCAAACGGGAGTACTGGCGCCGGTCGAAAGATTCGTGAGCCGTCTCGCCTCGCCGGGTCCGGTCATGCTCATGATGTAGATCTGGTCCTCTTCGTCGTCCTCCCTCTTGGTGACAAAGGCGATCCGGCTGCCGTCGGGACTCCAGGCGATGCCGCCTTCCCCACCCGAGCTCGAGGTCAGCCGCCGGGGTGCTGCGCCGCCATCGGTGGCGATGATCCACAGATCACTTTCCTTCTCTTCGTCGTCGTAGGCCGGCTCGGTGACCGACACCACCACCAGGCTGCCGTCGGGGCTGAGGACCGGTGTCCCCACCCGCTTCATCAGCCAGACGTCTTCGTGAGTCATCGGCCCCAGGGCCAGAGCCGGGACGGCGACCAGGGCGAGAATCAACAGAACAGCTCTCTTCATGGCTGGTTTCTCCCTCCAAGGAATCGATTGAATCCAACCTCGGGGCAACAGCCTAACGCGTCAGTGGCTCCACGCAAAGCACCGGCCGACCGGGGTGAGCGCCCGTTCTTAGAGCTCCCGTAGGCTGCTAAACTTCTGCCGGTCTGGAATCATTCGGCGCCCCCACGGCGCCGGGAATCCAATCTGCAAGAGGGAGGGACTTCATGCTCGAGACGCGCTGCGCGAGAGTGTTTCTGCTTGCCATCGCCTTGGTCTGTTTCGCGATCACCGCAACAGTCGGTGCCGCCGTCGCCGCCGAGGCTCCAGAAGCCTCATCCACGGACAGCCGCGACACGCTCTTCGACCGTCTCGAGTACCGCTTTATCGGTCCAGTGGGCAACCGGGTTCCGGCGGTGGCGGGGGTGCCCGGGGATCCCGCCGTCTACTACGCCGGCGCGGCCTCCGGTGGCATATTCAAGACCACCGACGGAGGGGCTCACTGGCAGCCGGTCTTTGACGACCACCCGGTCTCCTCTATCGGCTCTCTGGCGGTGGCCCTGACCGACTCCAACATCGTGTGGGCGGGGACCGGTGAGACCTTCTTGCGGGCCAATATCTCGATCGGGGACGGCATCTACCGATCAACCGACGCCGGCGAGCACTGGCAGCGGATGGGTCTCGAGAAGACCGGTCGCATCGGTCGGGTAATCGTCCACCCACAAGATCCGGACATCGTCTACGCCGCCGCCCTCGGCAGTGTCTACCAGCCGCAGCAAGAGCGCGGCGTCTACCGCACCCTCGATGGGGGCAAGACCTGGGAGCGGATCCTGTTTGTCGACGAGAACACCGGCGCCTCCGATCTGGTGATGGACCCCAACAACCCGCGCATCCTCTTTGCCGGCATGTGGGAGATCTCGCTCAACACCTGGAGCCGCAAGAGCGGCGGCCCCGGCAGCGGCCTGTGGGTGACGCGTGATGGCGGCGAGACCTGGAAAAGGCTCGAAGGCGATGGGCTGCCAAAGCCCCCCTGGGGGAAGATCGGTCTCACCATGTCGGCCGACGACTCGAGCCGGGTATATGCCTTGATCGAGACCAGCTCCAATCGCGACTTTGCGCCGATCGAGGAGTTTCAAGGGGTCGTCTGGCGCTCCGACGATGGCGGTGAGGAATGGAGCATGGTGAGCGCCAACAACGATCTGGTACAGCGTCCCCTCTACTACTCCCGGGCGCTGGCTTCGCCGGACGACCGCGACGAGATCTACTTCATGTCGGTCAGGCACTCCACCTCGCTCGATGGGGCCAAGACCTCTTTTCTAACCGAGAATCAGCCCGGCTGGGACCATCACGACATGTGGATCGACCCGGAGAACGCCGATCGCATGATCGTGGGTCACGACGGTGGCGTGTCGATCTCGATCAACCGGACGCGCTCGTGGCTCAAGCCCCAACTCCCGATCGCCCAGATGTACCACGTGGCCGTCGACCAGCGGGTGCCCTACTTCGTCTACGGCAATCGTCAGGACGGCCCCACCACTCGCGGCCCCTCCAATAACCTGATCGGTGAAAAGGGCATACCGATCGGCGATTGGCGGCCGGTGGGGGGCTGCGAGAGCGGTTTTTCGGTGCCGGACCCGGTGGAGACCAACATCGTCTGGAGCGGCTGCTACGACGGCAAACTCGAGCGGCATGACCTGGAGACCGGTCTCAACCGCGATGTCAGCGTCTGGCCCGAGTCGATCGAAAGCTGGCCGGCCAAGGACATCCGCTACCGCTTTCAGTGGACCTTCCCCCTGGTCATCTCTCCCCACGATCACAACCGCGTCTATGTCGGCAGCCAGTTTGTCCATCAGACGACCGACGGCGGCGAGAGCTGGTCCTTGATCAGCCCCGATCTGACCACCGACGACCCCGAGCTCCAGCAACGGACCGGGGGGCTGACCCTCGACGACGCCAGCCCGACGATCGCGCCGACGATCTTTGCTCTGGCCGAGTCGCGGCTGGAAGAGGGCCTGATCTGGGCCGGCACCAACGACGGTCAGGTACAAGTCACCCGCGATGGCGGGGAGAACTGGACAAATGTCACCGCCAAGCTGCCCGGTCTTCCTCCCCGCGGCACGGTCAGCAACATCGAGCCGTCGCGTCACGCGGCGGGCACCGCCTTTCTCACCATCGACCGTCATCAGCTCGGTGACAGCGAGCCGTATGTCTACAAGACCACCGACTACGGTGCGACCTGGAAGTCGATCAGCTCCGATCTGCCGCGTAGCGTTTTCTCCTATGCGCACGTTGTGCGCGAGGACCCGGTGCGGCCGGATCTCCTCTATCTCGGTACCGAGAGCGGTGTCTGGGTGTCGTTCGACGACAAGCTCAAGGAGATCGAGGGTGTGTTCTTCGACCTGCGGCTGACCGGAGCCCGGCAGGACAATCTACGCTGGCGGCGCCTCCTCTATGGCCGCATTGCCCACCTGACCCGGTCCATCGCCGAATCGGACTTCCCACCCACCAGCCAGCAGCGTGAGGTCTACGAGCTGCTCAAGGCGAGTCTGGC
>JBAUDS010000439.1:0-2113 GCA_049678185.1 Thermoanaerobaculia bacterium
GCTCCGTGAGGACTATGTGGACGAGCTGGTCTACGAGATGCACCACTCGAGCAGCGTCACCGGCGAGACCGAGACCTTTCATTTCGCCCTCGCCGACGACCGCTACAAAGACAACCGCATCCCACCCAGGGGCTTCCGCATCGCTGAGGCCGACGACCGGCTGATAGAACCGGTCTGGCAAGGCGAGGTCAAGCCGGGCTACTTCACCGCCGCCGAATATGACGGTGGCTACGACGAGATCTCCCTCACCATCCCGCCGGGCGCCAGCCTGGTCGAGGTCAGTCTCTATTACCAGACCACCAGCCGCGAGTACGTCGAGTTTCTCCGCAACGAGATCCGGGGCGACGGGAACCTCACCCTCTCGAGCCCCACACCCTCCGGCGAGCCCGAGGCCTATGTGATCCAGAGCGATCCCTTCTTCGCTCAGCTGAAGGCCTGGGGCGACACCCTCTGGCAGCTCTGGACGCACAACATGAATGTCCCCGGTGCGAAGCCGATCCTCATGACCCAGGCCACGGTGAGCAGAGCCGAGGGGTGCACGGTTCCAGCACCCCGCCTGCTGGGGGCCGTCCCCGCCAGCGGCGAGGTCGCCCTCACCTGGACCGACGAGCACACCGCCGATCCGTCGGTGGCGGGCTACAAGGTCTACTACACCCGATCGGCCCAACGCCGACCGATCACCGTCACCGGTCTCGTCACCACCTACACCGATACCGGCCTCGTCAACGGCAGACAATACTGCTACAAAGTAACGGCCTACGACGAAACCGGTTGCGAGTCGGAGCTCAAGACCATGCTCTGTGCCGTGCCGACCGGCGAAAACTAGCCGGCACCTCCATCTGCGAAGTTTGAAGCGGCCGCCGTCAGGCCGTGGGCCTCCAGGCGCTCCGCTGAGCCTCGCGTCTATGCTAGAGTGGGCTGCACCAATACAGTCGAGTCGGCCGTGAGGACCCGGAGCGCCGAATCCGGGAGAACCAATAGGAGGAAGCCATATGCTTCACAAAGGACGCCCTTATTCCAAGAGTTTCCTGCCGCTCGCTGTGGGAGTCTCACTGCTTGCTCTTCTCGCTGCGTGTGCCGAAGAGCCGTATCCGGAGCCGCAGCAGCCCGAGCCGCCACCCGCTCGCGATTTAGACGTCGTCTCGCGGTCGAGCATCACGGGCATGGTGAACGGCGAGGCGGTGGAAGGGAGCATCTCCGCGTCATTCAACACCGGCCGGGGTGGTCAATCGACGTGCACCTTCTCGAAGCTCCCCCAAGGCTTCAGTCCAGCCACTTTCGGCACCCATACGTGAACATCCCATCACACTTCTGCTGGTCTTAGCAGAATCGGTGAAGATGTGATGAACCTCTTTGACGCGACCCACGGCAACTATCGCGTTGTCCGTACGGTTACGTTTCCTGATTTTCCCGACAGCGAGCTGGTTCTGGACGTCGAGGTCACGGCGACCAGCCCGTCGGAGTGGATCACCGAGATGACCATCAACGGCACCTACGACGGTCCCACGGACTTCGTCTCAAAGAGAGACTACCAACTCGATTGGGCCACGGACGGCAAGAGCCTCATCGAATCAGGTAGTGCGACGCTCGAGTCCGCATCTGGTGAGGAGGTGAGATCCACATGGTCCTCCGTCATCACTCCGGCAGGAGGGCTCGAGGGGTTCCCTGCGGCAGGTGAGGTCGTCACCGTCTCCATCTCGCCGTTCCAGGTCGAAGGCGACAGCATGACCTACGAGTGGGAAGGGACGGTCCAGGAGCGGTCGAAGGCTCAGTAAGCCGTAGGACGGGCCACGATAGGCGGCTGGGTACCGCCGCCTATCGGCGGCACGGTGGCCTCACGACATGGGTGGCAGGTTGGCCTCAGAACTTGTCTGGGCCGGTGGAGCCCCAAAAAGCAGCTTCCTGTCCGGTTAGTTTGCTCAGCCTTTGTAATGGTGAAACGTGGCGACCAGCAGTATCAGTTCGGGATGAGAGGCGGACAATTTAGGCAGGACCAGACGGATGTGTGATCGGTAGCCAGAGAGTTTCTCCAGTAGCGGTCGCAGGTCGTCCACTCTGTCCCACCGGAGCTTGTTCAAATCCAGGATCAATCGGCTCTTGCTCCGTGCCAGAG
>JBAUDS010000440.1:0-3964 GCA_049678185.1 Thermoanaerobaculia bacterium
TCTAGAAGCAACGCCAAAGGTGGAATCGGGAATCCTGACAGCTTGAAGGGCCAGCCAAGTCAACGTTCCCCCAGACTACTCCCCATGTTCCTCAGGCACCTTTTCCCGGCCGCTTGAAGGGCCGGCCAACTCAACACTCCCCCAGACTCCTCCCCATGTTCCTCAGGCACCTTTTCCCCTTTT
The DNA here is from genome assembly GCA_049678185.1 of Thermoanaerobaculia bacterium. GTDB lineage: Bacteria > Acidobacteriota > Thermoanaerobaculia > Multivoradales > JAHEKO01 > M0029. Next base: position 184 of record JBAUDS010000440.1, read on the forward strand.
TCCCTGAATCGTTGTAGCGGTTTCTCATGTAGATGAGGCCGGTCTCCCGTACTTGCTCCCACCAAGACTTCAGACCTCGGCAAGACCGAGTACCAGGCCTAAGAGGAACGCGCCGATATGAATGGCTACAGGAGCAAGCGCGACAAGCCATGCTGTGCGTGACCTAGCGCACACCGCATAACCCGATAGCACACCGTAGACAGGGTAGTGCAGAGTCGAAATCACCGTTCCGATTGGACCACTTGGAAAGAACATCAGATACGGGAAAAAAAATGAGTAAGGTATTACGCTGCCATCGCCTCCACCAGCCGCTGCAAACGAAATAAACCAGGCAATCGGAATCAGAGCGACCCCAGCCACGAGCCCCACACCTGCGCACAGATAACGCAAGGGATAGCTCATTAGTTTTGCCCAACCGGCTGCTGGCTCCCTGCTACTTGCTTGATCCCCAGACTCTGAAGTGGCTCAAGTCCAAGCTGACCAATTGCCCACGCCTCCATCTGCAGTCTCCTTGCCTCCCAAAAGAACCTCGCTCGATTCTTGGTCCCTGGTGCCAGCCCGTACCTTTCCACTGGAATGCGGCTTTGCTCAAGATAGCGGATCCATGTCGCCGCACGTCGATTGGAGCTAGTGTCGTCGAAAGAGCGAAAAATCGATCTTAGCTGAGCGCCAAGAAGGTCAAGGCGGGTCTTCGTCAGGCGACCCACCTTGGCATCACCATGGCTCTCACCATAAAGACGAAGAATGCGATAGATCTGCAAAGCCGCCTCTGTGGCTTTCTCAGCATCTGTGAAGGGGTAATCCACATCATGCACCTCATGCAAATGTCCCATTGGCGGGAGTCGCTCAAATCTTGGATGCTCGCCGCCCATCCGCCTATTCCTTTCATCAACCGCTCCAACAAATCCTTCATGCGAGAAACTGTCAGCATAGGCGTGCAACGCCATTCCAACTTGAGTATCTCTGGAAGGAGCGGTTGAGTTTAGTGCTCGCGCGACCAAGTGACGAACGAGCGGGTTATCGCGAGTTGTTACACCCAGACGATCTCCTTCGAAAGGCGCTACGAAGTGAAAAGGCTGAAGGACGTTAATCGTGTACTCATCCATGTCTTTTAGATTCAGTGAATAACCCGGGGATGTTGGTCGATAGTCGTCGACGAATTGCGATGCAAAAGCGATCTCACCTGCTCGCTTGCTATCCCCTAGCGCCAGATACGCCATGTAGTAAACCACGTAGTAGTGAAAATCGACCTCATACAACCCCATCGGATCGCTCGAGTTGAACGGCGTGTTTCCCACAAAGCCGTACAAGCTCGGCCCGTCGACGTAGCCGAGGGGATCGGCCGAGATGAAGCGCCCGAGCTCGGGATCGTAGTACCGGTTTCTCATGTAGACGAAGCCGGTCTCTGGGTCGTGTTGGAGGCCATGAAAGCCTAGCGTATTGAGGAGTGCTGATGTAGTGAGATAGCGCGGATCGCCGGCGTCGAAGACGAGCAGGTTGGGCACCAGAGGGCTGACCTCGAATGGCGACTGATGATCGCTTTCGAGTTGTCGGCCAGCGAGATCGGTCAAACCGGTAGTGACCGCGACTTCGTGGACTCCTTCCGCTAGGGCACTCGTCGTTCGGAGCCGGTAACGCGTTTCGTCCAGTACCCAATCGCCGGGCTCACCATCGATGAGGATCGCCTGGGTTGTGGCGAGATCTGGTTCCTCCGAGAGCTCGAGCTCAAGGAATCTGTCAAGGAGAAGAATTCTCTCGAGCCGCGGCGATGTGTCGTCAAAGACGACCGTATCGGCGAGAGGCCAGGTGAACTGAATCTGAGTATCGGTCAGGGCGATGTTGAAGAACTCGTCGATGAGGGAGCCCGCCGGGAGCGTCAGCTGGAGATTCATGCCCGCAGCCGGTGCTTCAGCGAGGGCGACGCCGACCCGCCGGCGAGCCTGCCGACCCGTGACGACGGGCTGCGATACCGCGATCGGCACCTCCTGATTGGCGTCGAGATCGTGGAGGGTCAGAGCTCCGTCATCGAGGGCCTCTTGTAGCGCCTTCTCGAGGACCGCTTCGGAGACCTCAATCCAGATCTCGCCGTCCTTGACACGAACCTGCTCCACGTCGGGTGGGGTGAGATCGCCGAGGATAGTCTGCTCGCCGTAGGGCGTGTACTCGTAGCGCTCAACGGGCTTGGCTTCGTGGGTGATCATGGTGAGGTTGCCGGTCTCATCGTAGATGGGAACGTACTCGAGCAGAGCTCCGTCCCCATTGAGATCGGTCTCCAGAACAACCACCTCGTCGAGGCCGCGGCCATAGGTGCGGCGGGAGCGGAGCTGACCCTCATCGTACTGCTCGAGGGCCCGCCAGCCTCCCCAGACCGTCTCCTCGGTCCGACCGCCGACTATCTTCTCCACCCGGCGGTTGAAGGCGTCGTAGGTGTAGTCGGCGATCACATCCCCTTCGAGTGTCGTGACCTGGATGAGGCGGTTACGGAAGTCGTAGTGATAGCGCCGATTCCCCTTGCGGACGAGGTTGCCATTTGCATCGTACTCCATCGACAGACCACCTGCCGCACCGGGCCGGTTACGGCCCGACCCGTCCAGGGGTAGCTCAAGAAGCTCGGGGATCTCACCCACCACGTGGGTCTGGGACAGGAGGTTCTCTGCCGCATCGTACCGGAAGGCGGAAACGTCCGGCAGCTCTGCCAGGCTTTCGGCTGCGGGCACTTGGTTGTTGCCAACAAACGACGTCGGATCCGGAAGGTCCGCCGTGTGGAGCAGCCGGCGGGCTCCATCGTGGGCCAAGACCTTTCCATAACCGTTCAGATCCCCTCTCGACTGAGCCACTTTCAGACTGCGTGGGCTCCAGGAGAAGCTCTCCTGGTAGACCGCTCCACCCTGGGAACTGACGAGAATGTCCTTCAGCAGGCGACGGGCCGGATCGAAGGTGCGGCGGCCGGTGAGACCGTTGCGCAGGTTCTTTCCAGCCTCGAGGAACGGTCCGCGGTAGCTGTAGCCTACAGCTTCCTCGATGACTCCCTCAGGCCCTCCCGGCGGCTGAATGCCGATCTCCGCGGGCCGGTCCAGTCCGTCAAGGACCTGCTCCACCCGGTGGCCGCTCGGATAACTGATTCCAGTCAGGTTATTCCAGTCGTCGTAATCGTAGGTCACCGTGCGGCCGGCGGTGGTGTCAGAGAGGAGCCGGGACAGCGAGTCGTAGGTCAGGAAGGTCTCGACATCGCCCGAACGGGCGACTGTGGTGCGATAGAGACCGTCGTAGCCGTAGGACTCCGAGTCGGCGCCTGCCACCCCTTCAACGGGGACCACCACGCGGCTCGACAGGCGTCTCGCTGGATCGTAGCTCTGGCTGATGACGGTACCGTTCGGGTCGGTGCGCTCGACGACGTTGTGCGAGTTGTCGTAGGTCAGGCTCTCGACCGTCTCATCCTCCCAGGTCGTCCTGATCCGGCGGTCGAGCGCGTCGTAGTCGTAGCGGGTAACATTCTCGCGGGCGTCGGTGTAAGTCTGAAGCCGCGAACTCTTATCGTAACCGTAATCGACCCGGATGCCCTCGGGTCGGATCGTGGCAATACGGCGGTCCAGCCCATCGTAGACCTGCTCGGTGACGAAGTCCTCCGGATCGGTCGTGAACCTTGAATTGTTCCGGGCGTCGTACCGGTACTCGGTGACATTCTCGAGGGCGTCTGTGGAGGACAAGAGACGGCCGAGGGCATCATAGCTCTGACTGTCGACAACTTCGACTTCGCCACCCCCCAGAAAATCGGGCTGTT
>JBAUDS010000441.1:0-3139 GCA_049678185.1 Thermoanaerobaculia bacterium
AGTCTCTGGATATCGGCCGCCTCGGTGGCGCTGGCCGGTGCGGTGGGCATCCCGCTGGCGTTTGTCTTCGCCCGTACCGAGTTTCCAGGGCGTCGCATCCTGGGAGCGCTGGTCGCTCTGCCGGTGGCCTTGCCGCCATTGGTGGGCGTCATCGCCTTTATGTTTCTCTACGGTGAGAGCGGTTTCGTGAGCCGGGGTCTGCAGTCGCTGTTGGGTTTGACCGAGGCCCCCTGGAGGCTGTCGGGTCCCGGGGCCATCCTGTTGGTCCACGCCTACTCGATGTACGTCTATTTCTACCTGTTTACCCGGGCCGGTCTGGCCCGTCTCGACGTCGCCATGCTGGAAGCGTCAGCGTCCCTGGGGGCGGGTCGGGTGGCGACCCTGTTCCGGGTGACGCTACCGCTGCTTCTGCCCGCCCTGGTCGGCGCCTCGCTCCTCACCTTCATGACTTCGCTGGCCTCCTTCTCCGCTCCCTATATCTTTGGCGGCCGTTTCCGGGTGATGACGACGCAGATCGTGGCGTCGAAGCTGAACGGCGAGCTGTCGATGGCTCAGGTCGAGACCGTGACCCTGGCGATTCTCGCCTTCCTGGGGCTGTGGGCGATGCGACGAATCGATCCGGGTCGCTCCGTGGTGGTCGGCGGCACCCGTGGAGTGGCGCCGTCGCGCCGGGTACTACGTCGACCCTGGGTGAAGGCCGGCGCCGCGGCCCTCGGCTGGGGGCTCGCCCTGCTGCTGCTGCTGCCCCATCTGACCTTGCTGCTCATCTCCTTTGTTCCGCCTGGGACGTGGACCATCGAAGCCCTGCCACCGGTCCTCGACACCAGCAACTACGAGTCCCTGGTCTCCACCCCGGAGCGTCTGCGCCCGGTTGTCAACTCGGTCTGGATGGCGATCGTCGCGACGGCGGGCGCCATCGTCCTGGGGCTGGCGGCCGCACGCCTGTCAGTGAAGCTGAGGGGAAGGTTGGGTGGTGCCCTCGAGACACTGCTGTCGATTCCCTGGGCGGTGCCCGGAACGGTTTTCGCCATCTCGCTGGCTACCGCCTTCAGCGTGCACGCACCGGCGCTTGGTCGCTTCGTGCTGGTGGGGACGCCGTGGATCCTCCCCCTTGCTTTCCTGGTGCGCAGCCTGCCGCTGACCGGGCGAAGCTCGCTGGCCGGTCTGCGACAGCTCGACCCCGCCGTGGAAGAGGCCTCGGCATCCCTGGGTGCCGGGCGCTGGCGAACCTGGCGACGGGTTACGCTGCCGCTGCTGCGGCCGGCGGTAGCGGCCGGCGCCAGCCTGGCCTTTATCACCGCCCTCGGCGATTTCGTCGCTTCCATCGTGCTCTACACCTACGATACCCGGCCGATCTCGATCGAGATCCTCTCCAGCTTGCGGCTGCAGGAGACCGGTGTGGCGGCGGTCTACGGGGTGCTCTTGATGGCGGTCAGCGCCACGGCTTTTCTGGTCTGGGGGCGTGAGGAGAGGATCTAGCTCTCTAGAGACAGCAATGGATCCACGCGACTTCATGCGACGGCTCTGGGTGCTCATGTTGACGGTCTTCGTCGACATGATCGGCTTCCTCATCGTTCTGCCGCTGCTGCCCTTCTACGCCGAGGAGCTGGGAGCCTCTCCGTTCCTGGTGGGGGCGCTGGTTTCGGCCTTTGCCCTGGCCCAGCTTGCCGCCGCACCACTGTGGGGAAGGCTGTCCGACCGCTATGGCCGCCGGCCGGCCATCCTGGGAGGTCTTTTGATCTCGGCGGTGGCCTATGTCCTGTTCGAAGCGGCCGGGTCGGTCGTGGTTCTGTTCCTCTCGCGGCTGGTCCAGGGTGCCGCCGCCGGCACCGTCGGTGTTGTCCAGGCCTATGTCAGCGACGTGGTGCCGGCCAAGGACCGCGCCAAGGCTCTCGGCTGGCTGACGGCGGCCGCCAGTGCCGGGGTGATGATCGGGCCGGCCATCGGGTCGTTGGCGGCGGCTCTCGGCACCATCGGCCCGGGCTATCTGGCGGCGGGGCTGTGTGTCCTCAATCTGCTTTTCGGCTCGTTGTGGCTGCCGGAAACGGTGGCAAAGACGACCTCGGGCACTATTCGGCCAGCGGTTCGGGGCACAGCCCGACGACAGTTCATGTCGATTCTCCGGCACCCGAGTGGGCGGGTGGCGGCGCCGGTCTGGATCTACGCGCTGGGGATGATGGCCTTCATGGCGATGAACGGCGTTCTGGCCCTCTATCTGGAGCGGCGCTTTGAGGTGACCGTGAAGACGATCGGCTGGTTCTATGTCTATGTCGGCGCGATCTCGGTGGTCATGCGTGCCATCGTCCTGGGACCCATGGTGCGCCGCTTTGGGGAGGTCAGGACTCTGCGCATGGGTATTGTCTGTATCGGTCTGGGGCTGGCGTCATTACCGCTGGCCCGTAACTTCTCGGAGCTGGGGCTGACGGTTCTTCTGATCCCGGTGGGCACCGCGCTGCTATTCCCCTCCACCACCTCGATCGTCTCGCACCGGGCCGAGCCCAACCAGACCGGGCTGGTCCTCGGTGTGCAACAGGCCTACGGCGGCATCGCGCGGATGCTGGGACCGCTCTGGTCCGGCGCCGCCTTCCAGCATCTGGGGATCCGTACCCCCTTCTGGCTGGCGGCACTGCTGATGGGTGCTGTCTGGGTGTTTGCCGGGACGGTGCGCGAGGAGGGCACGACCGAGGATCTAAGCGGGGAAGTGGAGACGACTATCCTGCCTTGAGCTGGGATTTGCCGCTCTGCTTGGCCCGCCGGAGGCGGCTTTCATCTGCCAGGATCTCGCCGATCTCGCTGGCCGGAACCGGTCGGCTGAACAGAAATCCCTGACACTCATCGCAGTCGTGACGGCTGAGGAAGGAGAGCTGATCCTCGGTCTCCACGCCCTCGGCCACGACGCGGAGATCGAGCCGATGGGCCATGGCGATGACCGCACTGGTGATCGCCGCGTCCTTGCCTTCGGTGGCGACGCCGTTGATGAACGAGCGGTCGATCTTGAGCGTGTTGAGAGGGAAATCCCTGAGGTAGGTGAGGACGGAATGGCCGGTGCCAAAGTCGTCCACTGCCAGGCGAACTCCAATCTTTCGCAGCTCTTGGAGCACTTCCAGGGTCTTACGGTCGTTTTTCATGACGCTCGACT
>JBAUDS010000442.1:0-1824 GCA_049678185.1 Thermoanaerobaculia bacterium
CCTCCGGGCCCGCCGAGGGTCTCGAAGGGGATCACCGGCCGGGGCATTTTCGTGGGGTGGCGACCGTCGTCACCCAGCTCTTCAACCTGGTCCAGCCGGATCTCGCGATCTTTGGCGAGAAGGATGCCCAGCAGCTGGCGGTGATCCGGCGGCTGGTCCACGACCTGCATTTGCCGGTGGAGATCGTCCGCCATCCGACGGTGCGGGAGGAGGACGGGTTGGCTCTCTCCTCGCGCAATGAGTATCTGTCGGCCGACGAGCGTCGAGCCGCCACCGTTCTCCACCGGGCACTCGAGGAAGCGGCCGGACTCATCGACCGGGGTGAGCGCTCCGCCGTGAGCGTTCGTACCGCCATGCGGCACCTCATCGAAGCCGAGCCCCTCGCCCGCATCGACTATGCCGAGGTCGTCGACGGCCACACATTTCAACCGATCGAATTCATCCACGGCCATGTTGTGCTGCCGCTCGCGGCCCATATTGGCACCACCCGACTCATCGACAATGTTCAATTGGAGGTCTCCGATTGATGAAACGCACACTGCTCAAATCCAAGATCCACCGCGCCACGGTCACCGATGCCGACCTCGACTACGAGGGCTCGATCAGCATCGATCCACTCCTGGCTCGGGCGGCCGATCTCGTGCCTTTCGAGCGGGTCGAGATCTACAACATCGACAACGGCGAGCGCTTCGCCACCTACTTCATCGAGGGCCGGGAGGGCAGCGGCGAGATCACGCTGAACGGCGCCGCCGCCCACAAGGTCACCCCGGGTGATCTCGTCATCATCTGCAGCTACGCCGAGTACACGAAGGAAGAGATCGAGGGGCACAAGCCCCGTCTCGTCTATGTCGACGCGCAGAATCGAATCCTCCACACCAGCGCCGCCGTGGCCTGAGCTCCAGGGACTCACTACGCACTTCGAGCACGGGGTTGGAAGGGAACGAAACCTCGTTTTGGGAACTGCGTATTATGTCCCCGGAGCCGCCGAGCGGCGGCTGAAGGTCCGGGAGAAATCGTCGCCCGTACGTGTCAGTCTCTGACGGCCTCGGATTCGCCCCGTTTGAGGGCACCAACAGCTCACAAACTATGGAGTCGATAATGCGTTACAAGTACGCCTTGCCTGGTGGAACTTCGGTATTCATCATCGCTATCGCTGCCCTAATCGGTTGTGCCCAGCCCGACCAACGTGCTGGTGGAGGACCACAGGTCCCAACGAGTTACCCCGATTCACAGCGCATCGATCACGTGGACACTTACCACGGCACCGAAGTCGTCGATCCCTACCGTTGGCTCGAGGCGTTGGACTCCCCTGTCACGGCCGCCTGGGTCGAGAGTGAGAACGCAGTCGCCGATCCCTTTCTCGAAGCCATCCCGACGCTCGAGCAGATCCGCGAGCGGTTGACCAAGGTGTGGAACTACGAGCGCTACAAAGTACCGGTCAAGGAAGGAGGGCGCTACTTCTACCGTCGTAACGACGGCCTCCAGGATCAGGACGTGCTCTATGTCGTCGATTCGCTCGAGGATGAGCCGCGGGTGTTGATCGACCCCAACACCTTCAGCGACGACCGCACCGCATCGCTCTCGTTCTTCGAGGTGAGCCCTGACGGCAAGTTGATTGCCTACGGCATCTCCGACAGCGGCTCCGACTGGCGGCACTGGCATGTCCGCAATGTCGAGACCGGTGAGGATCTGGACGACCGCCTCGATCAAACCAAGTTCACAGGTGTGTCCTGGGCGCGCGACAGCTCGGGCTTCTACTACAGCCGCTACCCCTTGGACGGGGAGGGCGACGCGGACGACTCCCAGCAGGTCTCGGTCTATTTC
>JBAUDS010000443.1:0-9548 GCA_049678185.1 Thermoanaerobaculia bacterium
GCCCCCCACTAACCGCCCATTCGCCGGCCGCGGGGGTCTTGGGGGTGACCCAAAAAACACCGCGGGGCTCCGGCGCGCGGGAGCGGAGGACGGCGGAGCCGGCCGCAGCCCGCGCGCTGGAGACCCGGCCGCCTAGTCTTTCCCGCTTATCGAAGCGACGAGCGTCCCAGGTCACCACGATGGGAGGACGGCACGGCGCTTGCGGGTGGTGGGTGGAGGGTTGCAAGCGGCGTGACGGACGGTCACTGGGCCTCGGTACCCTCGTCGGTCAGCTCCTCGATCTCCTCGGCAAGCTCGCGTGCGACCTCGGATCGCTTCGCTCCCGCTGGGTGGGTCGCCTCGTGAATCTCCTTCAAGCGGTGGATCGAGACCTTGGTGTAGATCTGCGTCGTCTCCAAATTCGCATGACCGAGGATCTCCTGGATGGTGCGGATGTCGGCGCCGTTCTCCAGCATCAGTGTCGCCATCGTGTGCCGGAAGAGGTGACACGATCCCCAGCGCTTCCGCACCCCGGAGGCTTCGATCAAACGGCTCACGAGGTTGGTCAGCGAGCTCGGGTTGAAACGCACGCCACGATTGGAGACAAAAACCGACCACTCGTCGGCATGGAGCACCAGCTCGGGCCGGGCTTCCTCCAAATACTTCACCACCCACCGAAGAGCACGCGCCCCGATCGGCACCACCCGGTCCTTGCCACCCTTGCCCTGCCGGATCGTCACCCACCCACGCTCGCGATCGAGATCGTAGAGATCGAGATTCACCAGCTCCATCCGGCGCATCCCGGTCGAGTACAAGGTCTCCAGGATCGCGCGGTCTCTCGAGCCCAAAGGCGTCGAGAGGTCCGGCGTGCGGAGGATCTGCTCGACCTCGGAGATGGTGAAACTCTCGGTTGGGAGCCGCGGCGGCCGCCGCGGCAAGACGATCTCCGAGGTCGGGTTGTAGAGGAGATACCGTTCCCGGGTCAGGTACTTGAAGAAACTGCGCACATGAGTCAGCCGCGCCATCTGGGTCTTGAAACCCAGCGGCCGGCCGTCGTCCCGCCGGTAGTGGTAGATCCACCGCTGGTAGCGCTCGACGACCGAGCGCGAGACGTCGGCCGGTCGCACGATCCCGCGCTCCTCGCACCACTCGGCAAAGGTGCGGAGCAACCGGCGGGCCGAAACGACGGTCGCGGGCGAGTAGTTGTGGACACGGATCCAATCGAGATAGCGGGCGATCAAGACCTCGAAGCCTCGTGGGTCGCTCGGATCCCCCACTGGTGGCCGCTCGGGCCAGCGCGACATCTCACCCCTCCCGAGCCGGCCGAGCAGCTAAAGGGAAAAGCTCCGGGGTCGCGCCGGTGCCCGTGTACGACCGGACGGGTTTTACTTCATCCTGAGACGTGCTCTTCGAGGAATGAGCGTCAGATTCGGCGGAAACCCCCGTGGCGACAGGTTGATCGTCGCTCCCCAAAGACCCCCCAAGGGGGGCCCATTGGCCACCCAATGGGCCCCCAAACTCCTCCTTCTCTCCCCCCAAACTTTTTCGAATGCCCCCCAAACTCCCGGTCGTAGCGCGGAGTGTCGAAAGATCGATGAGTCCTGCGAGAAACGGCTGGCCGTCCTCGCCCTGGCCGTCATAGACGAGCTCGTAGACAAAGCTCTGACCACGGCCGCCGCGGTGGACGAGCACATACTCGAGCTCGACCAGGCGATCGAGATGGACCCGCACCTGATCGTAGGACCAGGACATCGCCTCGCAGATCTCCCGCCGTGTGAAGCGGAAGTCCTCGCGCTCGATCCCGCGGCTCTCACATGCTCGCCTCACCGTCTCGTCGAGCACCCCGAGAAACCGCCGGGTCTGGGGCGGCAGCTCGTCCAGCGAGCGACCCAAGACCTCGTGGGCCAGACGGTTGGCGGTCTCGATATCGGAAAGGTCGACCTCGAGGTACTCGAGGGCCTTGCCGTGACGTTCGACCCGTTTGACCTCGCGCTGGTGCTGGTGCAAAAGAGCGATCGTGTCGATCAGCGCCAGGTACTTCTCGTGATCCCGCCGCGTGCGGATCCGGGTGTCGAGAAAGGTGAGGCGCTCGGCGTAAGGATTGACGACGGGAAGAGATCGCAAGAGCCGCTGGGCGTTTTGATGACACCGGAGGATCCGTCGCCGATCCTCGCCCGCGACGAGCCCCGCGAGTGTCCTCTCGCCGCGCTGCCGGCGATGGATCGCCCGTGTCTGCTCCCGGTCCTCATCCACCGTCAAGACGAGACATCGATTCAAGAGCTCCTCGTCGACGTCGATCGCGGTCGTGGTCAAAAAGATCGCCACCGGACCCTCGACCCGGTACTCGTGAGTCACGAGCCGGCCGGTCTGAGGGTCCTTGCCGGTCGAAGCGATGGTGAGCTCCCCTTCGCTCTGGAGAAGCTTCAAGGCGTACGACGCCCGCTCGGCGCCTTCTTCTTCGGCAATGGCGAGGACCTTGTGCCGGAGATCGGCCTCGCCGAGATAAAAGAGCGACTGGCCGGTCATCGCCGAGTAGGCCACCCTTTCCTCCGGTGGTACGAGCTCCAAGATCGCCTCCATCAAGACGGATTTACCCGCCGCCGAGGAGGACTGGACGATGACCGCCAAGGGACGATCGAGCTTGCGGCTGACGGCGGCCAGGTACCCGGTGAGCTTGTTGGTCTCTTCGCCGACGATGCCGCAGGACTCGAAGTCGGCGAGGATCCGCTCGAGAAGCTCAGGGTCACGCAGGAGCTTCAAAGCCTCCCGGCGCTCGCTCTCTGACAGCTCGACCGGGGTTGGCTCCTTCGGCGCCAAGGCTTTCTGGATCTGCTCGTCCTGGAGCTCCTCGAGTTTCAAGAGCACTCGCCCTAGGTCGCGCTTGACCACCTTGGGCTCGACCCCGAGCTCGATCGCTGCCTGCTTGACAAACTGCCCCCGATGACGCGCCGAGTAGAGATCCAAGGTGTCGACGTGAAAACCCTCCCCGCGAGAGGCGAAGAGATTGACCTTCAAGACGTCATAGGAAAGATTGCGCTCCAAACCGCGCACCCGGTAGCGACGATCGCCTAGGGGCAAGACCACCTCCTGGGGTCTGACCTCGACCGAGAGCTCAGGTTGTGGCGAAGTCGGCACCAGCGGCGCCGGAGAGTCCTCGGCAGCTAAAGGAAGAAAGGCAGGCTCATCGGAGGAGACGTCCTCGGCCCCCGGGTCGATCGGGGCCGGCCCATCCTTTTCTCCTTTAGTTGCTTCTCGAGCGAGAGGTTTTTCCTCGGGGGGCTCGCCCTCCCCCATCCAGACGGCTTTCCGCAAAACGAGATCGAGGCTCTTCTCAGCCGGTGAGACCTTGCACGCAAACTCGTTGGCGTCCATGCCGCGTGGAAACTCGACCCGGAAACAGGCGATCCCGCGGGCGAGGAGTTTCTCGGCCAGGGCCTTGGCGGCGCGATCGCCTCCCTCGTCCCGGTCATAGGCCATCAAGACCCGCTCGATCCCATACGCCTCGAAGGCCTCCTCGTGCTCGCGGGTAAAGCCCTCGATGCCGTAGCTCGCCGTGACATTCCGGAAACCGGCCGACCAGAAAGTCAGAGCATCGATCAGCGACTCGCAGAGGATCACCTCCTTCGAGGTGGCCAAGGCGGGGAGATTGAAGACGCCGCGGTGGGGACCCGGGAGATAGAGATGCCAGGGCGTGCCCTTCCGCAGATCCCGCCGGATCTTCCGACCATAGATCTCGACCACCCGGCCCTCGCGGTCGAAGACCGGAATGACCAGCGAGCCGTTGAAGTGCTCGTGACCGGTCGAGCGCAGAATCCCCAGCCGCTGGAGCCGCTGCCGGAGCTCCTGGCCGGCCTTGCCGTCCCGGGACGGGAGCCGGTAGCCCAGCGTCCGGTTGGCGTAGCCGAGCTGGAACCGATCGATGAGCTCGGGACCACCCAAGCCGCGGCTTTCGAGATACGCCAGGGCTTCAGAGCTCTCCTTCAGGGTCTCGTGGTAGTAGCCCACCACCTGGGCCAGGAGCTCTTTATCCTCGGCCTCGAGCTCGACCGGCGACGGCAGCTTCGGTACCGAGGTGTGCTTTGGGGGTCTGCCGCGAGAAACCGCCGCCAGGGGGAAATCCTTCTGCAAGAGCTCGACCGCGTGCCGAAAAGAGATCCCCTCGGACTTCATCACCCAATCGATCACCGAGCCCCCCTCGCGGCACGCCCCCAGGCAGTGCCAGAGGTTTTTCTCCGGCGAGATCACCAGCGACGGCTCGTGGTCGTCGTGGAAGGGACACAGGCCCAGAAGGTCCTTGCCGTGCCGGCGGAGCTCGATTCCGCGAGCCGCGGCCAGCCGCTCGACCGACACCTCGCGCTTTAGCTGCTCGAGCTCTGTGTGTGGGATCCGGGCCATTGCTGCCTCCTCGGGCAAAACCGTGTCAAGAGAAAATATCCGTTTTGAGGGATCTCCCTTGCCATCAGAATACCGTCCATGAGAGTATACGTAATACGTTAGAATGAGGCAAGGTCTCATCAAGGAGATTAAAGAATGGCCCTTACAATCGTTTGCGAGATGCCACGGAAAAGGCAGGGGGACACCGACTTCGGAAAACGCCTGATCCGGCTCCGGAAAGCCCGAGGGCTGACTCAAGTTGAGCTTGCCGAAGCCGCTGGCACCACGCAGCGTGCTATCTCTTACTACGAGAATGAAGCGGCCTACCCCCCAGCCCCGGCGGTGATCGCGCTCGCCAAAGCGCTTCGCATCTCCACCGACGAGCTTCTCGGTCTCAGACCCCCAAAACCCACACCGCTCGAGAAAGATCCGGAGCTCCGTCGACTCTGGAGACGCTTCCAGAAGGTCCAGAATCTGCCCGAAAGGGACCAAAGAGCCGTCATCCGGCTCATCAATTCCCTCGCGACGACCGCCGCCGCCGGCAGCCGGTGAGGACTGGCACTACTCGCCCGGGCGCCTGCCCTAACAGCTCTACTGCTTTTCCTCTGGGGCTTTTTCGGGTGAGTCGCGTAGATAGCTGAGATCTACGGTCGGCGGTTCTTGCTCTTGTGGCTCTGGCTCAGGAGGAAGGGCCTCTCTCACGGCGCGAGCTTTCGTCATCAGTTCCCACATCAGGCTGGAATGGTCTGATTCCGACAACGCGTAAAACTTCACCGAGCCATCCGCTTCCACAACAAAATGGAGGTGACCCTTGAAGTTAGCTGGATAGTCTGCCATGAAGGAAGATTTGCCTCGGCCTCCGTCTTCACGAAGCCAGACCACCTCGGCTGCACCGGGCGTCGGGGTCAAGACGTCACCGTAACCTGCGGAACCTCCCGCTGGAAGCCGCGCCTCAAAAAAAGTCTGGTCGCCTAGACGGACTGTTATGTTTTTGAAGTCGACAGATTGTAAGTTCCAAGCCCAGAGCGTCACCGCAGGTGGCTGACACCCTGTCACGACCACAAGAAGAGCAAAGAACGAGAGCGCGCAGAAGCCCCGCCCCAATCTCAAAATCGGGGCCAATAGCGCGAGTTCGGATCCTTGGCTCGACATCTCTCATTCATCTCCATCAGGGCATCCCCGCGGGGCACAATCAGAAAATCCAGAAGGTCTCTCTTGGCTCGCGGCATCTCACTAGTGTCCACAGTGGGACAAGCGCCCCAGTCGCCCATCGCACTGTCCCACCGATCATTAAAACGAACGCCCGCGGCACGCGCCATCTGGAGCATTGCCTGCAGAGCCAGATCCGACAGATCGAGATTGCCCGTTCCTCCACCCACATCGGAGTGGACTCCTGGCAAGCCCATTTGAATCGCCCCTCGTATGTCCTCGACCCGGAAAGGTGCTCTAGTTTCATGAAGGGCAACCAAGTGAAACACCTTCGCGTTTCTGGCGATCTCCGGAAGCCAGGTGCGGTACGCATTCGGCCATTTGTCTCCGGCGTTGATCTCATCCATCGGATTACCCATCGCTGACCCAGATTCGTCTGGCACCTATTCAATTCAGGGCCTTCCGAGATTAGGGTGGCACCTTTTCGGCAGCCCCGTCTATTCCCACTGGACGAGATAGTAGAGCCAGAAGAAATAGCCTCCAACCACCGCGATAGCCACCACCACGGCAAACACTACCTCCGGTATTCTGGAAGTAGCCTTGCCTCCCCTTGAAAGCAGAAACCTCATCGGCACATACAAGAGAAAGACAAAACCAAGCAATAGTAGTTCAAACTTCCAGAAATCCATTCCTTCAAAAATCATGATGACTAGTCACCTATGGTTGGATTGCCACCCACGAGGCTTGCCCCTTGATGTCTCTCATGAGCAAACGATGGTTCGTTAGTTGACGGTCGCCCAGCTGCTCAATGTCTCGGCTATGAATATTCGCAAAAAAGGCCGCGAGAGCCATGTAGTCAGAGTGATCGTATTCATCGAATTCATCATCTGAGGGGAGACGGTAACCGTGGATATCCTGACCTGGACCAAACTGCCGGTTTACCACCCATTCAAGTCCAGGCTCTTTTGCCAGACGGTTTCCGTGACGTCCAATCCCACTTTTGAGCATTGCCATCTCATCACCCTTTGACCAGTAGTTGAATAGTTGTCCTCGAATGGACCCCTGGGCATTTGTGAGATCGCTATGGTCGTAGGGCCTCCATATGTTTAGAGGACTCCCCATTATCACTATATTGTCGACTTCGCCCCCCCGAGCAAGAGCTGCGAGCGCGATTATCGAACCCTGACTATGCGCGATTATATTGATCGGCTCCGTTGATCCGAGACGCGTCTTTTCCTCGTTCAATCGATTCAGAATGTCGACCAGCCTGTCAACCGCCGTCGTCATGTAAGAGCGGTCAAATTTCAAATGTCCTGACAAGTACATCTCGTCAACTGAAGAAGTGGCGTTCTTGAGAGAACCTCCTTGGTGAGGTTTTCCGTTCACATCCGGATCTCCCCACGTGAAGTGAATGACTTCCTGGTGTCCAGTCCCGGTATCCTTCTCGTACACTCGCAGACCAACATCAGCTCTCCCAAACCACGAGCCGGTCGAGTGGACACCGTGGATGAGAATCGTGACTGTGCCTGTTGGATCCCGATTCCCAAATGGCGAATTCAGGGCAAACTGATACGAGCTCGGCCCATCGACGTATCCCAATGGATCAGCGGAGATGAATCGTCCGAGATCGGGATCGTAGTACCGATTCCTCATGTAGACGAAGCCGGTTTCAGAGTCGTGCTCGAGACCGTGAAAGCCCAGCGTATTGAGAAGCGCTGACGTAGTGAGATAGCGCGCATCGCCCGCGTCGAAGACGAGCAGGTTGGGCACCAGGGGACTGACTTCGAAGGGCGATTGATACTCACTTTCGAGATGTCGGCCAGCGAGATCGGACAAGCCATTGGTGACGGCAATTTCGTGAACACCTTCTCCCAGAACGCTAGCGGTTCGAAGCCGGTAACGCGTCTCATCCAAAATCCAATCCACGGGATCACCGTCAACCAGGATCGCCTCGGCGGTGGCGATATCTGGTTCCTCAGAGAACTCGAGCTCGAGAATACCCTCGAGGAGAAGGATCCTCTCGAGCTGCGGTGGCGTCTCGTCAAGGACGACCGGATCGGCAAGAGACCAGGTGAATTGGATCTGGAAATCAGACAGAGCGACGTTGAAAAACTCGTCGATGAGGGAGCCCGCCGGGAGGGTCAGCTGGAGATTGGTTCCTGCGGCCGGCGGACCTGGCAGGGAGATAACGGCTCGCCTGTGGGCCTGGCGACCCGTGACGACGGGCAGCGATACCGCAATCGGAACTTCTTGATCGGCGTCGAGATCACTGAGTGTCAGCGTTCCATCATCGAGAGCCTCTTGAAGCGCTTTCTCCAGAATCGCCTCAGAGACTTCGATCCAGAGCTCGCCTTTCTTGACACGAACTTGTTCCACCGCAGGTGGAGTCAGGTCTCCCAGTATCGTCTGCTCGCCGTAGGGGGTGTACTCGTACCGCTCGACCGGTTTCGCCTCGTGGGTGATCATGGTGAAATTGCCGGTTTCGTCGTAGATGGGGACGTACTCGGTGAGAGCTCCGTCGCCGTTGAGGTCGGTCTCCAGCACTACCACCTCGTCGAGGCCACGGCCGTAGGTGCGGCGTGACCGGAGTTGACCCTCGTCGTACTGCTCGAGAGCTCGCCAGCCACCCCAGACCGTCTCCTCGGTCCGGCCGGCGATGGTCTTCTCCACCCGGCGGTTGAAGGTGTCATAGCTGTACTCGGCTATGACATCACCTTCCATTGTCGTGACCCGTATGAGTCGATTGCGGAAGTCGTAGTGATAGCGCCGATTCCCTTTGCGGACAAGGTTCCCGTTGGCATCGTACTCGAGCGCTTGCCCCCCGGCCGCTCCAGGGCGATTGCGACCCGAACCGTCGAGGGGTAGCTCCACCAACTCGGGAACGTTGCTCGCCACATGGGTCTGTGACAGAAGGTTCTCTGCCGCATCGTACTGAAAGCTGGAGACTTCCGAAAGCTCCGCCAGGCTCTCGGTTGCAGGCACCTCGTTGTTGCCGACAAACTCAGTCGGATTCGACAGATCTGCCGCATGGAGCAAACGGCGGGCTCCATCATGGGCCAGAACCTCCCCAAGATCGTTTCGATCCCCTCTCGACTGGGCCACCTTCAAGCTCCGCGGGCTCCAGGAGAAGCTTTCCTCGAAGATCGTCTGGCCTGACTGATTGACGAGGATGTCATCCAGGAGGCGACGGGCCGGATCAAAGGTGCGACGACCGGTGAGACCCCCGCGTAGGCTCTTACCAGCCTCGAGGAACGGCCCGCGGTAGCTGTACGTTGCGGCCCCCTCGATAGCGTCCTCGGGCGCTCCCGGCGGCTGAAAGCTGATTTCTGCTGGGCGGTTGAGACCGTCAAAGACCTGCTTCACCTTGTGTCCGCTCGGGTAGCCAACCCCGATCAGGTTGTTCCAATCGTCGTACTCGTAGTTCACGGTGCGGCCGGAGGTGGTGTCAGAGAGGAGCCGGGACAGCGAGTCGTAGGTCAGGAGGGTCTCGACATCGCCCGAACGGGCTACGGTGGTGCGATAGAGACCGTCGTAGCCGTAGGACTCCGAGTCGGCGCCTGCCACCCCTTCAACGGGGACCACCTCGCGGCTCGACAGGCGTCTCGCTGGATCGTAGCTCTGGCTGATGACGGTGCCGTTCGGGTCGGTGCGCTCGACGACGTTGTGCGAGTTGTCGTAGGCCAGGCTTTCGACCGTCTCACCCTCCCAGGTCGTCCTGATCCGGCGGTCGAGCACGTCATAGTCGTAGCGGGTAACGTTCTCGAGGGCGTCGGTGTAAGTCAGAAGCCGCGAGCTCTTGTCGTATCCGTAATCAACCCGGATGCCCTCGGGTCGGATCGTGGCAATACGGCGGTCCAGCCCATCGTAGACCTGCTCGGTGACGAAGTCCTCCGGATCAGTCGTGAACCTTGAATTGTTTCGGGCGTCGTACCGGTACTCGGTGACATTCTCGAGGGCGTCTGTGGAGGACAAGAGACGGCCGAGGGCATCATAGCTCTGACTGTCGACAACTTCGACTTCGCCACCCCCCAGAAAATCGGGCTGTT
>JBAUDS010000444.1:0-73244 GCA_049678185.1 Thermoanaerobaculia bacterium
GAGGCCGCTGAGGCCTTCGGCCTTGTACCTCTGGAGCCACTTGTAGGCTGTACGCGTCGAGAGGCCTGCGGCCTCAGCGGCCTCGGGCACAGACCAGCCTTGCCTAAGCACTCGTCTCACCAGAACCTCTCGACTTGCTGGGCAGCTTCGGGCATTCTTGTGGATGTCCATCCGGGTCCCCCTTCCGAGACTGATCGGTTTCGCAACCACCAGCCTCGCCGAAGAGGCTCGGATGGACAACCCTTATCTGTGAACAACCTCCTGAGAGATCACAGTTAGCCCAGCCGCCGTGGCCGTCGATCGTCCATAGCAAGATCGGCCGCTCGGACTCGATTTCGTCAAGCATCGCAGCGTTCGGCCATTCGTCATTCCAGCGATTGAAGCGAATACCGTAGCCCTGAATGATCTCGAGATCTGGATTGGCCGCAGCATATTCCCAGAGTCTCGCGAGAATCTCGTCAATATCGTTGCTTTGCAGATCGACACCGGTCATGGCGAGGCCACCGGCAATCGGGTGCGAATGGGCGTCGACGAACCCAGGCATTATCATCTTGCCGCTGGCGTCGATCGACCCCATTCCGGCTCAAAACAGCCAGCGCCGAGTGTTCTAGTAGCTACCAGGTGAACCCATCGGGGTGAGGTCCAGTTTCAGCTCGCAACCTGTCTCGCGAGCCCAGGATTCAATGAACCCCACTGTGGGATTGCTCTGCCATCGTTCTGCTTGAGAGACGGCCTGCTGAGAGCATCCAAGGCGTTCGGCCAGCTCCTGCTGGCTGAGATGGGCCCCCTCGCGCGCTTTGCGGAGCATGAAGCCTGGCACGGTCGCCTCCTGCCGCGGCAGCCGGCCCCATCTCCTCAAAGCTAGCCACTCTTCATAGTCCCGTGGACGCCGCCTGCCCATAACAGGCAGCTCGAACGCCAGCGGGATGGATGACTGTTCGATTACCCGCTGGGAAAGGTCTCTGCCCATGCCACGAGCTCCTCTCTTGTCGGATCAGCATCTTGCCAGCGCCCGACTACTTCGGCGAGCGCTCGCGCCGCCGCCGACACGCCCTTTGCCTCGGCCAGCGTATCCACTCTGTGTAGATCGAGCTTCCGACCTCGCGTGATAAGCCACGCATTGACACCATCTTCGGCTGACTTCCAAACCTGCCAAGCCGCCAATCGATCGGCAATCAACGCCTCGGGATCGACGACCACCACCCGTTGATCCTCCACCTCGAGAATGACCGACTCCTCACCACTATCGAGACCGGACGACGGAAACTCGATGAAGATCTCACCAGCCTCATGCATCCAATGCCGACCGCGCCGTTCGAAACCCGCTTCCCTCAATGCGGCGGCCACGGCCGGGGGCACATTGCCCACAAAATCGAGATCGCCAGTCGAATAGGCGCCGCCTGTATAAAGCTCGACTGCTGCGCCACCCACCAGGATCGGCTTCTCGCTGTCCGTCTCGTAGAGATCCTGCAACCAGCTCACCAGCGCTGCTGTTCGTGCTGGCCCCTCCGGAAGAGCGAGAGCAGTTTCTAATGAAGACACAATGTGTATATTGTATCATGACCGGGTAGGAATTCGCTTTTCTTGGCCTCGGCCGGAGCCACCAGTTTTGTCGTTTCGGGCCCTCGGTCCGAGTCGACTGCGTTGCGGGTCCGCACTGTAGGAGGGGAATGTGGCTGAGCAGAGCGCTCGGAGGGCGGTGGGAGGTCGAAGTGCACTTTTTCGAGCGCACTGCGGCGAACGAGGCGGCGGGGACGCCGCCAGAGGGAATCTCAGGCTATCTGGTCGAGGAGCTCGAGCTCGGCGGCGGCCGGTTGGACCAACCGGTTGCGTGGATCACGGCTTTCGCCGACGCTGGAGACACGGATGGCCGCCTTCTCGCCCACCGGGCAGCGGTTCTCGCACAGGCCGCAGCCGGTGCAGAGCTCGGGGTCGAGGTGGGGGAGCTGTAGCGTTTCCTCGAGTCCATCCCGGACCACCGTTTTTCCTTCCTCGAGCCGGATCGCCTTGGGGGAGGTCGGGCACATCTCTTCGCAGACGATGCACGGGGTGTCCATCCCCCAGGGGAGACACCGGCCGCGATCGATAAAGGCGGTGCCGATGGTCACCTCGGCCGGGCCGCCGATGGCCTGCTTGGCCTCCGGCTCGACAAGCTCGAGGGCGGCGGTCGGGCAGACCTCCATACAGCGGGTACAGGAGGGCTCGCACCAACCGCGGCGCATGTCCATCACCGGGGTAAAAAGACCCTCCACCCCGGTGCGGCCGAGATCCGAGATGATGACTCCGGTCGGGCACGACGCTCCACAGGCACCACAGGTGATGCAGCGGGCGAGAAAGGCCTCTTCGGCGCGGGCACCGGGAGGCCGGATGGCGTCGTGCGCCCGCGCGGTGAGTCCCGATCCCGACACTCGCACGACGGGGGCAACCACAGTGGCGGCGACCGCGGTTAGCAGGAACCGCCGCCGGCCGACATCGAGCGGCATCGCGGGTTGTGCCGTTTCAGGCGTGGGAATTCCGTAGCTGAGGCTGTGCTGGCTACATGCCTCGGTGCAGTTGAGGCAAACATGACATTCGCTCACCCGGTGGCGACCGAGCGGCTCATCGGCCCCCTGACAGGCGATGAGACACAAATTGCAGTCGGTGCAGGTGGGCGCTGCGCGGTGGATGCGAAAGGGGGCGAGCCGGGCAAAAAGACCCATGAGGGCCCCGGCCGGGCAGAGCGCCCGACAGAAGAACCGCGGTATCCAGGCCGAGGCGAGCAGGATCAGCGCCAGCATACAGAAGGCCACCCAGCCGCCCGGCACCGCCCCGCCCCGCCACAGCGGGCGCACACCGGTGGCAAAGGCGCGGTGGAGCAGCGCCAGCGGATCGAGCCAGCCGAAGTGGTTGCCGCCGAGGGCGGCCCAGATGAGGAGGGTGAAGAGAATCAGATACTTGGCGCTGAACCAGCGTCGGTAGCGGTTGCGCTCGGTGGCTTTCCGTTTCTGCGGACCGGCCAGCCAGGAGACGAGCTGCTGGAGTGTGCCGAGCGGACAAACCCAGCCGCAGAAGAAACGCCCGAAGACCGCGGAGAGCGCCAGCACTGCCAGGCCTATCCAGGTCCAACGGGCGATTGTCCAGTCGGCCAGGGCCGTGCCGACCGCCGTCAAGGGGTCAAGAGCCAGAAAGATCGAGGCCACTTCGCCGGAGATCCGGCTGACGGCCAGGGCGAAGAAGAGACCGAAGAAGGCGAGGAGAAAGATCGCCTGGAAGACGATGCGGAGGTGACGGGGTTGCAGGGTCGGGAGCTTGCGCGGCAGGGCCGTCATCGATCAGACGGCCTCGTGAACGCTTTCCCAGTCGCGGGTGCCGAGCCCGAGCCGGGCCGCGATATCGAGATAGGGCAGCTCTTGCGGTCCCAGGTCCAGCAACGTGGCACCCCAGGCGTCGGCCGCCACCGGGTCGGTGGCCACCGCGATCCGATCCAGCGACTCGACCAGGGCGAGCGAGCCGCCGGTCGGCCCACCACCGGTCATTATCCGGGTGGCGTCGATCACCGTCAGCGTCGGTTTGAGCGCCGCCCCCAGCTCGGCCGTGACCTGCGAGAGACGCTGATGGAGGCGCGAGCGGTTGCCCACCAGCGCGCCGATCCAGTTCTTCATCCCGAGGGTGGCGCGCGCCAGCGAGTGGTGCTTGACCACCGGCACGTTGATTACCCGGTCGGCCTCCGCCAGCGGCCGCAACACCTCCCATGGACCCAGTTGGGTGCCACCCAGGTCGAGCCGCACGGTCTCGCTGTCCTCCTGGTGAGCGGTGCGACCACCCACCTCCCGCGTGGCGGTCTCGATCCCCGAGCGGGTGAAGGCACGGCCGGGGGCGTGGCAGGTGCTGTCGGCCACCACCACCGAGGCGGCGCCGGCCGCCAGCGCCAGCCGCACCAACTCGGCCACCAGCACGGGGTCGGTGTTTGCCGCCTGCTCGGGGGTTCGGTCCCAGGCGCAGTTGGGTTTGATGACCACCTTCTCACCCCGGCGGACGAATTGCTCCATACCCCCTAGAGCCGCGAGCGCCCGGTGCAGGTTGGCGGTGGGACCCTCCCCTCGGGCCGTGACCAGCCTGCCGGAGGCGTTGGGGTCGATCCGCCAGTCCCGGGGTCGTGGCAGCGTGCTCGAGTCCGGTGGCTGGTGGCGACCGGGCCGGTCGCTGAGAGCCCTGCCGGCACCTGCCAGCAGCACCCCGGTCAAAGCCGGCCATCCCCAGCGCTGGAGCAACTCGCGGCGCCCGATCCGACCATACTCTGCAGGTACCTTGGGATCTCCGGCGTCGCTCATATCAGCTCATCCTCGCGCCAGCCCAACCGGACCAGGTCGATCCGCTTGGCATCGGCATTGCCGATCCCGTAGCGGGTCTCCGCAAACCGGATGTGGTGAGGGAGTGGGGTCAAGGGCCGTTCGGTTTCGAAGTACTCCAGCCGTTTGGCGACAATGATCC
Organism: Thermoanaerobaculia bacterium; assembly: GCA_049678185.1. Classification (GTDB taxonomy): domain Bacteria; phylum Acidobacteriota; class Thermoanaerobaculia; order Multivoradales; family JAHEKO01; genus M0029. The sequence continues at coordinate 4,471 of JBAUDS010000444.1, forward strand.
GGGCACCGGTAGCGTCCACGGCAACCGGATCGGTACCGACGATGAGCCCCTGGTAGGGCCAGGTGAAGCGCGGGGAGAATCCGTGGGGTCCGACACCGTGGAACTGGGGCGTCAGCATCACCAGGATATTGAGCCGCACCTTGCCCGCGATCTCCGGCAGCTGCCAGAGGGCACCGAGGGGGGCGCAGGCGTCATCGTGATAGTCGGGCGGGTTGGGCACGAACATGATGACGTTCTTGAGACAAGTGCCGAGACCCGACCAGTGATGGGTGCGCATGGGACGCACGTTGATCAGCGCGGTGGCTTTCTTGAACACGGGATTTCTGCGCACACCACGATCGTCGACCGAAAAGCGGTCCGTGGTGACGCCGACCGCCAGCACCTCTTCGCGAATCGCCTCTTCGAGTGCGGGTGGCGTGGGCAGGTTGTCCCAGGCGTTGCTCTTGACTCCGACGGTGTCCTCGGGTTGGATCAGACGCCGCCAGGCGGCCTCGGGTGTCGGCACCTCGAGCAACTCGGTAAGGGCCCGGTTGAGCATCTCGCGCAGGATGGCAGCATCGGGGTGGCCATCCTTGTCGAGCACCCGTTGGTCACGGATGAGGATCACCCGGCTGCGGCCGGGAGGGGCCAACGAGGGTTGCTCGGTCGGCCTGGCGGCAGCCGGCCGGCTCCGCGGTAGCCCGAACAGACCGGCCAGCGCCCATCCCGATCCGACTCCAAGCAGACGACGGCGGGTGAGTTTGGTGGATCTGCTGCTCATGGCTGGACCTCCTGGGATCTACTAGCGGCATCATCCAACAACGCGGCGGCGGTCTGCTGGTCGTCGGCACCTATCACCGCGATCAGACGCGTGTCGGCAACTCGCGAGCCGTACCAGCCCCCGGTCTCGGACTCGGCGGGACCCTCTCCCGCACCGCTCGGTAGAAAGTGGGCGCCAAAGGCCTCTTGGGCCTTGGTCGTTGCAGTCGCTTCGGGATAATCGATGAGCAGCAACCGGGCACCGGCTTCGCCTTGCTGGTAGGTGGCGAGCACCGCCGCCGTATCCGGACCGAGCCCAAAAAGATTCTCTTCATCTAAATAGAAGTGATTGGCCAGCATCTGTGGGTGCCGCAAGAAGCGGACGCTCCTTGGCTCGAGATCTGCCTCGGGTAGGGCAGAGACGATGGCCGGCGGTGAGCTGCCGGCGGCGGGAAGCAGCGCCGCCACCCCCCGCGCAAGATCGAGCACCGCCTGCTCGGCGCGCTCGCTTTCGGCCTCGGCCATCAGCGAGACGAAGTACCGATCCTGCCAGAAGGAGAGCCAGCCATAGCGGTAGAGCGACCCGTCACCGATGCCGACCGGTTCGCCATCGGTGTCGTGAGTAAAGACGCCGTAAGCATCCTCGGGCGAGGCCAGCTCGAAGATATCCAGCACCAGATCCGACTCGCCGGCGGGCGCCGTGTAGCGGCGAGCCAGGCAGCGACTCATGCCGTAGGCGAGATAGACCTCGGCGTGACCGTCGATGTAGGAGTAGATCGATTGCGGATCGTAGACGGTAGCCGGCTCCGAGGCGGTCCAGCCGTCAACCGACACGGGGAGCTTGTCCGCCAGTCCGGCGGCGGGCTCTGTGTCGTCAGGTTGCAGGAAAAACAACGCCGCAATCGCCACTGCGGCCAGGACGATGAGAACAAGCAGGACCCAAAGGGCTGCACCTTGCTGCATAATCGCTCCGAGCGAACCCCACCGCCATTATACGGAGCCACCGGCTTCTCAGCGAGCGACGCGACCTGCGTGCGCTTATACTCACTCCGAAATCTATTCGGCTCGTGCGGGCCCGGAATCTTCCCCGGCCGGGCGCTGGACCTTTCGCCCATCACTTTGGAGAGTGGAGCAAGTGGCTCACCAGGAAGCCAGAATGGACGGAAGAGTGGACAAACACGGCCACAACAATGGATTTACAGGCAGTCTAGTGGACTTAAGCTCTAAAATCAGTACCGTTTCTCTGCCGGAAAGGGCCTACGGATGAGATTCGACACCACCGTGAAGATGAAGGTGTACGAGGCGATCGCCCAGACCGGGAGGGTTCCGGCGGCAAGCGAGGTAGCCGGCATGCTGGAGGTCTCCTTTGCCGATGTCGAGGTGGCCTTTGCCGAGCTGGCCGGCAAACGGCTGTTGGTGCTCGAACCGGGTGCCCCGGGGAAGATCCGCATGGCGCCACCCTTCTCCGGGGTCGAGACACTCTTTGTGGTGCGGGTCGGAGAGATCTCGTATTTCGCCAACTGTGTGTGGGACGCGTTGGGGGTGGTGGCAGCTTTGCACGAGGATGGTGTCGTCGAGGCCTCGGATGGTCACACGGGTGAGCCCATGAGGCTCGAGGTGAAAGGTGGGAGGCCGGTACCCCAGGAGTGTGCCATCCACTTTGCGGTGCCGGCGGCGCGCTGGTGGGACGACATCATCCATACGTGAGCCACGATGCTGCTCTTCCGGTCGGAAGAGACGGTCGCGTCCTGGTGCGAGGAGCGTGGAGTGCCGATGCGGCCGATCCTGGATCTCGATCAACTCTGGCACCTGGCGACAGCCTGGTACGAGAATCGGCTGACCGTCGAGTCCTGCCGCCCGGCTCCGGACGAGATGGTGGCGATCTTTGCCGGCCTCGGGCTGGAGGGTCCATTCTGGGATCCGAGCTCGGATCATTGGCAATCGGCTACTTGACGACCCGTTGGTGCGGTACCGGGCGAAAGCTCGGCGGGCTGCGGAGCGGGTCGGAATCGCGGCGACCGTCAGTAGGGCAGCGCGGTGTATTCGACTCCCTGCTGGAGGCCGGTCGGGTTGGGGGGTGCGGCATTGCTGAAGTTCACCGGGATCGAGCCGCAGCCGTTGCAGCCCTGGACTTCGAAATGCAGGTGGGGTGAGCCACCGCTGGTGCCGGAGACACCACTCCAGGCGATGTGCTGACCCTGTTGGACGAAATCGCCGAAGTCGACCACGGCCCCGTCTTGCGTCAGGTGGGCATAGTAGGCGATGGTTCCGTCGTCGTGCTCGACGCCCAGGAAATTGCCGCCGATGTCGTTCGTCTCCTCGTTTGGAACATCCTCTTTCACACGAAAGACCACCCCGGCTCTTACCGCGGTGATCAGCTCCCCGGAGGCCATACTAAAGTCGTAGGCGAAATTGCTGCCCCCCACATGGTAGTTGCCGGTGCAGTTGCCCTGACCTACGAGGTAGGTGGTTCCTACCGGGTAGGGGAGTACGTATGGTGAGAGGTCTTGAGGGCCGAAACCTCCGCAGGGGTCGGTCCGTGGTGCGGTCGGTCCCCCTCCGTCACCTACAGCTGCAGAGCATGGCGACGGCGACGACCCCCGCAGCGTAAAGATTGATGGCGTGTCTGGATCGAAGCATGGCGTCGTTTGGTGAGCCCGCCGGCTCACCAGGCCTTTGTCATGTTGGAGCGCTCGGGCAGGTCGAATCCTTCGTGGTTCGTGGCCTCGACGGTCATTTTCATCCGGCGGAGTGTCATAATCGCCGGGCTCTCGTTGGCTTGTTGTCTGGCGAAAAGGAGAGACCCGATGCGTCATCTATTGTTGGTCGTGCTGATGATCAGTGTGGCAGGTTGCGGAGGGTCGGAGCCTGCCGAGGAGACGCCTCCGGCGCCGGCGCCGGAGGGCAGTGCGCAAGCGGCCGCGGAAGTGATTCAGCAGGAGGTGGAGAGGATTCGGGCCGAGAATGAGGAGCCGGCCACCCCCCAGATCGATCCGATGATGGAGGAGCGCTGCGCCGATGTGCCGCAGTCGGAGATGGACCGGGTGGAAGCGATGATGACCGAGATCGACCGCGAGACCGTGATGCTCACCGGCGACGACATGTTGGCGCTCGGCTGCTCGCGGTATCAGAAGTACCTCAGGGGAGAATCCAGCAGCTATTGATCTCGGCGACCCGCAGATCGCTGCCGCCAGCGAGACCTCGAGACCGGCTATTCGATGCGGAGGTAGCTGAGGCTAGCGACCGGCTAGCTCTCGATCGACATAATCCTGCCAGTCGCGAATCTCCTCGCGAGCCCGGGTGAGCTCGTTCTCCAACCCCGAAATCTGTCGATCCAGCTCGGAGATGCGCGAGCTCAATTGCTCGAGATCCAGCTCCATCTGGGTCACCACCGTCTCGGCTTGCGTGTCCGAGAGCTCGAGCTCGCCAGCCGCAATCCGGTCGGCCATCTCCGACAGCTGAAGCTCGGCCCGTGCCTTCTGATCCTCGAGCAGGCTTCGACTCGCCTGGGCTTTCTGCACCTGCTCCTGGAGCACGGTGACCCGCCGCTCGCTGACCTCTAGCCTCTTGAGCATCAGGTCCAGCCGTTGACCGTCGAGCTGTCCCTCGAGCGAATCGGCAATCCGTTCCAGCGCGAGATGGATCTGGGTGAGCTGATCGAGTATCTGGGCGGCCTCGGGGACGCTGGGTGGCTGCTGGGCAACGGCGATCCCCGGCAGGCAGACGACAACGGCGACGGAAATCAATCTCTGTACGCGTCGACACATCACTTGGACCCTCCGTGTTGGCTCATGCGTAGAGTATCGAGAGCGCGCGCGGGTCCTGTCCCACCCCTCTGGGTGGTGCGGACTTCTGGACCAGGGGTTAGGCTGTCCTCCTCAACGGTAGTAGTGATCGAATGGGAGGGAATCATGCACGAAAAGAGCATCGAGCTTTTGAACCGGGCCCTGGCGGAGGAGCTTTCCGCCGTTCACCAGTACATGTACTTTCATTTCCACCTGGATGATCAGGGCTACGTACCGCTGGCCGGTCTGATGAAGCAGACCTCGATCCAGGAGATGAGGCATGCCGAGGAGTTGGCCGAGCGCATCTTGTTTCTAGATGGCGAGGTGGAGATGGCGGTCTCCGATCCGGTCCAGAAGATCCACGACGCCAAGGGGATGCTCGAGCGGGCCAAGGCCATGGAAGTGGCGAGCGCCCAGTTCTACAACGAGGCGGCCCAGGAGTGCGCCAAGAACGCCGACGCGGCGTCGAAGAAGATCTTCGAGGAGCTGGTGGCCGACGAGGAGGGCCACGCGGACACATTTGATCTGCAGATCACCTACATCGAGCGCTTTGGAGAGCGCTTTCTGGCGCTGCAGTCGATCCCGGCGGACCCCGCTGAGTAGGAGACAAACTCGGCGGAACTGCCGATGGCAGTCCAGCGGTCGAGTGTGATAGAAACAGCGGCACTCGACCATGGTTGGCAAGAAACTCGCGCACTACCAGATCCGCGAAAAACTCGGCGAAGGCGGGATGGGTGAGGTCTATGTGGCCGAAGACACCCGTCTGGATCGTCGAGTGGCGCTCAAAGTCCTGCCCGAGAAGATGGCCGAGGACCCCGAGCGGCTCGAGCGCTTCGAGCGGGAGGCCAAGGCGGTCGCGGCGCTCAACCATCCCAATATCGTCACCATCCACTCGGTAGAGGAGGCCGACGGCTACCACTTCATCACCATGGAGCTGGTGGAGGGCAAGACCCTGGCCGAATCGCTGCTCAAAGGGGCCTTGTCGCTGGAGACCTTCTTCGACGTGGCCACCCACCTGGCCGACGCGTTGAGCGCGGCCCACAGTCAGGGCATCACCCACCGCGACCTCAAACCGGCCAACGTCATGGTCGGCAACGACGGACGGATCAAGGTCCTGGACTTCGGGCTCGCCAAGCTGCGCGGACTCGGGCCGGCGGCGGAGACCACCGAGCTGGCAACGGCCACCCTGACCCAACAGGGTCTTATTTTGGGGACGGTGCCCTATATGTCCCCCGAGCAGCTGCAGGGCAAGCCGGTGGATCACCGGGCGGACATCTTTTCACTCGGCATCGTCCTCTATGAGACCGCTACCGGCCGGCGACCCTTCCAGGGGGAGACCTCGGTCGATCTCATCTCCGCCATCCTGCGCGACTCACCCCGACCGGTCACCGAGGTCAAGGTGGATCTGCCGGCCGACCTGGGGAGAATCATCCGCCGCTGTCTGGAGAAGGATCCTGAGCGGCGCTACCAGTCGGTGCAAGACATCCGCACCGAGCTGGAGGATATGCAGTCGGACGCGGTCACCAAGACCACCGAGCAGCCGTCGATCGCCGTGCTGCCATTCGTCGACATGAGCCCCGAAAGGGACCAGGAGTATTTCTGCGACGGCACCGCGGAGGAGCTGATCAATACGCTCATCAAAGCGGGTGGCCTCAGGGTGGCATCTCGCACCTCGGCCTTTGGCTACAAGGGCAAAGATCTGAAGATTCAACAGATCGGCAAAGAGCTCAATGTGGGCACCGTGCTCGAGGGCAGCGTCCGCAAGGCCGGCAACCGGCTTCGCATCAATGCCCAGCTGGTCAACGTGACCGACGGCTACCAACTCTGGGCCGAGACCTTCGACCGCGAAATGGAGGATGTCTTTGCCATCCAGGACGAGATCGCCCGCAACATCAGCCGGGCGCTCAAGGGGGTGCTGACCGAGCAGGAGGAGGAGCCCTCCCTGCCCAGGGTCCCCACCGCCAGCGTCAAGGCCTACGAGTTCTATCTTCGCGGTCGCCAGCTCTTCCACGGCCACAGCCGCAACAGTCTGGAGCGCGCGCGGAGGCTCTTCCAGCGGGCCTGCGAGCTGGATCCCGAATACGGCAACGCCTGGGCCGGGGTCGCCGACTGCTGCTCGCTGATGTACATGTACTGGGATGCCAGCGAATCGCAGCTCGAGCAGGCCGAGGAGGCCAGCCGCAAGGCCCTCGAGCTCGACCCCGATGCCGCCGAGACCCACGTCGCCCGCGGGTTGGCGGTGTCGCTCAACAAGCGCTACGACGAGGCCACCCGCGAGTTCGAGCTCGCTATCCGTCAGAACCGCGAGCTCTACGAGGCTTACTACTTCTATGCCCGGGCCTGCGTGGCGCAGGGAAAGCTGGAGCGGGCAGCGGAGCTCTTCGAGCAGGCCTGCCGCATGCGGCCCGAGGACTATGTGGCGCCCGCCTTTCTCGGCGGCATCAACAACGCCCTGGGCCGAAAGAACGAATCGGAGGCGGCCTACCGGCGCTCACTCGATGCGGCCGAGGGGCACCTGGAGCTCTTTCCCGAAGAGCCGCGAGCGCTCTACATGGGAGCCATCTCGCTCGCCGCGCTGGAGGAGAACGAGCGCGCCCGCGACTGGGCCGACCGCGCCTTGGTAGCCGACCCGGAAGAGCCCATCGTGCTCTACAACGTCGCCTGTACCTATGCCTGTCTGGGCGAGATAGAGAAGGCCATCGACTGTCTCGACGAGGCCATCACCTTCGGCATGGGCCAGAAGGAGTGGTACCAGCACGACACCGACCTCGACCCGCTGCGCGAGCACCCCCGCTTCCAGACCCTACTCGACCGCCTCTAAAGTCCCTCAATCCCAGTTGGTTGCGGTCGCCCAGGCCTCGAAGGTCTGGGGCTGGACGTCGAGCTCCTCTGCCACCCCGCTGATGTCGGCGTCGTAACCGACGCGGTCGAGCCACTCCAGCATGCTCGCGAAGTCAGCGCTGAACTGGCGGACATCTTCGATGGGTGTGGGCTCGAAGGCCACCTCTCGACCGGTCGCCTGGCTGAGGATCTCCGCCGTCTCGGGCATGGTGTGGCTAGCGCCGGCCAGGTCGATCTCGCGGCCGTTGAGCTCCTCGTGTTTGTCGAAGGCCAAGGCGCCGTACTTGCCGATGTCGGCGACGGCGATCATCTGCAGCTCGGTGCCGGGCTGGACGCTAACAGTGAGCTTGCCGTCGTCGATGGCCGGCTTGAACCAGGGCGAGCTGAAGTTCTCCATGAAAAAGACCGGCCGGATGATCGTGTAGGAGGGGAATCCCAGCTCGCGAATCTTGTTTTCGACCCGCCACTTGTTGTCGAAGTGGGGGATGCCGGTCTGCCGCTGAGCGGAGGCGACCGAGCTGTAGACAAAATGTTCGATGCCGCCGTTCTTGGCGATCTCGGCGAAGCGCTTGCCCTGCTCCTCCTCCCCTTCGACACCCGCCTCCCAGGTGTTCTGGATGGCAAAGGCTCCCCAGGCACCGTCAACCGCCCGCTCGAGCGAGGCCGCGTCATCGAGGTCGCCTTGTATAACTGTGGCGCCCATCTCCGCCAGAGCCCGGGCTTTGTCGCCGTCGGGGTTCCGCGTCATGACCCGCACTCTGTGGCCGCCGCTCAGTAGCTCCCGCGCCACGGCGCCGCCCTGCTGCCCGGTCGCACCGGTAATCAGAATCACATCTTCACCCTTCTTCATCGTCGGTACCTCCGTCTGACTATGTTTGTTGTAACGACTATCTACCCAAAAAAACATCCAGACCGATCGTGGGGCCCTAAGGAAACTCGCCCATATCGGCTCTCATCGCGTCCAGCAGATCCCTCAGTTCGCGCAGTCGCTTCTTTCCCAGTTGCCCCAGGATCTGTTTTGGGAACTGCTCGACCGCTTTGTCCAGGGATTTGAGTGTCGCCAAGCCGTCCCTGGCGATAAAGATCCTCACCAACCGGCGGTCGCCGGTGTCTCGCTTTCTGGTGACCAGCTTGCGCTCTGCCAGCCGGTCGACCAACCTGGTGACGTCCGGATCGCGGTTGATCATCCGCTCGGCTACCTCGCCGCAGGTCAAACCCTCGGGGTGTGCTCCCCGCAGGATCCGCAGCAGGTTGTACTGCGTCGTGCTCAACCCGGTCCTGGACTTGAGGAAGCGCGCCCACGGCTCTCGCGCTCGTTGTGCGGTCAGGCGGAGGCCGAGATAGACCTCAGCCTCGAGCGAAGGGAAGGCCTTGGCTTGCTTGAGCTCCTTTTGCAGTTGGGAAGACATTATCTGTTGCAACGATAACTGGTAGAACCGTAATTTGTCAAGTGGGGTCTTCGGATCGGTGTCGGCATCGTGTAGCCTTTGGGCGTGAGCGGAACGAATCGGGCGGACCTGGTGGAGCGATGAGCAGAATCAGCCTCGTTCACTGGAGCCTGGAAGAGGGCAAGGAGCGGGCCTCACAGCTGCGACGGGCCGGCCATCGAGTCAAGATGGTCTCCCCCCAGGGAGGAGACAGTCTTCAGGATTTGCTGACAAAGCCGCCCGACTCTTTCGTCATCGATCTCGGCCGGTCGCCGTCACAGGGGCGTGATCTGGCCATCTGGCTCCGCGGACGCAAGGCCACCCGCTCCGTGCCCATCGTCTTGGTCGGCGGCGATCCTCAGAAGGTCGCGGGCGTGCGGAAGGTGCTGCCGGATGCCGTCTTCTCGGAGTGGCGACGGATCCGCAGCGCCGTGCGGCAAGCCATCGAGAGCCCGCCGACCGCCCCGGTGCAACCGGGGGCGATGGCCGGCTATGCGGGGACTCCGCTGCCCAAGAAACTCGGTATCAAAGAGGGATCGGTCGTGGTGCTGCTTGGTGCGCCCGGCGACTTCGAAGAAACTCTGGGCACCCTACCGCCCGAAGTTCGGCCGCGGCGCCGAGCTCGCGGTGAAGCCGATCTGGTGCTGTTGTTCTGCAAACGCCTGGCGGAGCTCGAGCGCCGCTTTCCGGTAGCCGTTCGTACGATGGCGGAAGGGGGGAGCCTGTGGATCGCCTGGCCCAAGCAGGCTTCGGGGGTCGCCACCGATCTCACCCAGAACAAGGTGCGTGCCTACGGCCTCGACAACGGTCTCGTCGACTTCAAGATCTGCGCCATCGACGACACCTGGTCAGGGCTGCGCTTTGCCCGTCGTAAGAGCTGAAGTCGCGCAGAGTACGGGGAGGAAGAAGATTCGATGAAGGGAATGACGAGGATCTTGGCGGTGATGATGTTCATACCTGTTCTCGGCTGTCGACAAGAACCGGCCGAGCTGCCGTCCGCGGAGACGCTGCGTATCTATCTCGCCCGTCACGGGCAGACCGACTGGAACGCCGAGCGACGGCTCCAGGGGGGTACCGACACCGAGCTCAACGAGACCGGTCGAGGACAGGCGGCCGAGCTGGCAGCGAGGCTGGATGGGATCGCACTTGACGCTGTCTACTCGAGTCAGCTTCGCCGGAGTCGCGATACCGCCCAGGTGGTCGCGGGCGAGAGTGGGGTGGTCAGCCTCGCCGAGCTCAACGAGCAGCAGCTGGGAGAGTTCGAGGGTGCCTACCTCGACGGCCGTGACCCCCAAGCCGTGGCCGAGTTCGAGCGCCGGAGCGCCGACCCGACCGATACGATGGGTGGCGGGGAGTCGATCGAACAGCACCTGGCACGTGTGGAGCAGGCGCTCGAGCTCATTCGCGGCCGGCATCCCAGCGGGCGGATATTGATCGTCGGTCATGGTGGCACCAACGCCCAGATCTTGCGAGCGCTGCTCGGCCTGAGCGCGCAGGAGGCTGGAGAGATAGGGCAGAGCAACTCGGAGCTCTACCTCATCGAGCTGTCCCCAGGTCGGGATCCCAGGCTGTGGAAGCACATTCCGTCGGAGAACCTCGATGAGCTCTAGACAAAACACCAGGAGATGGCTCCTGTGGGGTCTGGCTGGGGTCGCCGTTGTCATCCAGCTCATCCCGGTCGATCGCTCCCATCGTCCGGCGCAGGCGGAGATCGAAGCGCCTCCAGAGGTGATGGAGATACTGCGCACGGCCTGTTACGACTGCCACTCGTACGAGACCGATTGGCCCTGGTACGGATACGTGGCGCCGGTGTCGTGGTGGCTGGCTCACCATCAAGAAGAGGCCCAGGGAAAAATGAACTTCTCCGATTGGGGTCTGCTGGAGCCCGAGAAGCGGGCCGAGCTACAGGAGGAGATCTGGGAGGAGGTCGAGGAGGGAGAAATGCCCCTGCCGGCCTACCGGTGGGTCCATCCCGAGGCACGGCTCGATGATCGCCAGCTCCGGGTGCTCGAAACCTGGTCCCACGGTGAGCTCGAGAGCGTCGACTCCGACGTGGCCTACGGCACGGCTGCGGATCGGGTCCTGCTGATGGATGTCCACCATCCCGCGCATCCCAATGGCATAGGGGTCGTCTCCGTTGCCGGAAGTGCCTGGCGTGCCGACGAAGGGGGTGAGGGCGAGCCCTTGAAAGAGCAAACAGGGTATGTCGAGGCCTATGTCGACCCCCTGGTGGCGGCCGGTTACACCGTCTTCAGTCTCAACCATCGCGGTGCCCCACCCTTTCCCTATCCGGCGGCGGTGGAGGACACCCAACGCGCTGTTCGGTTTGTCCGCCACCACGCCGAGGAGTTTGGGGTGGCGGCCGATCGTCTGGGGGCCGTGGGTTTCTCCTCGGGTGCTAACCTGGTGAGCCTTCTTGGTGTCAGCGACGGGCGTGGCCGGGCCGATGCTCCCGATCCGGTGGATCGAGAGAGCTCAAAGGTCCAGTGTGTTGTCGGCTTGGCAACGCCAACCGATCTCTCTCGGCTGAGACAGGACCTCGTCGGACCCTACCTTGGAGACGAGTCCCAGCCTGAGGCGAGTGGTGGCGACCGGTCGGTTGGCGCGATCTCCTTGGCAGCCTCGCCGGTAACCCACGTCACCGCCGACGATGCGCCCACCCTCCTCGTCCATGGGGTGCGCGACAGGACCGTTCCCAGCTCGCAGTCGGTGCTCTTCGAGCAGCGGCTGCGCGAGTCCGGGGTCGAGGTCAAGCTCGTCCTGTTGGAAGATCAGGCTCACCCGATCGCGCCGAGTGCGGGCGAGCCGTCTGTGGTCGAAGAGCTCCTGGAGTGGCTCGATCGACACCTTCTCGAGTCTCCCAGTTCCACCTAGAAAGGAAGAGATCGACAATGGAAAACGAGTCAACTGCCAAGAGCTGTCTGGCCTGTCATCGCGGCACCAACGAAACGCCGCTCATCGCGCTGGAGTACCAGGAGTCCAGGATCTGGATCTGTCCCCAGCACCTTCCCATCTTGATCCACGATCCGGCGCGGCTGGTGGGTGTGCTCCCTGGAGCCGAGAATCTCTCGCCGGCCGAGGGACACGACTGAGGTCTAGCCCTCTGCGGAGGGATCGGGCAGGCTCAGGCAAGCGGCGATCAGATTCCGCTTGGCGAAGTGAAAGCGTGTAAACAGACTCAGGTGATCCTCTCCCCCGAGTAGCTCGCGGGTCATCTCCGCAATGCTCTTGCCCTGGGAGTGGAGTCGGTGGACCTCACCGCGGAGCGAGACCAGGTAGTCGAGCTTGCGGACCAGAGCGTCACGACCTTCGGCGACGACACCTCGATGCGAGCATAGGAGCGTCTCGAAGTCCAACTCCAGAACCCGTCGCAGACTCTCGATGTGCTCACCCAGGTTTTCGTCAAGTCGCAGAAAGCGGGTGCGAGCGGCGATAAAGAGGTCGCCGGTAAAGAGCCATCCCCTGTCGGGCTCCAGGTAGCAGGTCGAGTCGGGCGAGTGACCGGGTGTCGGCAGGGTAACGAGCGACAGACCCCCGGGGAGCTCCATTCTGTCGGGGACCGGCGCGGTTTCCACCACCAGCGGCCGGCCCCAGATCAGGCGACGGTAGAGCTGGACCTCGTAGCCTCTCGACAGCGGCTCCAGCCCTTCTCGAGGCGCCAGAACAGGCACCTTTAGAGTGCGCTTGATCGGTGTCAGATTACCGCTGTGATCCTCGTGATGGTGGGTGACAAGAACCCGGTGTACCTCCTTCTCCTCGAGAAACCGCCGTACAAAGCGCCACTGATTTGGGGGCCCGGTATCGATAACCGTGCCACCGACTCGGTAGAGAATGCAAGTGGTGTTGATCTGCGAGGTAAACCGGCCGACCCGGATGCCCTCGATGTCGGCAAACTCGATGCGCTCGACAACGGACATAGCGATAAACCGAGGGATGAGAAGTATACGCCCGTGCAAAACGGCCGGCCTCTGTGCCGATTCAATGCGTAAGGGTATGAAGCGGCCGGCCTCCGTGCCGGCCGGGGTGGGTGGCAGACAGCTAGCCCTCTGGAGGCCTAGCCGCTATTTTCGCTGGCGATTTTCCAGGCGCCGTCTTCCCACACCAACTCGATCGTCTTGGCCACCGAGTCGCTGAAGGTGTCGGAGGAGTAGGCTTGCGAGAAGGTAACACTGACCCGATCGGCGCCGATGGGCTGCTGGCGTAGCCCATCCAGCTCGACCTTGATCCAAGCGGGTTTGCGCAGCCGGTTGAAGCGCTGCGTCTCCCACTCGTCGCGGCTCAAACCATCAGGGGGGTTGAACTCGCTGGCGTAAAAACCCAGATAGTCATCGACCTGCTGTCCCGACCAGGCCTGGGCCCAGGCGAGAACGGTCGCATCGACCGTGGACAGGTCACCCGACCCGGCGACCTCGACCGGCGCTGGCTTTTCGATCGCCGGCTCGACCGCGGCCGTCGGCTGTGCTTCGAACAACTCGGGCAGCTCGGGAGCGGGAACCGAGGTTTCCTCGACGAGGGCCTCCTCCACGGATCCGGTCGGGTCCGGCACCTCGGCGGTCGGAGCCGGCGGCGGTGTGGCTTGGAGCTGAGCGACAGCCCCGCTCTCGGGCACCGGAGGCTCTTCGGCAACCGGTCGCGCACCACGTTGCGGCAGCCAGTAGGCGAGGGCGAGGGCGACAACAAGGCCGACGCCGATCACACTGACCAGAAGTGGTGCTTTGCTGCCGCGATCGCTCGTCTCGGCCGGTTGGGGAGCGGGAACGGGAAAGTCCGGCGCCGCCTCGGCCGGTGCGTCCGTATTCAGCACGGGCTGCAGCGCCTCGACCACCACTTCGGCGGCGGCGGCCAGCGCCGATGCCGGCTCGACCGGCTCCGCCACCCGCCTGGGGGTCGGCGACTCGACCGGCTTCGCCACCGGCTTGGGGGTCGGCGGCTCGACCAGGGCGCCCTCCGCCAGCATCTTGCGCATGGTGTGTTCTTTGACCAACCGCTTGATCAGATCCCGACTTCTCAAATCGATCTTGAGGAAGCGGACGCCCATGCCGGCGGGTTGGTCCGGCCCCTCGGTTGTCGGGCGCCGCCAGGCGACCTCGGCCTGGCCCTGGATGAGAGACATATCCTCGCCCAGGCGGAACTCGAAGGACAGGACGGTCCCAGGCCGCTTGGGCCGGATCGAGCGCACGAACATACCGTTCATCGACAGGTTCTCGGACACTTCTTCGACAAACTCCTCGAACTTGTCGTAGGCGACGATGACCGGCTCTCGAAACGGGATGCGCCTTTTCTCGATCGGGATGTGACCCGCGCCGCGATCCCCTCGCCGGAGGCGATTGAAGACGAAGTCCTGCACCAGCTTGAACTGGTCGTCGTCGGGGTAGACAAAAGTCAGGCCGAGGTGCCTTTCCTCCTCTCTACCGACTCCGCGGTGGGGCACACTGCGGACCACCACGGCGTTGACCTCGATGATTGTTTCCGGGGTACTTCCCTCGGGTGGCAGAGTAAAGCGGAAACCGGACAGCTCGGTGCCGACTTCGAGGGGCTCGCCGGTGATCAAGGTAGCTCCGCCGGCACTGAGGTTTTCGATGGTCCCCAGGCGAGGCGACTCCGACCCCTTGACCCAATACTGGGCCTCCAGGGGGATCACCAAGCGAGGATGCCGCCGCCTCTCGTCGAACATCCCTGCAAGGATAGGGGATCCGCCTCTTTCAGGGCATCAAATTTGTCACAGTGATACGGGCCCCAAACCAATCGGGTGCGCGGGGCAACCTTTCTGCAGTGTTTTCGTACCTTTATTGCCGCCTTGATGACTGTGCCCCCACCGGCGCGGTTACTGGAATTGGCCGCGAGGCCCGGGAACGAACGCTGAGCGAGAGGACCGAGTTGTCATGAATCTGACCCAGAGCTCCTTGAAGAACCCCGCAGGGGTGGCGGTGGGCGTCGCCATCGTCGTGGTTTTTGGCCTTTTTAGCCTGTCCAAGCTGCCGGTTCAGCTCTTTCCAGATATCGAGCGGCCGCAGCTGTCGATCTGGACCGGCTGGCGCGCGGCATCGCCCAAGGAGGTCGAGTCGGAGATCTTGGAGCCCCAGGAGGAGGTCCTCCAGGGCCTACCAGGGCTCCAGGAGATGACGGCGAATGCCAATCCCGGCGGTTGCTGGATCAACCTCGAGTTCGGTCTCGAGACCGACATGCAGGGGACCCTGATCGAGGTGATCAGCCGGCTCAACCGGCTCCCACCCTTGCCGCGTGATGCCAACCCGCCCGTGATCCAGCTTGGCGGCGGCGGCGGGGGTGGTGCCAACCAAGCCTTGAGCTGGTTCTTCATCCAGCTGCTGCCCGGCAACAACCGGACCATGGACAGCTACCAGCGGTTTATCGAGGACGTGGTCAAGACCCGCATCGAGAGCGTGCCGGGTGTGGCCGGAGTGGAGATCATGGCCGGGGCGGAAGAGGAGCTCCAGATCGTCTTCGATCCCTACCGTGCCGCCGATCTGGGCATCGAGATCCCCCGCGTGGCCGCCATTGCGGGTCGCGCCGATGATGCCTCGGGCGGCTTCGTCGATGTGGGCCGGCGGCAGTACACGCTTCGCTTTGCGGGTCGCTATAGCCCCGAGGAGCTCTCCGAGCTGGTGCTCGACTGGCGTGACGGCCGGCCGGTGCGGCTGGGAGACATCGCCGAGATAGCCGTGCGCCGTGGCGATCGCACCGACATCGCCATCCAGAACAACAACCCGGCGACCGCCATCCGCGTCGACCGGGAAAGCGGCGCCAATGTGCTCGAGGCGCTCAACAACGTCAAGGTGGAAGTGGCAGCGCTGCGAGATGGACCCCTCAAGGACGAAGGTCTGACCATCGCCCAGAGCTTCGACGCCTCGGTCTTCATCTACCGGGCCATCGGACTGGTGACCAGTAACCTGCTTCTCGGTGTGACGCTGGCCATCGGTGTGCTGTGGTGGTTTCTCCGCAAGATGCGCGCCACGCTGCTGGTCGCGACGGCCATACCCGTATCGCTGCTGGGAACTTTTATCGTCCTCAATCTGACCGGGCGGACGCTCAATGTGATCTCGCTAGCGGGTCTCGCCTTTGCGGTGGGGATGGTCCTGGATGCCGCCATCGTGGTCTTGGAAAACGTGGTGCGTCTGCGCGAAGCCGGGCGGTCACCACTCGAGGCCGCGTTCGAGGGCACTGCCCAAGTCTGGGGTGCACTGCTGGCCTCGACGGCCACCACCGTGGCCATCTTCCTACCGGTAATTTTTCTCAAGGATGTCGAAGGACAGCTCTTTGCCGATCTTGCCCTCACCATTGCCATCGCCGTATCGATCTCGCTGCTGGTGGCGGTGACCATTCTGCCCACGGCGGCCCGCAAATGGCTAAAGGGAGAGCGGCTCGAAGACCGTCACGCCGAGTTCTGGAACCGGATCGCCAACGGCATCACCCATTTGACCGACTCCCGGCGCCGGCGGCTGGTGCTGATCGGTGTCCTCATGACGGTTCCGATTATCACTACCGTGGCGTTGATCCCCAACCTCGACTACTTGCCACCGGTAAAACGAGATGCGGTCGACGCCTATTTCAATTTCCCACCCGGGTCCAATATCGAGACGATCGACAACGAGATCGTGGACGTGATCGTGGAGCGGCTCCGGCCATACATGGCGGGGGAGAAGGAGCCGGCGCTCAAGAACTACTACGTCCTCGTCTGGCCCGGGGGCGGCACTATCGGTGTGCGAGCCAAGGACCAGGGCGATGTCAAAGAGCTCGAGCGCGTCGTGCGCGACGAGGTGGTGGCCGGCTTTCCCGACACCCGGGCCTTTGTCTTCCAGGGCAATCTCTTTGGTGGTTTTGGCGGCAACCGCAATATCGCCGTGCACATGCAATCCTCGAACGTGGAGGCGCTGCTCGACACCGCGCGCAACGCCCTCGTTCAAGTACCGGAGGCCATTCCCGGCGCCCAGGTGCAGGCCTGGCCTGGTACCGAGATGGCGGAGCCCGAGTTGCGACTCCACCCGGACGACCGGCGGATCATCGAGGCCGGCTGGACGCGGGAGACAGTGGCCGGTGTCATGCGCACCCTGGGCGATGGTCTGTGGGTGGGCGAGCATTTCGACGGCGAGAAGCGGATGAACATCATTCTGCGCTCCGAGGGCTGGGACAATCCGGAGGAGCTGGCGGCCGTTCCCCTGGCCACACCCTCGGGTGCGGTGGTCCAACTGGGTGAGCTGATCGACATCGAGCGCACCGTCGGCCCGTCGAATATCCGTCGCATCGACCGGCGCCGCACGGTGACCCTCGGGGTGACACCCCCCGACGGACTGTCGCTCGAAGAAGCCCTGACCACCCTGCAGGAAGTGGTGGAGCCGCAGTTGCTGGAAAGCCTGCCGTCTGATGCGGTGGTCAAGTACGGCGGCAGCGCCGACAGTCTGCGCAACGCCATCAAGAACATGTCGGAGAACTTCATCATCGCCTTGATCGTCCTGTTCATGCTGATGAGTGCGCTCTTCGGCTCAATGAAGGACAGCCTGCTGGTGATGCTTGCCCTGCCACTGGCCACGGTCGGTGGGGTGGTGGCGCTGCGACTGCTCAATCTGATGACTTTTCAGCCCCTCGATCTGCTGACGATGATCGGGTTCATCATCCTGCTGGGTCTGGTCGTGAACAACGCCATTCTGTTGGTGCACCAGACCCGATCAGCGGAGCGTGAGGGGCTGCGCCGACGCGAGGCTGTCAGGCAGGCACTGCGCCTGCGGACGCGGCCCATCTTCATGAGCACCCTGACCAGCATCTTCGGCATGATGCCTCTGCTGCTCATGCCCGGGGAAGGAAGCGTCATCTACCGTGGGCTGGCGTCGGTCATCGTGGGTGGCATGAGCGTCAGCGCCCTGTTCACGCTGTTGCTCCTGCCGAGTTTTCTGCGTTTGGGTGAAGGGGCTCAGGTCACCGAAATCAAAGACTTCACCGAACCCCGTGAGTCCGCGGAAATTGCACAGGCCTCCTAGCGTTCAACTGTCCTGGATGGAGTATCAAATCATGAAAACCTCATCTTCGAAGTTCAAGATCTTCGCTCCCGTTCTGGCAGGAGTGCTTCTGGCCTCTGCCCTCGTCGCCGAGGAAGGGCCGCCGCCGGCGGCGGTGCAAGTGGGTTTTGCCCTCGAGCAGGAGATGTCTCCTCTGGTCTGGGTGCCGGGGACGGTGGTGAGTCGCAACCAGGCGGTCATCGCTACCGAGATTGCCGGGCAGCTCACCTGGGTGGCCGAAGTAGGCGATGTGGTCAAAAAGGGAGATGTGGTCGCCAGGATCAACGACCAGTCCCTACAGCTCCAGCTTCAGAACGACGATGCGACGATCAAGCGCCACGAGGCCAATCTGCAGTATCTCGAGCAGCAGGTAAAGCGCCTCGAGAGGCTGACCGAGCAACAGGTCGCTCCGGCCAGCGATCTCGAGGAGGTGGTGTCGCGGCGCGAGACCTTGGTGCAGGAGATCGTCCAGGCCAAGGTGGCTGTGGAGCAGACCCGCTACCAGCTCTCACGCACCCGGGTGACGGCCCCCTTTTCCGGCAGGGTCGTCGAGCGCCTGCAACAGCCGGGCGGCTACGCTTCTGTGGGCGGCCCAGTCGTCCGCCTGGTAGATACCGAGAACACCGAGGTGAGGGCGCAGGCGCCGCTCAGCGTCGAGAGCTATCTCCAGGAGGGAATGCGTCTGGCGGTCAAGGGACGCGACCAGGAGGCGAAGGGCACCCTGCGTGCGGCGATTCCTGTGGGCGACGAGCGATCGCGAATGTTCGAAGTGCGCGTTGCTCTCGCGGGCGAGCCCTGGATCATCGGCAGCGCGGTCCGTGTGGCTCTACCGAGTGCCAGTCCCCGACCGGTCATCGCCGTGCCCCGGGATGCCCTCATCCTGCGTAGCGACAGTATCTACCTGTTCAAGATAACCGCAGAGGGAACGGCCGAGAAAGTCGCCGTAGAGACCGGTATCGGGCACGCCTCGCTGATCGAGGTCAAGGGTAATGTCGGTGCCGGAGACCAGGTCGTAGTACGCGGCGGCGAGCGTCTACAACCAGGCCAGTCCGTAACCATAGCCGGCAACGGCGACGAAGCCCAACCGTCATCGTGAAGCGGCCGGCCACCGTGCCGGCCGGGGAGGGTGGGGTCAGGATCCCGCGCGCAGCGCCTCCAGCACCTTGGCCGGGTGATCCGCCGCCTTGGCCACACGCCGCCAGTGCTTCTTCACCTTGCCGTCGGCCCCGACCCAGACCGTAGAACGGATGACCCCGGTGGTCTTCTTGCCGTACATCATCTTTTCACCCCAGGCGCCATATTCGGCCATGACCTTCTTGCCGGGGTCGGACAGCAGGGTAAGGGGCAGGCCGTATTTGCCGACGAACTTCTGGTGAGACTCGGGCCCGTCCGGCGAGATCCCCAGAACGGTGGCTCCTTCTCTGCGAATGTCCTGCCAGAGATCGCGGAAGCCACAGGCCTCTTTCGTGCAGCCGGGGGTGTCATCCCTGGGGTAGAAATAGACGATCACGTCCTCGCCGCGAAAGTCCTCGAGTGAAACCTTGTCGCCGTTCTGGTCCGGCAGGGTGAACGCCGGCGCGGCCTTGCCTTCTTCAACGGGCATCTTCATCTTCCTCCTGGTCAGAACAATACCAGCCTGCACTGGAAATGCAGGCTTGGCTGTTCTTCGCCTTTCGGCGGCTCAGTTGTCGGTGATTTTGATGACCACGACCGTGCGGTCGTCCGACGGCTCGGCATTGCCGGAGTAGCGGCGAACGGCGTCCATGATGCCATCGGCAACCTCGCGAGCCGACCCTCCGGACAACTGGCGGAGAATCTGCTGCAGACGCTCGGCCCCGAGCTCTTCGCCGTCGGCGTTGAGGCTCTCGTCGATGCCGTCGGAGTAGATGACGACCATGTCCCGAGGTCGGAGCTCGAGGGTGATCTCGTCGTAGGTCCGATCGGCAAACATCCCCAGCGGGATCCCCACGGCGTCGATCTGATGAACCGACCAGTCGCGGAGGAGATAGGGGCGGGGCAGGCCCGAATTGGCCAGAGTGAGCGAACGCTCGGCGCTCTTGTAGAAGGCAAAGAGCATGGCCACAAAGCGATTGTCGATCTCGAGCTGGTGGAGCTTGGTGTTCATGTTGGCCAGGATGGCTGCCGGCTGCATCCCGGTCCGGTCCACTTGCTCCCGCAGCATGCCCATGGCGAGGGAGCCGTAGAGGGCGGCCGAGGTGGATTTTCCCGCCACATCGCCCACCGCCAGGGCCATCTGGCCCTCGCAGCAGGGTAAAAAGTCGTAGAAGTCGCCACCCAGATGCCGCGCCGGCTCGTAGCCGACGGCCACCTGGAGACCCGGCATCCAAGGTCTGGTTTTGGGCAGCAGCTGCTTCTGGATCTCGCGAGCCGTCGACAGGTCTTGCTCGAGACGCTGCTCGTCCTTGCGTAACTGCTCGTAGAGACGAGCGTTCTCCAGGGCGATGGCCAGTCCCGCGCCTAGAGTCGAGAGAGTCTGCTCGTGCTGCATGGTAAAGGCGTCGTACTGGGTACTCTCCAGGTCGAGAACTCCCACCAGCTGTCCCTTGACCATCATGGGCGCGGCGAGCTCGGAGCGCACTTCCAGATCGGTGACACAGGAGACGTACCGCGGATCCAGGTGGATGTTGGGAACCCGTAGGGTCTGTTGGAGTGCGGCCGCGGTGCCGCAGATTCCCTGACCCAAAGCCAGGCTCCGGGCCGTCCCCACTTTGGGACCGTCGCGATAGAAAGAAATTCTGGGCTCGAGTAGCTGGGTCTCTTCGTTCCAGAGCAGGACCGTAAAGACGTCGTGGTCGATCAATCGGCGGACGAGCTCGGCAACCTTCTCGAGGAGCTCTTCACTGTCCAGAATCGAGGCCAGCTGGCGATTGACTTCGTGGAGCATCGACAGCGTCTGCGCCTGCTCCTGCAGGTTGTGGTAGAGACGTGAGTTCTCGATCGCGTTGGCGAGTTGTCCGCCCAGGGGCTCCAGCAGACGCCGGTCCTTCTCGGTAAAGAAACCGGGCTTGCTGCTCCCCAGGTCGAGTACCCCGATGGTCCGGTCTTTGGCCACCAGCGGGATGGCCAACTCCGAGCGAACACCCTCGGTGGCTTGGATGTAGCGGGAATCCTTCTCCACATCGGGGACGAGAACGGACTCCCTGGTTTCGGCGGCGGTGCCCACGATCCCCTGACCCATACCAAAGCGCCAGTGTTTCGCCACCTCTTCGCGGAAGCCCACCGCCAGCTCGAACTGGAGCTCGCGGCCCATGTCGTCCACCAGCAGGATGCCAAAAGTGTCGTAGTCGACGAACTGCTTCAGACAGTCGGCCACCCGACGCAGACCCTCCTGTAGGTCGGGAGAGGCGTTGATCTCCTGGGTGACCGAGAGGATGCAGGCCAGTGTCTCAGCCTCGTGACGCGGGTCGAGACCTGTCGTCGTTTTGACCTCGGGTGTCACCGCGGCCTCTGCAGCCTCGTTCGAGGCGTCGGGTCTGTCGAGTTTCTCGATCATGTCGTCTGACCCTGCTAACAAGAAAAGCCGTCTTTTCCTTCCCTAGATTACCGTTTGTCACCTCGATTCGAGCGACGCCGAGGGAATTGACGCCAGAGGGTCAACGTACATAACCTAGACTCACACTCGCTCTCAGAAGGGGTCAGGAGGTTGGACCATGATCGAAGTCGACGGTCTGCGCAAGGAGTACGGCTCGCTGACAGCCGTGGACGGTGTCTCCTTTACTGCCGAAGGGGCCGCCATCTTCGGGCTTCTCGGCCCCAACGGTGCCGGCAAGTCAACGACCATCGGCTGTATCTCGGGTCTGCTCCAACCGACGGCGGGGCGGATACGGGTCATGGGTCACGATGTGACGACCGACGGCCAAAAGGCCCGCGCCTGCCTCGGGGTCGTGCCCCAGGAGCTGGCGCTCTACGAAGATCTTTCCGCGGCCGAGAACCTCCTCTACTGGGGCTCGGCCTATGGCATGAAGGGCGCCGAGCTGAAGCGACGGATCGACGAGGTCCTCGAGCTCGCCGGGCTCCTCGATCGGGCCAAGGAGCCGGTCAAGCGCTTTAGCGGGGGGATGAAGCGTCGGCTCAACTTCGCCTGCGGCATCGTGCACCGACCGCAAGTCCTGCTGTTGGACGAGCCGACGGTGGGCGTCGATCCCCAGAGCCGGGTCCGTCTTCTCGATCTGGTGCGCGAGCAGGTCGCCGCTGGGACCTGTGTTCTCTACACCACCCACTACATGGAGGAGGCCGAGGCGCTGTGTGATCGGCTGGCCGTGATCGACCACGGCAAGGTGATCGCACTGGGATCGCTCACCGAGCTGCGAGCGATAATCGGTGAACGGGATGTTCTGCGTCTGGCCGGCACATTCCAGCCCGAAGCAGCGGCTGAGGCACTCGAGCATCTGGAGAACCTGGAGGTCGTTCAGGCTGAAGAAGACGGTCTGCTGCTGACTCTGGAGCAGGCCTCGCGCCGGCTGCCGGAGATCTTTGCGGCGCTCACCGCGGCCGGCGCCGAGGTGCGGGAAACAACCATGACCCAACCGAGCCTCGAGAGCCTGTTCATCAAGATCACCGGTCGGGAGCTGCGCGAGTAGAAATGTCCTTTATCTGGAGCTCGGCACTCAAAGACCTGCGCCGCCGGGTGCGGGATCCGTTGGCCCTGGCCCTGGGGGCCGGAATCCCGTTTGTCACCCTCGCCCTGATCTCGCTGGCATTTGGTGTCGGCGGTGAGGTCAAGCCCCGGGCCCATCTGCTGGTTACCGACGAGGACAGCAGTTTCGTCAGTAACTTCCTGATCGGTGCTTTTGGACAGGGACCCGCGACCGAGCTCGTCTGGCTCGAAGAAGTGGAGCGTGAGGACGGGCGCACCCGGGTCGAGGCGGGGAAGGCCTCGGGCTGGCTCCTCATCCCGGCGGGCTTCGGTCAGGCCGTGCTGGAAGAAGAGCCTGTTACCCTCACCCTCGTCACCAACCCGGCGCAGACCATTCTGCCCGGCATCCTCGAGGAGTTTCTAAGTGTCCTGGTCGATGCCACCTTCTATCTCCAACGCCTGCTTGGCGAGCCGCTGGAGGTGATCGCCGCCGGGCCGGAAGAGGGTGAAAGCACCCTCCCCGACCAGACGGTGGCCGAGATCAGCGTCACCATCAATCAACTGATGGAACGGCTGAGCACCTATCTGTTCCCGCCGGTGCTGGTGCTGGAGAGCGAGGTGGAGGTGGATGAGACCAAGGCCGACTTCAACCTCGGGGCCCTCTTCTTTCCGGGAATGTTCTTCATGGCCATCCTCTTCATGGCCCAGGGGTTTAGCGACGACATCTGGCAGGAAAAGCTCCACGGCACCCTGCGACGGGTGATCACGACCCCCGAGGAGGTCTCCAGTTTTCTGGCGGGCAAGCTGCTGGCAGCGGCCGTCATCTTTGCCGCTCTCAGCCTGCTCGTGTTCATCGCCGGCAGCTGGCTCTACGGTTTCCCGCTTTCACGGCTGCCTCTGGCGGTGGCCTGGGCAACTTTTTCGGGTCTTCTATTTCTGGTGTTTTTCATCCTGATTCACCTCTACGCCGGCAGTCAGACCGCAGGCAGCATTATGACCAGCTTCATCACCTTCCCGCTGCTCATGATCGGCGGCAGTTTCTTCCCCTTTGAGATCATGCCCGAGTGGCTGGCCTCGGTCGGTCGCTGGACCCCAAACGGCTGGGCCCTGGAGCAGTTGAAGGCGATTCTCGCCGGCGGAGTGGAAATGGGCGGTCTTTCTGCCGCCTTCATCGGGCTGGCGGTAGTGGGAGCGGTGGCATTTGTATTGAGCTCGAGGAGTCTGAGACGGGGGTTTGCTCTGACATGAGCTGGCTGGGGAGCGCCTGGTTTATCGCCCGCAAGGATGTGCAGTACATGCTGCGCCAGAAGGCGACGATCCTCTGGACCTTTGTCATGCCCGTCCTGTTCTTCTTCTTCATCGGCAATATCACGAGTGGTTTTGGTAGTGATGGCGAGCCCGACAAACTGGCGGTGTTGGTCGGGGAGGAGACCGGCTTTCTCGGCGACGAGCTAGAGCGGAGACTCGAAGAGCAGAACTTCGCGCTCGTGCCCGTCGAGAGTGCCTCCGAGCTGGCGAGCTACAGTCGACGCTTGACGCTCCCCGAGCGGCTGACCGAGAAAGCTCTGGCCGGGGAAGAGGCGACGGTGGAGTTCGTTCGCAAGGGAGAGGGTCTCGGCACCGACTACGACGAAGTCCGCGTGGGCCGGGCCCTCTACACCATGCTCGCCGATCTCGTGGTGACCGCCGAGGCCGGCGAGATGCCCAGTGCCGAGAGCTTTGCTCTTCTGCGACAGACCCCCCGGGCCCTCACCCTCGAGGTGATGCCCGCCGGCGAGAGGCAAGATCCTCCTGTCGGGTTCGAGCAGGCCATCCCCGGCACCATGGTCATGTTCACGCTGATTGTGCTCCTGACGAGCGGTGCCGTGCTGCTGGTCATCGAGCGTCGGCAGGGGCTGCTCCGACGGCTGGCCTCGACCCCTATCTCCCGCGGCAGTGTCGTCCTCGGCAAGTGGGGGGGTCGGATGGCCCTGGGGTTGGTGCAGATCGGCTTCGCTATTACTGCCGGAATGCTCCTGTTTGGCATGAACTGGGGAGATAACCTGCCGGCAGTGCTGGTGGTGCTCGTGGCCTACGCCTCGCTCACCGCCTCGCTGGGGATCCTCCTTGGCAACTTCGCCCGCACCGAAGGGCAAGCGGTTGGGCTGGGAGTAATGGTGAGCATGGTGCTCGCCGCCCTGGGTGGCTGCTGGTGGCCGATCGAGATCACTCCCTCCTGGATGCAGACCTTCTCCCGCTTCCTGCCCACCGGACTCACTATGGACGCCCTCCACAAGCTGGTGAGCTTTGGCGCCCCGGGCACGAGCGTCATTCCTCATGTCGTCATCCTGGTGCTCGCGGCTATCCTGAGTGGCTGGATCGCGGCGCGAAGTTTCCGCTTTCAATAGGCCCCGAGTCGGGGTGGAGCGACTGCAATAGACTGGCTCCCATGGTCTGTATCCCACCGAGGAGCGAACCGTAATGGCGGCCGGAGGGCGGCAAGCTCACCCGTACGACGTCGTAGTGGTGGGTGGGGGGCCGGCTGGCTCGACCGCAGCCGCGTTCTTGGCAATGGCCGGGCACAGAGTTGTTGTCGTAGAGCGAGAGAGCTTTCCCAGATTTCATATCGGCGAGTCGCTGCTTCCTGCAAGTCAGCCCATTCTGGAGCGTCTCGGGATAGCCTCGCGATTGGAGAGCGAGGGCTTTGTCACCAAGCGCGGTGCGTCAATCCTCTTCGAGGATGGCTCTACCGGTGCCTCGATCGTCTTTTCGCGCGGACTCGACTCGGGTCACAGTAGTACCTACCAGGTGGAGCGGGCACGCTTCGACAAGATCCTGCAAGAGACCGCGGTGGAAAAGGGGGCCGAGCTTCGATCGTCGACCCGGGCCACCGCTGTCGAATTTGACGAGAAGGAGGTGAGACTCCACCTGGCGGCCACGGGGGAGAGCTCATCTGCAATTGTCGAGACACTGCACGCGCGCTTCCTCGTCGATGCATCGGGCCAGGCCGGCTTTCTCGCCAAGCGCCTGGGGCTGCGACGCGTCGATCCGGATCTGCAAAGTGTGGCGGCATATGCACATTTTGTGAATGTTCACCGGTCAGACCAGGTGCCGGCCGGAGACATCCAGCTCATCTCGCGGCGCGATTTGAGCTGGTTGTGGCTCATACCGCTTTCAGAGGAACTCACGAGCGTTGGAGCAGTAGTACCGAAGGAGAATCTGAGGCGGACGAATGGACGGAGTAAAGAAGCCGCTTTTATGGAGCTGCTTTCATCGACATCGGTTGTCGCCAAGCAGATGGAGGCCGCTCAACGGACGACTGAAGTCAAACACGAGGCGGATTTCAGCTACTCGTGCACCCACTACGCCGGAGACCGCTGGCTCCTGGCCGGAGATGCGGGGTCCTTTCTGGATCCGGTGTTCTCGACCGGGGTTCAACTGGCGCTCGAAGCGGGAGAACAGGCAGCCGAAGCTATCGATGCAGCTCTTTCAGATGGAAGAGCTCGGGCAGACGCGTTCGGGCAGTACGAGCGGAGCCAAAGGAAGCGGTACCGTCACTTTCGGCGGTACGTAAGAAGTTTCTACGACCCCGCCTTTCGCGATCTGCTCTGTCAAACTGCTACACGACTCGATCTAATGGAGGCGGTTACCTCCGTATTTGCGGGCCACACGAGGCTGAGTTGGAGGGTCCGCTGGCGCATGGAGCTCATCTTTCTGCTCGCCCGCCTCCAGAGCCTAGTACCTTCGTCAGTGCGACTTCATGACAGGTCTATGAAGCGTCCAGTTGAGGCGCCAGGTGATAGCTCCTGATCGAAGCGTGCAAGCGGGAGGGGGCGGGCTCAACCCACAGGGCGACTCATCGCCAGCCGGATCACCTCTTCCGGAACGCCAGCCTCTTTCCAGGAGGCGAGATCTTTGGCGGTGAGCGGCCTGGTGACCGTCTTGTTGGCTACATAGGCGGTGAGGGTCTCTGCCGAGAATCCCTGATCGAGAAGTCCTTTTAGCTCCTCGAGCAGCTCTTCCGGTGAGACGGCCTCACTTTGAGTCGATGAAGACCCAGCGATGCTGATGGGTGCCCGCCCGCCCATCCAGACGCGATGAAGGTCCGGCTGGCTGAAGAGATCTGCGAACGCCTCAATCATGGCGTCGCTCAGTACCTCGTTGCAGTTTTCATTGCTGAATTTCTTGCCGTAGCGGGAGGCGTCACCAAAAGCCGTCCCGGACCAGAGCTGAATACCGGCCCGATTCTGGAGCTGAGCGGCCACGCGGACCTCTGCATTGAAGGTGGAACCGACGGCTTTGTCCCTTTCGGTGACTTGAAATGTGAGGAGCTCGGCAGTCAGAGCAAGGTCGGCGTCCTCCGCGACTTGGATGCCCCATTCCTGGGCGTTCTTGACCAGGATCTTCTCCACAAACGGCACCACTTCGTTCGTTGCTTTCAGGTCGAAGAGCTGGTCGTCATCGTTCGTTCGGCTGCCTATCAAAGCAGGGTCAGCGAAGGCTCGACCGTCCACAAGGTGGATGCTGAGAGGGTGTTGACGAACGTTTCCGGGTATTGCCACCTCCGCTGCGGCCACGGCTTGCTGTGGGACGTAGACTAGATGGAAGTTGGGGTTGTTGGTTTTTGCCTGGACCGCTTCGCTGGTGAGAAATGAACCAATTACCAAGGCACTCCAGAGAACAGTTCCTGGTTTCATCAGAGCCTCCGTTCGAGCGAGAGATACACCTGCTTGTTGGAGATTATTCTACCGCGGAGCGCCGGATGGCGGCGCTCGAGCCGGAGAAACCACTACCGATTATTATGGCGTCATAGTCCTGCTTCACGTTTCTAGGTGGCCCGCGTAGAAAATCAGCGGAAGCGGAGCCCGGAGCCACATGCCTCTGTCGATGCGGCTTCACCAACGCCAGGGTCTCCATCGAAACACACCTACGGCTGAAAGGGACTGATATCCTGAATCAGTGAAAGATCGCCCCAAAGCCGAGCAACCCAGCCCGGTCGTTCCTCATCCCCCGTTGACCGAGTACTACCCGGACGCCGACACCCGCCGTCAGTTTGTGGACCGCATTTTCGACTCCACCGCGGAACATTACGAGTGGATCAACAAGGTCATGTCGTTCGGTATGGGCATTCGGTACCGACGGGAAGCACTCGAGCGTGCGGGTGTGTGCGAGGGTATGCGGGTGCTGGATGTCTGCACCGGTAGTGGCCAGGTGGCGCGGACCGGGATCGAGATGGTCGGATTGAATGGTTGGGTCGCCTGTTTGGATGCAAGTCTGGGGATGTTGTACGAAGCGTCTCGCGTGATCGGGGCGCCGCTGGTCCAGGGGTTCGTGGAGGACCTGCCGATTGCCGGTGGGGTCTTTGACGCCGTCACAATGGGATACGCCCTGAGACACGTAGCAGATCTCAACGCCACCTTCCGCGAGTACCACCGAGTCCTGCGTCCCGGCGGACGGCTGCTGGTGCTGGAGCTCACCCGGCCACGGTCTCGATTCATGTATCACAGCGCCAAGTTCTATCTGAAGGGTGTGGTTCCTGCCGTGGCACGGTTGAAGGGTCGAGAAGCTCGAAAGCTCATGGAGTACTTCTGGGACACGATCGAGAATTGTGTCTCGCCGGAGACCATCCTTGGAGCGTTGGAGACTGCCGGGTTCGAGGCACCGAGCCGTTACGAGCAAATGGATTTATTCAGCGACTACACCGCTACCCGACCTTGATATCCGACTTCTCTCGGTTATGGAAGGAGAACTGGTTGAAGTTCTCTTGCGTCGAGAGCATCCAGGAGACGCGGGAGAGCTTCCAAGACAACCGGACGGCCGCTCCGAGTCCGTGCAACAGACCCGTCGTGAAGCAGTAGCACGTCCCCCGCACCCAGGCGATCGACGAGTCGATCAACGACCTTCGAGGGACTCCTGGTAACCGTGTCGAAACCCCTCCTGGTCCAGGAAACGAGGTGCAAGCCGCGCCGCTGGAGATAGGGATCGAGCAGAGGGCTGCGAATCCCCGCGGGGGCGCGAAAATAGCGCGGGGCCTGCCCGGCAAGAGACTCCAGAAGCTCCTGGGTCCGATCCAGCTCGCGCGCGAGCTTGCGAGGTCCGGAGAACCAGAACGCAGGGGAATGACTCCAGGAGTGATTGCCGATCAGGTGCCCACCTTCAGCTATGGCCTTCACCATGGCAGGATGCGCGGCGGCTCGCCGGCCGATACAGAAAAAGGTGGCCGGCACCCGGCGTTGGCGCAGGATCTCGAGCACCTGGGGAGTCACCTCGGGGTCAGGACCGTCGTCGAAAGTGAGTGCCACGCGGCCGGCCGAGACGTCCGCGGGAGGGAGCTGGCTGAGATTGGGTCCCAGAAGGCGGCAGCGGGGTGCTAGTCCAGCTCCGACTACGATCGCGTGGTCGAGCAACAAGACGGTCAGCCAGACCGGCCAGTGGGTGGGTCTCCTGACCAGCGCCATCCCGCAGACCAGATGAATACCAACCGACGCTACCACCAGGGTGTTGGGCCGCGATCGAGGCGTTGTCACGGCTCGCTGTCTTGATCTTCGAGAATCATCTTCACCGCCTGTCGGTCGATCTTGCCGCGTGAGGAACGTGGAATCTCGCCGACGATGCGCACTTGCCGCGGCACCTTGTGGGCGGCGAGACGCTCGCGGCACCAAGTCGACACCTCGGTGGTGCTGAGGTGGTCGGTGTTCGCAGCAACTAGCGCTATGAGGGTCTCACCTGACCCGTTAGCTTCTGACGATCGGTGAACCAGGGCTTCGCTTACCCCGGGCATCGCCTCGAGTACGGCCTCGACCTCTCGCGGGCTCACTTTCTTGCCGCGCACGTTGATCATGTCGTCTACTCGACCCAAGAGAACAAGATCCTCGCCCTCGAATCGTCCCAGATCCGAAGTCCTGAAGCGTCCATTTCCGAGTCTGGTATCACTGCTGGGATAGTAGCCGAGTGCGGCCGCCGGTGATTCCACCTCGACTACCCCGGTACCGGCATCCTCTCCTTGGACGGGGATCAGTCTGATCTGCACGCCTTCGACTGCTGATCCCAGAGCACCCCGCTGGGCGGCACCCCCATCGCGGTCGTACGCAATTCCTCCGACCTCGGATGCACCGTAGAAAGTGTGGATAGTCTGACCATAGACCTCTCGAAATCGTGTGGCAGTCTCGGGTCGCAAAGGCGCTCCCGCCGAAATAACGAGACGAACAGACGCAGGGAGGGGTGGGGGTGCGGTCATCTTCAGTAGCGCTTCGACGAAGGCAGGGACCGTGGGCAAGAACGTCACCTGGCCGTGTGTTGCGGCAGTGATGGGAGCAAAAGGGCCATGACTGTCGGGTATGGAGAGAGTCCAACTGGCAGTAAGAGCCGGCAGAAAGAGACTGCTGAATCCATAGGCATGGGACAACGGAATCGCGGCCAACGCCCTCTCGGTGTGGAGGCCCATCGTCTGCCGAAGCGCTCGGTCGTCCGCCAGGAGTGCCTCGGAAGTGTGGGCGATTCCCTGCGGCAGCCCAGTCGATCCCGAGCTCAAGCGAAGTGTGCTGACCTTGGCTGGAAGCGCTGGAAATTCTCCCTCCGCGGGCCCGGCGAGCAGATCGAAATCCTGATCGGATTCAGGCCAGGCCCGGTGAGCGACGAGAACGGCCTTTGCACCCAGAGCGCCCTGAATTCTCTCGAGCTCGACCTGAGGAGTGGGCCAATCGATAAGTAGAATCGGGTGGGAGGCCCGACGAAGTCCGAGATAACCCGCCACAAACGCCGGTCCATTTGGGGCCGAAAGCCCCACCAGAGCCCCTTCGGGCAGCCTGCTGGCAGCGACTCGGCTCGCCACCGCTTGGGCCAGGTCCGCAACCTCGGCGACGGTTGCCTTCTTGAGCGGCGAAGTCAGGAGGAGGTCCGACCCATGACGACGGGCACGGCTCTCGAATGCAAGGAGAATGGGGTCAGACGCCATTGCGAGGCAATGAACTCCACTGACAACTTTCGTCGATGCGCCTAGTATACTCTGGCGGAACGTGGGCACCTGCGGCGTCGGAAGGTGGGGGGCAAAAGGTCCGACCGCGAATCGGAGGAAGTGGCCATGCCTGAGACAGGATCGATCCGTGCGCAGTTGAAGCGGTTGATCATCGACAGCCTCAATCTCGAAGAGATGTCGCCGGAAATGATTGGCGATGACTCGCCCTTGATGGGTGATGACGGGCTTGGCCTGGATTCCGTCGACGCACTCGAGCTGGTGGTGGCGATGGAGAAAGAGTTCGGACTGCGGATCGAGGGTCAGGAGAGGCTCCGAGAGGCCTTCGTCTCAGTGGCGGGTCTTGCAGCATTCGTAGAAGAAATGATGGCGGAGAGCGTTTCTCCAGCGGAATGAGCCCACCCTTTCGTGTCGTCATCACCGGCATCGGTGCGGTGAGCGCCTTTGGGTGGGGGGTGGACGCCCTGAGGCAGGGCCTGCAGTCCGGAAAGACCGCAATCACCGAGCCAAAATCGTTCAACACGAATGGACATCGCACTCGCGTTGCAGGGGAAGTCCCTGAAGCCCCGGCGGAAATAGAGGCTGCGTTCTCCGACTGGGATCGACTTTCTCGAGCCGACCAATTTGCCGTAGCGGCCGGCTTCGAGGCAGCTCGGCAGGCGCGGCTTGACGATCCGACGCAAGGCTGCGGTGTCTACTTCGGTAGCAGCACCGCCGGGATGCTCGAGTGCGAGGAGTATGTGGCCCGTCTCTTGGGGGTACGAGCGGGACATCCACGACTGGGACAGCTGGCCTCGCAGCAGCTGAACGCGCCTGGGGACGCACTGGCCCGGGCGCTGGGCGTGACCGGGCCTGTCCAGAGTTTTTCCACTGCTTGTGCATCGGGTACCTTGGCGGTCGGTGCGGCTCGCGATGCCTTGCGCAACGGAGAAGTAGAGGCTGCCCTTACGGGAGGCGCAGACTCGCTCTGTCAACTCACCTACGGTGGCTTCAACTCCTTACGCGCGGTGGACAAGAGTCCCAGTCGCCCATTTCGAAAGGACCACTCCGGCTTGAGCTTGGGCGAAGGGGCGGGGGTGCTGGTCGTGGAAGACCTCGAGCATGCGGTCAGCCGAGGAGCTCGCCCTCTGGCCGAGGTCCTTGGGTTTGGGGCCAGCTGCGACGCCCACCATATGACCGCACCACAACCTGAAGGCGAGGGGGCTCTCGGCGCGATGAAGGCCGCACTCGCCGACGCCGGAGTCGAGCCGCGGCAGGTGGGCTTTTTGAATACCCATGGAACCGGCACACCGCACAACGACGAAGCCGAAGCTCGCGCCTGTGCACGCCTTTTGGAGGAGCGTCTTTCTCAGGTGCCGGTGTCGGCAACCAAGGCCGCCGTCGGTCATCTCCTGGGGGCGGCTGGGGCGCTCGAGGCCGTGGCGACCGTTCTCGCCCTGATGGAGGGAGCCGTCCATCCGACCCCTGGTGCGGGAGAAATGGATGCAGAGCTGGGGCTCGATCTTGTCGTGGGCGAGGCGCGTGAGCTCGAGAACGGAGCTGTGGCGATCTCCACCAACCTGGCCTTCGGGGGCGCCAACGCAGCTCTGGTGCTGCGGGCGTGGAGTGGAGAGACCGCGTGACCCAGGCTCAGGCGGCGGTCGTCACCGGCCTCGGAGTAGTCGAAGGCAGTGGCTGGGGTATGGAGGCAGCGGCCGCGAGCTTTGCCGCGCCTGACCCCCAGCCGGTAGAGGTGGATCGCTCGGCTGGCTTTCATCGAGGAAGCCGAGCACACTGTGCTTTGCTCGTTGATCGAGCTCCACGGCGTGATTGGTTGTCCCCAATGGCGGCTCGGCGGATGAGCCCAGCATCACAGTTTGCTGTTTGTGCCGCCAAGATGGCGGTCGAAGAGGCCGGGCTGCAGCCGGAAGACATTGCGGGGAGAACGGCAGTCGTACTGGCTACTACGTATGGCGCCGTCGACACCACCGAAGGCATTCTGCGCCAGATCTTCCTCGACGGGCCGAAGACGATCTCACCCGCTCTTTTTACAGAATCTGTAGCCAATGCCCCGGCCGCGCACATCGCCATTGCCCTGGGAGCACGAGGACTCAACCTCACTGTGACCCAACACCAAGCGAGTGTGGCTGTAGCGTTGAGCCGCGCCAAGTTCGAGTTGGCCGCAGGCCGCGCGGATCGTGTGCTGGTGGGTGCGGTAGACGAGATAACTCCGATGCTGCATGCGATCCTGGACAGGTTCAAAGCCCTGGCGGTGCCGGACCCAGATGGAGCCGAAAGGGCACGTCCCTTCGATCGACGGAGAACCGGCTGGCTGGCGGCAGAGGGCGCCGTGGTAGCTCTCCTGGAGCGTGAAAGCGATGCGCGGCAAAGAGGAGCCCGGGTTCTGGCCCGCCTCTTGGGAGCGGGGAGTGCTTTCGATCCTCAGGCGCCCAGAACCGGTTGGGGAAAGTCACCGGGAATCCTGGCTGATTCTCTCCGCGAATATCTGGCTCGCGAGCGGTGTGAGATCGAGATGGTAAACAGGATAGTCACCGCTGCAGGTGGCCATCCGGCGGCCGATCGCCTGGAAGGGCAGCTCATCCGCGAGGTGTGGGGCGAGGCCGAGCTTCCCCCGGTGCTGGCTCCGACCGCGGTTTCGGGTGCGTACGGAGGATCTCTTCTCTCCGCTGCCATCCTTGCTGCCGGCAACCGGGAGTTCGGGCCTACTCCAGGGTTTGCTGAACCCGACACCGATATAGGCGTGGTCCCTCACGACGGAAGAGAGCTGTTGCCGGCATCGCACATACTTCTTACCGCCTGCGCGGCAGGAGGGGCAGCCGGTTGGGCGCTGTTCGAGGCCCCCGAGTCATGAGCGACACAGAGTCGGTGGCGGCAGCGATACCGGCCTACAATGCGGCTCCTTTTGTAGGCGACGTCGTCCGCCGCACCCTGGCGCAGATTGGTGAAGTAGTCGTGGTGGATGATGGTTCTGCGGACGAAACCGCAAGTCGCGCCCGGGAAGCAGGTGCAGAAGTTCTGGCGCATGATTTCAATCGGGGAAAGGGGGCGGCGCTGAGAACAGCGTTCGCATATCTGGCGGAACGTGACTTTGACGCGGTGTTGACTTTGGATGCGGATGGCCAGCATCTTCCAGAGGAGATTCCTCGGCTCGAGCAGGCATGGCGGGAAGGTGCGGACCTCGTGTTGGGTACCCGGGACCACCTATTCGACGAGATGGTGTGGCTACGTCGAGCGAGCAACACCGTGTCTTCTGGCCTCATCTCCTTTGCCGCCGGGGTTCGCCTGGCCGACATCCAAACCGGTTTCCGCATCTATTCGAGATGTCTTCTGGAGGCCACGGGTTTTCCCGAGAATCGTTTCGAAGCCGAGAGCGCGGTTGTTGTGCGGGCGGCGCGGCGGGGTTTCAAGATTGCGACGGTTCCGGTGGAGTTGGGTTTTGCCGACGGCCGTTCCACAAGTCACTACAGACCGGTTATCGACAGCCTGCGAATCGCGGAGGCGGTCATCCGCGCCCGATTGGGCAGTATGAAGGGACAAGCACAGTGACGGAAGTCATCTTGGTAACGGGTGGAAGCAGAGGCATCGGGCGGGCGATAGTGGAGCGGCTCACCCGCTCCGGCCACACCGTTGGTTTTACCTGGCGTACAGATGAAACGCTCGCCAAAGAGGTCGAAGGCACAACCGGCGGCAAGGGAAAGGCTTTTCATCTGGACCTGACCGACCGGAAGCGGCCGGCACCTCTCGTGGCCGAGGTAGAGGCCGAGCTGGGACCATTGAGCGGTCTGGTCAACAACGCTGGTATTCAGCGCACGGAGCTGTTGGCGCTGACCTCGGATGCATCGTGGGACGAGATCTCGGATGTGAATCTCGGCGGGGCCTTTCGCGTAACCCGTGAGGTATTACGCTCCATGGTGCCACGCCGACGGGGCTCGATCGTCAACTTGGCCTCTCTTTCTGCCCTCCATGGTTTAGCGGGGCACGCTGCCTACGCGGCGTCGAAGGCCGGTCTTCTGGCCATGACCCGATGCCTGGCGAGAGAGATGGGCGGTCGAGGCATTCGGGTAAACGCCGTTGTTCCCGGTTTTGTTGCCACCGAAATGACCAACGATCTGCCCAGTGAAGTCGTCTCTCGACTCCGCTCGGGCGAATGCCTGCCAGACGGGGTAACCGCCTCTGCGGTGGCCGAGGTTGTCGCTTTCCTCCTCTCGGAAGCGGCAGCGGCCGTCACCGGACAGGCGCTGCCGGTAGACGCGGGCACTTCAGCCTGAGCCGCCCATGGGAGTGTTGGCACGGATAGTGGCGCGGCACCCAAGAACCGTGGTGGCGGTTGCCCTGGTGCTGTGGGCGTTGGCCCTTATACCTGCTTCGCAGCTTCGGCTCCGCTTCGAGCTGGAATCTCTGCTACCCGGTAACTCACCGGCTGCAGCCGCCTACGGCGAATATTTGCGTCTCTTCGGCGGGGTGAGGCGGGTCTTTGTGATCCTGCAGGCGCCCGAGGACACGGAAGGCGTTAGCTCAGCCCTGCTGACAGAAGCTGGAGACCGGCTGGCTGAGCTGCTGGAGGAAAGTGGCGAGGTGTCGTCCGCCCGAGCTGGAATTAGCGACGAGGATCAGCGTGAATTCCTGACCAACGTTGTTCAACGGGCTCCGTTGCTCGTTCCTGGAGACGATTGGCTCGAGCGGGTGGTCGCGCACCTCGACCCGGAGGCCATTCACGACAGGGTGCTGCAGATCCGCGCCTCATTGCTGATGCCCGGCGGTGGCACGACGGCCCGACTCGCTGTACACGATCCGCTGGGCTTCGCCGCAGAATTGCCTCTATTGCAGGAGCTTCCCTCTGGCATTCCTGTAGATCCCGTCACCTTGGGTTTTGTCTCTCCCGACGGTCGAAGCGCGTTGGTGGTAGCCGAGCCGTCGGCAGCGGAGTTGGATGCAGTGGCCGGGCAGCGACTGCAAAAGGCCATTGAGGAAGCGGCTGCAACGATTCGCTTGGAACTCGAGGAGGATCTGGTAGTGCGTGCGGTAGGCGGTCCCCTCTACGCGGCACACGACCAGCAGGTCATCCGTTCCGATATGGAGCGGACGCTGGCGTACACGGCTCTTCTCTGTGGAGGATTGCTGGTGGCCGTTTTTGGGGGCCCCGCGATTCCCGTCGCCGGCTTGGTGGCACTCGCCGCAGCCCTGAGCTGGCTTGCCGCCGGCGTAGCGCTGACCGCCGGCGGTGTCACGGCGGTGGCCGTCGGTTTTTCGGCCGTTCTGGTGGGCTTGGGTCTGGATACAGCCATCCACGGTGGTGCCGCCTTGCGTCGGCGGCAGCTGGAGGCCACCTCGAGCGCAGAAGCCCTGGAAATGGCCTTTGATGACGTCGCCCGGCCGGTGGTTGCCGCGGCTGTTACCACTGCCGCGGCCTTTGGCGTGCTCATCGCTTCGAATCTGCCACCTCTGCGGGAAGTTGGCGGAGTGGTGGCGGGAGGCATGCTAACCGTGGTGGTTTCGACCGCGACTTTGGGCGCCGGGTTGGCACTTCTGCTGTCGCGCAAACCCAAGACCCCAGGATGGGCGTGGACCGTGCTTGGTCGTGCAGTGGACGCCATCGTCGAGACCGCCAGCCGTTGGCCCCGTGTTGTTTTGGCCAGCGCCTTGGTGCTTACTGCCGTAACTCTCCCGGCTGCTTTCAAGCTCGAGATTCGACCGGATCTCACCGGTCTGCGGCCCTTGGATCACCCTGTTCTCGAAGCCGAACGGGCTCTGCGTGAGTTCTTTGGCGTAGGAGAGGATGCCGCCACTGTCTTGGTGCGAGGTGATGATCTGGATGGGGCCCTGACCCAGGCGCGCGCGGTGATTGGCGTGCTCGAGGACTCAGGGACAGGTGTTACCGTCGTTTCACCGGTCGGTCGTATCATCGGTCCCGACGAGGCGGCCGGCCGGCTCGAGGCTCTTCAAGCTCTGCCACTGACAGAGGCAGTTGCTAGATTCCAGTCCGAGGTCCGTTCCGCCGGGCTCAACCCCGCGGTTTTCTCGCCGGGGCTGGACGCTCTGAGGGAGTTGGCCGACGGCAGAAGTCCAGGTGGAACATTGCCCGCCGCAGACGAGCAGCTCAGGGTACAACCCTCGGGCGAGGTGTGGGTGGCGATGTTGCTCCGCCAATCGGTGGACCCATGGCCTGACGGGCCGCCGATCGAAATTAGATCCGCAGTGACCCAGGCAGCTCCATCGGCGTTGATCGCGTCGGTGCCATGGGTCGGTGAGGATCTTCGCCGCGTGGCTGCCAAAGACCTCCGCAGGCTTTCCGGGCTGTCTCTGATCATCGTGGTGGGCGTAGTGTTGGCGTCATTTCGGGGCCGACCTGCCCCGTCACTGCTTGCCCTGGGTCCAGTATTCTTTGGCACCGCATGGTGTTTGGGGTTGTGGTCTCTCATGGGTCGTCCTTTGGATCTGGTCGGTCTGGCCGTGCTGCCGGTGATGTTGGGTATCGGGATTGACGACGGCCTGCATGCGGTCCATGGTGCGAAACCCGGGGGTGTCGAAAGGATCGCGGGCTCTGTCCGCCGCTCCGGACCCGCCATGACCCTCACCACCATCACGACCTGCATTGGATTCAGCAGTCTGGCGCTGTCGCGCCTGCCGGCGCTGCAGGCGGTAGCCCTTCTAGTACCCATCGGGGTGGGATCGTGTCTGGTGGCGACACTGGTGCTGATGCCCGCCACAGCCTCTCTTTTTCACGGGCGAGAATGACAGACGACGCAAACCCGGCGCCACCGCATGCTCCAGACACCAGAGGCCGCCTCCGCAGGCTTCTCGGCGCCTACCACGTGACGGGTGTCTTCTGGTACCGATTCCATCATTGGGGCATGTCTATTCTCCCCGAGTGGGGGGTTCATGTAGCCATCTCCGTTTTTACGCCGTTTTTCTTCATTTCGCTGCGGCGGATCCGCAAGGCCATCGCCAGCAATCTCGAACCTGTCCTGGGACCTTGTGGCTGGTGGCAACGTCAAGGTCGGATCTGGTGGACCATGTGGACCTATGCGTGGTGTCTCTCCGAGCGGTACGAGTCGCTGAGTGGCAAAGGGTCAGCGCAGATCAGCGCGGACGGAGAGGACCGATGGCACGAGCTGATGGCCAGCGATCGGGGTCTTGTGTTCGTAACGGCCCATATCGGTCACTGGGAGATCGGCTCGCGGCTGGGATTGACTCGAGCTAATCGGCGCGTCCACGTCATACGTGAGGGGGAGGTGGACCCGAAAGCCCAGGAATTCATCCGCGAGCTCTTGGCTCGGGAGTCGGAAGCGAACTTTGAGATGCACTTCGCGGACGAGTCGGATCCGTCTCTGGGTGCCCATCTCCTGGGGGCGCTGAGGGATGGCGACGTGGTCGCACTGCAGGGAGACCGTCCACGAGCTGGAAGCCGCTCCTGGACCGGCAGCCTGTGTGGCCGGCCGATGGAGCTGCCGGTAGGACCGGCCGCTATCGCGCGTGCGGCCCAAGTACCGCTCGTGCCGGTGTTTATTTTCCGAGATGGCCGTCACCGGTCTCGGGTGTTCATACGAGCCCCGATTTCGGTCCCGTCCACCGACGATAGAACCGCCGACATCGCGAGTGCGCTGCAGCGGGTTGCCGACGAAGTGGAGTGGGCCATCCGCCATGAGCCACACCAATGGTTCTGCTTCCGGGAGCTATGGCCGGAGGCCGATGACCTTGCCTGACGGACTTTTGCCGAAGAGTCCGCTGTCCTTCAATTCACCAGTGTCAAGCAGGAGTTGAGAGGCTAAGACGACCCTCAGCAGCCTCTTCCCCATCGAGAGTAACGGTAAACGAGAATGTTGCCAGATCTCCCATCTGGGCCTCGAGACGAACCCGAGCCTCGAGGGCCTGGTCCACGCAAACCTCGGGTACAAACAGCCGAGTCTCACGCAGACCGACCAGAAAGCCGAGCTCCGGGTGCGGCAGGTCCTCGGTTTCCGTGGCTTTCAGAAGACCGATGAGAACTCCTGCCGCCTGCGCCGCGAAGTCCACCACCAATAGTGCCGATACTCGCCCCTCGGCAACATAGGGGTGGCTGTGTGGGATACGGCCAGCAAGGGTGGCCGTCCTGCCCACGTGCTCGATCACTTCGGTCACCAGCAGCGCCGGAGGGCGGTGCGGTAGGAGATCTATCAGAGCGTCGGGGTCGCCTTGCCCACGCGGTCGCACCAGAGGATCAGCTACGACTAGTCTTCGGGTTTGGCAGAGTCTTCGGGATATTCGAAAACGTAGCTCATCATCTCTTCGAAGGTCCCGTCGGCATTTGGCAACGCCCGCTGTGCCGCGGTGAAGAGGAACTTGACCTTGACCTTTTCGTGCTTGACATTGGCTTTCAGCCGGAGAGTCAGTTCGACCTTCGTACCGCTGCAATCCACATCCAGGACGGTGAATGTAGCCCCCTCGGGAATCTCCTCGTTGTCCCTTTCCAGCTTGACGATTCCTCCCGGTGCTACTTTCGTGTCGTAAAGGGGTTTCTTGGCGATAAAGATCCTGCCCTCCAACTTGGTAGCCAACTCGGGGCAGTCGGAGTCAGCGGCGGCCAGCGAGGGGAAGGCAGTCAGCAGCACTGCGAGAGCCAACACGGTGAGAAACAAGGATTTCATGGTTACACCTCCTGAGTAGGTCATCCGGCTCGAGGGTTCAATGCCGGGCTGTCGAAAGGTCCGCCCAGCCCTCGATCTCCACCAGCAGGCCATCACGGCAGAGGCCTACCCTGAGGAGCTCGATTTCTTCGAGTCCGGAAAAAGCAGTGCGTACGAGATCTTCAATTGTACTCTTGTCCCTCTCCTGCGGGTAATAGACCCGCAGCTGGCGGAACCTTCCGAGCAGAGCCTGCCGCTCACACTCCAGGTGGACTTCTGGTAGATCGACTATCAGACCGGAGGCGACCACCGACGCGAGATTGTGGAATGTTTCCTCAATCTGGGCCTCGAGGTCGCCGAGGTGAAGTGTGGTCTCGCCTCGAATGGAAGCCGTACCGCCGACCAGCAGTCGAGAGGGAGTGCCGGCTGTCTCTTCCAGCCGTGTGGCCCGGGAGAAACATGGCGGTAACGGACCATAGGCCCCGGAATAGCGGTAGGGAGCAATCTGACGGGGGTTGACTACCGGTAATCCTGGTTGGTCCGCGGCTAGCGCGTAGACGATCAGGTCGTCACCTTTGGTGCCGATTCCCGATGCGCAGGCAACCCTCTGGTCGAAGTCTCCACGCTCTCCGTACCACCGGGAGTAGGCATTGAATCGCCCGGCGTTGAATGCCATGTAGCGATGCGGCAGGCTGCTGAGCGGCTCGAGAATCCCGGGGATGAGATTCCAGACGCGCACGAGATGACGATCTCCCGCCGCGGTCAGCACCAATTCGTAGGCCTGTTCCACCTTCCGTTCAAGACCCTCTTGGTCGAGATATCGAGCCGCTTGGAGTCGAACGGCCACGAGCGTGTATCCCTCGCCCGTCCGGCGGCTCAAGAAGAAACCCTCGGGAGCTTCCAGCCCCAGCTCCGGACCGGGACCCACCAAATCGAGAACCCAGGGTTGGGGCTGACAGATCGACGGCTCAGCGGTTGAAGGCGGAGGGATGACTCGGGCAGCGAAGTGCTGAGGCATGCAGGATCGACACTACGCGCAAACTTCAGCGAGCGTCAATTAGATAGGCCACCAGTATTGGAGAACCAATCCGTTCGACTCCTCGTCAACGGGTTGCAGACTCGAGGGGAAATCTGCCTGGCTGTGTGGAAGATATGTCGTTGTCGAGCGGCTCGATTACCTCGGTAAACTTGAAATTCTCCTGGGCCAGCGCCTCGAGGACGGGGCGGTAGATGGCGGGCTCGGTGGGTATGTGGCTGCCGGTCAGATCGATGTCGCCATCCAGAACGAGTCGGGCGGCAAGGGCGCTGGGCAGACCCACTGCCCGCGCCATGGCGGTGTTGCCTCCGCGCTCACCATATTGCACGAGCGTGGCGACGATCTTCTCGCGTCGGATCCCCGCCGTTTCTTGATCCTCTCCATCCGTCGGGTAGTGAGCTGTGAGCTCGTGGTGAATGATGACCAGGTCCCTGCCGTCGGCCGGCAGCTGCAGCTTGGTGTCCAGGAGATGCACCAGGGCGTCGGTCGCCGACGCCCCCTCGATGCCGATGGGCTCTTCGGAGAACAAGCCCAACCAGCGCAAGTTCTCCATCACGGACCCCTGGCGATCAAGCCCCAGAAATCGAGCCGTTCTCTCTTCGACTGTCGCTCCGCGCACCTCTTCCGGCAGGAACATCTCTACCAGCTCGGCAAAGCTGCGTTCGGCGAGGTGAGGAATCGGGATCTGCTCACCGGTAAGGCCCAACCGAACGACCTGGTGCCAGGTTTCGCACCACCCGGGAAAGCGCAGTTTGCCTCGAATCAGGGTCTCCACTCGAGCCAGACCAAACTGTGACCGATAGACGAGCGAGTCCCGGTTGGGGTAGGCCTCCATGGTGCCGACCCCCGGCACCTCCACCGGCCAGGTCTGGGTGAATACCCGCGACTTGGGCACCGCTCGGAGCTGTCCGTGGCGAAGGTAGTGCGCACCTCGATCGCCGGACGTGACCACGCGGCGGGGGCTACGGGTGATGGCATAGTGCAGCGGGTTGGTGAACGAATCGGGAGCCGGGACACCACTGCCATAGGACTCGTAGCTCTCGACAATGCCACCGGCACTGTGTACCCGGTCGATGAGCGACATCCCAGCCATGTGGTCGATTCCGGGATCGAGTCCCATCTCGGTGAGAAGCAGCACCCCCTGCTGGCGAGCTTTGCTCGATAGGGCTTTGATCTTCGGAGAACTGTAGGAAGTGGAGATCATGTGCCGCCCCTGGCGGACGCACTCGTGGGCGACGAGGCTTGTCAGCGAGGGGGGCAAGAGGTTGACCACCAGATCGGCGCCATCGATGATCGCCTCCAGCCGAGCTTCGTCCCGGGCGTCGATGGCGATAGCCTCCCCTCGCGGGTGCCCGTTGACCCGCGAGGCGGCCACGTCGGGATCGAGATCGCCGACGGTGATGATCCAGCCGTCGTCGTTGGCGTGATCCAGCAGATAGCGAATGAGATATGGCGCGCTCTGGCCCGCGCCGAGCACAAGGATTCTCTTCATGGCTCTGCGGCCAAAAGTGATTGAAAACGGGGCAGACGCGCTGGTAACCCCAAAAGACCCCTCCTGGCGTCTATCTTACGCCCATCGCGGCAAAAAATCGAAATTCGGGACAACGGCTAACTCCTGGGCAGGAGGCCTCGTCTAATGAGTTGGATGGAGGGAAATGACCTTGACCTGGTTGAAAGAGCGCGCGCCGGGGATTCCGACGCCTTTAGGGAGCTTGTCGACCGACACAGCCGGACCATGTTCAAAACGGCCTATCGACTCACCGGCAACGAAGCGGATGCCGACGACCTGGTGCAGGAAGCCTTTCTGCGCGCCTATCGCAAGCTCGACCGCTTCGACGGCCGGTCGCAATTCAGCACCTGGCTCTATCGCATCACCGTCAACTGTGGAATGGATCTGATGAGAAAGAAATCACGCCGAAGCGCCCGGGCCGCGATGGACGAAGAGGTGGTTCTCGACACCGTGGCTACCAACGACCCCCGACCCGATCGGTTGGCCCTGAGCGGGGAGATCGGGCGGGCGGTGGAGAGTGTTCTCAGAACCTTGAGCCCAATGGAGCGGGCGGCCTTTGTTCTACGTCACTTCGAGGGACGGTCGATCGCCGAGATCGGCGGTCTGCTGGGAGCGCGGAGCGGAGCCACCAAACACGCCGTCTTTCGGGCGGTCAAGAAATTGCGGGCGGCGCTCGGACCGCTGGTGGAGGAGAGCCATGAAGCGACTCAGTGACGAGGAGTTGGTCCTCTACTACTACGGCGAGGCGCCGAATCCGGAGGAGATCGAACGCTTTCTCGAGAGCTCCAAAGAGGAGCAGCGGCGCTACGCCGAGCTCAGCCGGGTGCTCGATACCGTCGAGGAGCCGCAGCTGCCGCAGAAATCAGCCACCTACGGGACAAGCGTCTGGCGACGGCTGGAGCCGCAGCTGGAAAAGAA
The DNA here is from genome assembly GCA_049678185.1 of Thermoanaerobaculia bacterium. Lineage (GTDB taxonomy): Bacteria > Acidobacteriota > Thermoanaerobaculia > Multivoradales > JAHEKO01 > M0029. The sequence continues at coordinate 46,885 of JBAUDS010000444.1, forward strand.
GAGCTGGCTGGACGGCTGGAGCTGGGAAGCGCTGCGACCACGCCGCGAGTGGGCGCTGGCCGGGGCGATGGCTCTGCTCTTGGTGGTGTCCTTTCTCAGTGGTCGCTTCTGGCCGCGGCAGGAGACGGTAGCGGTGATCGCCGAGCAACCGGCCGCATCGCCCGAGCGGATCCTGCTGGTGACCGTAGCCGGACACCTCGAGCGCTCGGAGATGCTATTGCTGGAGCTGGTCAACACCCAGGAGAACGGCTCCTTCGACCTCTCGCTGGAGCGTGAGCTCGCCGGGGTGCTCAGCGGTGAGTCCCGTCTCTACCGGCAGGCGGCGCTCAATGCCGGCCAGGCCGATGTGGCCCTCGTTCTGGAGCAACTGGAGCGGGTGCTGGTGGAGCTGGCTCACGGTCCGGCCGAGACCCCGTCATCGGAGCTGGGCGCGCTCCGCCTGCGGCTCGAGGATGCCGGTCTTCTGTTCAAGGTCCGCGTCGTGGGCTCACGGCTGCGGCAGGAAACCCAAACTCAACAACGGTCCGGTGAGACGACCCGGGCCGCTCAGGATGTATAGGAGGTAATGACAATGAAGAACATGCGTTGGCTTACAACCATTCTGTCCGTTGCGCTACTGGCAGTCGGTGCACCACTCGTGGGCTGGACCGGGCTGAGCGAGCCCTGGCTCGCACCCGACCAGGCGATGTCCGGCCGCAGTGACGCCTACCGCGTCGCCCAACAGGCACTCGATGGCGAAGACTGGGAGGAGGCGGAGAGGCTCTTTGGCCAGGTGGCCGGGCAGGGCGGCGCCGACGCCGATGCCGCCCTCTACTGGCAGGCCTACGCCCAGCTAAAGCGTGGGCGCAAGAGCACCGCGCTCCGCACCCTGGAGGCGCTAAACAAGAGCTATCCCGAGAGCTCCTGGATCGACGATGCCCGGGCACTCGAGGTGGAAGCCCGAGGAGCAGGGGGCGAGCAGGTGCTGTCCGCATCCGAGGACGACGAGCAGCTCAAGCTCTACGCCCTCAACAGCCTGATGAACGCGGATTCGGAGAAGGCGATACCGATCCTGAACGACTTCCTCGAGGGCAATCACTCGCTCGAGCTCAAAAAGAAGGCGCTGTTTGTGATCGCCATGGGCGATTCGCCGGCAGCCACCGAGATCCTCAAACAGATCGCCAAGGGCGAGCGTCAACCGGAGCTCTCGGTGCAAGCGATCGAGTACCTGGGGCTCCAAGGAGGTGCGGAGAGTGGTCGCGTGCTCGAGGAGATCTACTCTAGCTCCCCCGATCCCAAGGCCAAGTCGAAAGCGCTCGAAGCAATGATGCTGGGAGACCACAAAGAGATGGTGCTGGCGGCGGCGCGCGGGGAGCAGGACGTGGAGCTCAGGGGCAAAGCGGTCGAGATGCTCGGGGTCATGGATGCCACGGCCGAGCTGAGAGAGCTTTACAAGACCGAAAGCTCGCCGCAAATCAAGGCCAAGCTCGTCGAGAGTTTCTTCATCGCGGACGATGTCGACACCCTGACCGAGATAGCTCGCACCGATGCCGATCCCAAGCTTCGCCGCAAGGCGATCGAGGGGCTGGGAATCGTGGATTCACCGCAGGCCCGAGCGGAGCTTGCGGCCCTCTACGAGAGCGAGCAAGATCGGGACACGCGAGGCAAGATCCTCGAGGCCTTCATGCTTGCCGACGACGCCCAGGCCCTCATCGACGTCATCGGCTCCGAGCAGGACCGCGAGCTACGCAAAAAGGCCCTGGAGTACCTGTCTCTGATGGACTCCGACGAGGCAATGGCCTACCTGATGAAGGTGCTGGAAGAGTGAGGGGGGGAGGCTTCAGGGGACGAAGCGGCCGGCCTCCGTGCCGGCCGACTCCGCGACGAAGAAAGGGAGAACCGAAATGAAACTGACAGCCGCACTGATCATCGCAGCCACCATTGCTGCCGTTCCTTGTCTATCCCAGGCAGCCGAGATCCAAAATGCGAAAACGGAATCGATGCAGGCCACCGGCGATCTCCAAAAGACGGTAGAGCGCCTCGCCCGGGAAGCGGACGAGCCCACCTGGGTGGTCTACTCGGCGCCGATGGTCGAGGGCGATCGTTTGCTCTGCTGCAACGAGTCCCATACGTGGAGGGCGGGGGCCAAGAGCTGTGAGCTGGAAGGCCGGGAGCGCAATTTCGTCATGTCGAACAGACACGGTTTGGTCCCCGCGAGCATGGCGTCGCGTGACCTTCTGGTCTTCCTGCGGCTCGCGAGCGATCGGGTTTCCGACCTACGGGTCTATTCCGAGTCCTGCCCGGTCGATGCCGGTGGCACCCGGGTGGTGTGGCTGGAGGGGGTGTCGCCCGAGTCGAGCGCCAAGATGCTGCACCGGTTCGCAGCGGGCGACCGCCTGCTGGCCGGCGATGAGGATCTGGCCGATGAAGCCCTCACGGCCCTCGCCCTCCACGACGCCGAGGGTACCGATGCCGCGGTCGAGGATCTCGCTGGACCGAGCCACCCCGAGGAGTTGCGTGAGGAGGCCATCTTCTGGTTGGGCCACATGCGGGGTCGTGCGGGCTATTTGGCCCTCGACCGGCTGCTCGAGACAGAGAAGGACCCGGAGATCAAGGAGGAGATCGCCTTCGCCCTGACCCAGAGCCCGGTGCCGGAGGCGATCGACAGGCTGGAGAAGCTCGCCAAGAGCGACCCCAGCCCCGATGTGCGCGGCGAGGCCCTCTTCTGGCTGGCCCAGAGCGGCAGCGCCGGGGCCGGCGCGACGATCGTCGAGGCTATCCAACAGGACCCGGAAGAGGACGTGCGGGAGGAGGCGATCTTTGCCCTCAACCAGCTCCCCGACAACCAAGGGACCGAGCTGCTGCTGGAAATTGTCCGCGACGGCTCGCGGCCTGACGAGATTCGCCAAGAAGCGCTGTTCTGGCTCGTCCAATCGGACGACGACCGGGCCCTCGACCTGGTGTCCGATATCTTGCGGCAATAGACCGAAATGTGGGGGTGGTTACTCCACCTCCACCACCATCTCGATCTCGACCGCGATACTCATTGGCAGCGATGCCATACCCACCGCGGCGCAGGAGGCTTTCGCCAACGCCAGCAACGAGGCCGACTGAGACGTATCGGTGTTCATGGGCGGGGCCGGTCTTCCCACCTTCAGGTTGCCACGAAAGGAGAAGGCGAAGACCCGGAGGCGGCCAATCGAGATTGGCGAGACCGCGAAGAGGTGGGACCAGAGTGGCGAGCGATCATCGAGGCGGAGGAGTTCATCGCTCGGGCCGCGCACTTGCGTATGCCTCTTGGACTGCCTGCTCCATTTGGGCGATCTCGTCATCTGACAGAAAGTCGAAATGACTGCTGCGCTTCAGAGCGGAAATTCGCCCGTTGTTCTGAAGGCAGAACCGAATGAACAGGTCGATCTTCCGGTCGGGTATGTCCAGAATGTCTTGAATGGCCTTCTTGGTCTCCTCGTACATTGCCAGAAACGACAATTCCTCGACGAGTTCCGTCTCGATGGTGTGCTCAATGAAGCGGTACAGCGCCTCGGCCTGCGGCGTCATGTCGATGTAGGCGTACCATCGAGCCGTATCGTTCTGGACGGTCATGCGCCCGTCTTCGTCGAGCAAATATTCGACCAATGGCATGAGCGGGCGCGAGAACGCCTCCAGCGAGGCGTCGTACGCGGACGGATTTTTCAGCATCGAAGCCGAAACTGGAAACATGATGCCTTCAGGCGTGAAGCCCTGGCGCGCAAGAATGTTGTGGATCAAGAAGCGATGGATGCGCCCATTGCCATCTTCGAAGGGATGAAGGAAGACGAACCCGTAGGCCAGCGTTGCCGCGTGTACAACGGGGGGAACGCCGCCTTTATCCATTCGCTCATGCGTGGCGATCAGGCCGCTCATGAGCGACTCTAGATCTTCTGGCTTCGGGCAAGCGAAATGGACCTTCTCCCGTTGCCATGCCACGCTTTCGCCGACATAGTTCTGGAACGTACGATAGTCGGAATCGCGGAATCTCGGATCGACGATGCGATTCTGAAGATCGATCAAATGCGCCTTCTCACAGAAGTCCTCTTTCTCCGCAAGCTGAAGCATTGCGATGAATCGTTCGGTTCGAGTCGAGCTCGGTTTGACATGCTCGATCTCGAAGGACGATTTCGTCTCTTTTGTGTACAGGTAGCTCAGGGCCCGCTTCAGCAGTTCCGGCGAAAAGGCCGACACGACCTGCTTGCAGCGTTCGGTGAGATCGGCCTCTTGGAAGCCGCGAAGGACGTCGGTGCGCCGTATGGTTGGACAAAATCGGCTATCGCCTAGCAGATTGTCGTTGATCCTCTGGCGACGGATCTGGCGAGCCGGTGTGACCGTGTAGTATTGATCCGAATCCAGCAGGTCGACGTAGTTGCCCTGCTTCACATCATCCAACGGGAGAGTCGAGCCCGTTAGAAACTCATACAGGAACCACAGCCGTCGGGCGTATTTCCCGGTTGGTTTGGACTCAACGTAGGCCAGGATTTCTTCCTGCAGGACTACCTCAAACAGGCTGGCGAGGATTGCGAGATTCGTGCCGTCGTACTTGAGTGCGAATTCGAGATGCGCCCCGAGAGAGTCCCCCGGCCAGTACTTGAATGGATAAACCTCCTCGGTTACGCCGGAGGAGGTTTCGATTCGGTGGGAACCGCCGGTGGCCACGCAGGACCGGTGCCAGTTCGGGATAACTTCCAGGCTATATCTGGCAATCAGCGCCTCATACCCTGCTGGCTTCTGTCCCGTGCCTTCCTGATCGTGTTCATCCATGGTGTTTCCAGAAGAACGATTACGTCCACAGAATTATGATTATATTTTGGCAAAAGTCAAGAAAAATGATTACGAAAGGGGTTTTCTAGGACCACACTCCTAGAAAAGCCGCGATAGGACCGGCAATACGAGTACAGTTGGCCACTTTTCAAGAAATATGATCACAGCCTATCCAGCCACCTCCCAATGGGTAGTGATCAGGGAAAGGAAGTTCGGCGATACGAACTTCCTTTCATTAACTTCCTTGATGACTTCCTGGTCATGTCCTACTCCACCTCCACCACCATCTCGATCTCGACCGCGATGCCCATGGGCAGCGATACCATCCCGACGGCGGCGCGGGCGTGCTTGCCCTGGTCGCCGAAGATCGACACCAGTAGATCCGAGCAGCCGTTGATGACCTTGGGCTGGTCGGTAAAGGCGGGATCCGAGTTCACCATGCCGTGTACCTTGACGATGCGCTTCACCCGGCTGAGCTCCCCGATCTCGGCCTTGAGCGAGGCCAGCAGCGCGATGGCGGTAAGACGCGCGGCCTCGTAACCCTCTTCGAGTGTCAGGTCCTGACCCAGCCTGCCAGTGACATAGGTGCCGTCGGCCTTCAATGGCCCATGACCAGCCAGAAAGACTAGATTGCGGGTCGTCACCGCCCGTACATAGTTGGCCACCGGTGGTGGTGGAGTGGGGAGCTCGATACCGAGCGCCGCCAAACGTTTCTCTGGCGTGTCGGCGGCACTTTTGTCCGACGCGGTGTCTTGGGCGTTCGCCATCGGTGCAACGACGAGCCCGGCCACCAGGGCCAGCGCCACCAACAAGACGCCGATCTTTCTATCGGACCGGCTCTCCTCCAAGTTATCCAGACTGCAGCTCATAGCATCCTCCCTTTGTGGTTGCCGGGATCTCAGGCTGTGGGTAGACCGCGATCGATGACCGCCTCCATGGCGTCGGCGAAGCGGTCGATCTCCTGCGGGGTGGTGAACACACTGGGCGAGACCCGGATGCCCTCGAACTCCGGGTGCTTGATGGCGACGACAAAGATACGATGGGTCTCCCACAGGTGGTCAGCCAACTCGGTGGAGTCGACCCCGTCGATCTGGACCGTGGCGATCCCGTAGGCGAATCCGGGCTCGAGACTGGTGTGGAGTCGCACCCGGTCGGACTCGATCAACCGCTCGGCCCAGCGGTTCCGCAGATAGACCAGACGGGCGGCCTTGCGCTGGATACCGATCCCCTGGTTGAAGGTCAGCGCCTCGGCAATGGCCAGATAGTTGGCGGCCGGGTGGGTGCCGATCTCCTCGTACTTGCGAACGTTGTCGTCCATCTCGTCGGTGGCGGCCATCAGCGGCCACAGATCCCGGATCTTGTCCCGCCTGACATAGAGCAGACCGGTGCCGTGGGGAGCAAAAAGCCACTTGTGGAGGCTGGTGGCGAAGTAGTCGCAGTCGAGGTCCTTCTGCGTGAAGTCATAGTGGGCAAAGGTGTGGGCACCGTCGACGATCACCGGGATCCCCTTTCTGCGGGCCATCTGCACGACCTGGCGCACCGGCAGGATCTGGCCGGTGATGTTGATCATGTGGCACATGAGGATCAGTCGGGTGCGCGGGGTGATGTTCTCCTCGAACAGAGCGACGATCTGGTCCGGATCTTCGGCCGGGATGGGAATCTGGAAGCGGCGCAGGACGATCCCCTCGCGCCGCTCGCGCTGTTTGAAGGTGGTGACCATCCGTGGATAGTCCTGGGTGGTGGTGAGCACTTCGTCACCGGGCGCGAGGTCGAAGCCGAACTGGCAGATCTGCAGTCCCTCCGAGGCGTTGCGGGTAAGCGCGATCTCCTCCGGGTCGCAGGCGAAAAAGCGGGCCAGACGCTGCCGCACCGGTTCGCGCTGGGGCTCGAGGATCCGCCACATGGTGTACGGGGGCACGGTGTTGGAATAGTCGAGGTGCCGCTTCATCGCCTGCTGCACCACGGCCGGGGCCGGGCTGACGCCGCCGTTGTTGAGGTTGACCAGGCTGCGGTCGGGGGTGAAGGCCTGCTGGACCCGGAACCAGAAGGCCTCGTCGGTGGCGACCTCCGCCGGGCTCCCGGGGTAGGAAGCCAGATCTTGAGTGATGGCGGCGACCCGTTCCGGCCTGAGGGCGGCCATGGCCATCAGGGCACCGGCGGGCAAGGCGATCGAGCCGAGAAACTGGCGGCGACTGTGCATGGAGTCTCCCTCCTCAGGGCTACGCAGAGTGGCGAGTGTCGAACTGAACGATGAGCTCAAAGTATACAGAGGGCTTGGCCAGCCCTCCTGACGAAGCGGCCGGCCACCGTGCCGGCCGATCGACTACTGATTCTCTTTCGCGGCTCAATCCTCGATCACGACCCCCTCGAGCCCCTCTTCCGCCTCTGGATACCGCATCTCGAGCCCCTCGAGCGTGTCGACGAGAATCTGCGATATGAGGAGGTTGCGGAACCACTTCTGATCACCGGGGATGATGTACCAGGGGGCCGACTCGGTGCTGGTCTTCGACAGGACATCTTCGTAGGCCTGCTGGTAGTCGTCCCAGAGGGCGCGCTCGGCCAGGTCCCCCTTGGCGAACTTCCAGTTCTTGTCCGGCTCGTCGAGCCTGGCCTGGAGTCTTTCCTTCTGCTCCTTCTTCGAGATGTGGAGAAAGAACTTGAGGATGGTGGCACCCTCTTCGGCGAGCAGTCGCTCGAAGTCGTTGATCTGCGCGTATCTCAGTTTCCACACCTTTTTGGGCACCAGGTCGTGGACCCGCACCACCAGGACGTCCTCGTAGTGACTGCGGTTGAAGATGACGATCTCGCCGCTGCCCGGGGTGTGCGGGTGGACCCGCCAGAGATAGTCGTGGGCCAATTCACGAGAGGTAGGCTTCTTGAAGCTCGCCACTTTGACCCCTTGCGGGTTGACCCCGTCGAACACATGCCGGATGGTGCCGTCCTTGCCGCCGGTGTCCATCGCCTGCAGCATCACCAGCACTTTGTGCTTCGACTCTGCCCACAGCAGCTCCTGCAGCTCTTCTAGACGTTCGGTAAGGGGAGCGAGCCTCTCTCGGCCCTCATCCTTGTCGAGCCCGACAGCATCCCCTCCACGCGTGGCCCACTCATCGAGCTCGATGCGGCTGTCCGGCGGAATGCGATAGCGATTGGCTTTCACGGCTCCCTCCTGGATTTCGTCCTGTAGGATGTGGGTGAAGGCTATCCCATCGGCACGGACGGCGACGTTCTCTTGCCCGTTCTGTAACCGACGTGGGAGGATGCTGGAGCCGAAGGAGGAGTCCGATGTCACGCAACCTCATTCTGTCGACCATTTTTCTTTGCATATTGACGGCTGGTGTCGTACAAGCGGCCTCGGTCGAGCAGGCCAGGTCCTATATCCAGGATCGGGACCTGGCGCGGGCGAAGCAGGAGCTGGCGCAGGTTCTGGCCTCGGACGCAGCCGACGAGGAGATGGCGGCGGCACTCGATCTGATGGCGGCGATCGCGGTCGAAGAGCGGGATTACACCAGTGCCGCGGATCTGTGGGAAAGGCTGGTGACCGACTACCCCAAACGGGCCGAGGAGCTGGGAGCGGCGACCAAGCTCCTGCTGGCGAAAGCTCTAATCGGGCAGGAAGAGGTCAAGATGGCCCCGGCACCGGCGGCGGAGGTGCCCGCGGCGCCGGTTGCACCCACCCCGCAGGCGGTGGCGCCGAGCACAGAGGCGACAGCGGAGAAGGCTGCGCCGGCCCCGGCGCCGGCGACCGCCCCGCAAGAAGTTCGGGCAGAAAAGCCGGCGGCTCCAAGGGTACCCGGGCTGGTGCTGGTGGCAGGCACCGGTAAACCCTACGAAGCCGCCGAGCACGCCGTTGCGGAGTTGGCGACTTATCTGATCGAAAGTGGCGTCAACACCGAGCTGCCGACCGGTGGTATCCCCGTGGTCGAGAGCGCAACCACCTCGATGATGCGGTTACTGGAGGCGGTCGAAGATCGTGGTGCCGAGAGCCTGGTCTTCATGCGGGTGAATTTCGCGACCGTGGAGAAGATCGCGGTCGAGGTCTACTCTCCCGATGGTGCTCTGTTGTGGAAGGAGCGTGTAAGCGGCGGTACCGGGCACACGGGCCGTCCCTACTCCAAGACCGGTGTCAATGCCAAGCTCATGGAACGGTTCCTTGGCAAGATCGCCAAGCGTATCGGCGGCCCCGGTCTACCGGTCAGCCACTAGTGTTACCGCCTTCGGGTTCGTCGAGGAACCCGTGCTCGCGCATCCAGTCGTCGGAAACGAACTTGGTCAGGTAGTTGCGGATCGAGTCGGGCAGAATCACCAAGGCTTTCTTCACCTCCGGGTAGTGCTCGAGTGCCTGGAGCATCGCCCAGACCGCGGTGCCGGAGCTGCCGCCAACCAGCAGTCCCTCTTCCCGGATCAGTCTCCGAGCCATGAGGAAGCTCTCCCGGTCGTTGACATAGATCCAGCGGTCGACGAGGTCCCGGTCGAGCACCCCGGGAATGAAGTCGTAGCCGATGCCTTCGACCTGGTAGGTGGCGACCTCGGTGCGACCTCCGAGTATCGAGCCCTCCGGGTCGACACCGATGATCAAAATATCGGGGTTCTTCTCCTTGAGGAAGCGGGCCACGCCGGTGATGGTGCCGCCGGTACCGGCGCTGATCACCACCATGTCCAGTGAGTCACCAAAATCCTCCGAGATCTCGGCGCCGGTGCCGTGGTAATGGGCGTCGGGGTTGTCGGGGTTCTCGTACTGGTCGGGAATGACCGAGCCGTCGATCTCCTCGTTGAGTCGTTTGGCGACCCCGAGCAGACTCTCGGGATCGTCGTGGGCCGCCTCGGTCGGGGTACGGATGATCTCGGCACCCAGCGCCTCCATCACCACCTGTTTCTCCTGGCTCATCTTCTCCGGCATGGTAATGATCAGCCGGTAACCCTTGACCGCGGCGGTCATGGCGAGACCGGCGCCGGTATTGCCGCTGGTGGGCTCGATGAGGGTGGTGACCCCGGGCTGGGCGCGGCCGGCCTTCTCCAGCCCATCCACCATACGCACGGCAATCCGGTCCTTGACCGAGCCGCCGGGGTTCAAGAACTCGCACTTGGCGTAGAGCTCGGTTGAAAGCTCCGCCCCGATCTTGTTGAGTCGCACCACCGGGGTCCTGCCCACGATCTGCAGGATGTTGTCGTAGATCATCTGGTCCCCTCTCTGGACGCTGACAAAAAAGCAGCGGGGAGTATACCTTCCGTCTCCGGGGTGGTGGCTCGAGAGTCGGTTCGGGCTGGGATAGGATGCGAGCTGCGACAGCCAACGGGCGAGGGTTTCCCCTCGGAAGGAAAGGAGAATCATGAACAGTCTGAGCAGATGGGTGGGTCTGACCCTGGTCGGTGCGGTCTTGGGATGCGCGCCGGCGAATGGTCCGGCAGCGACCGATTCGACAGCCGATCTTCATGGCCTCTTCGACGAGGCCTGGAGCTTTGTGCTGGAGGAGAACCCCTTCTACGCCACCTATGTGGGGAACCACGACTACGACGATCGTCTGCCATCGGCGTCGCTGGCGGACGAGGCCCGGCGCGCCGAATACTGGCAAGAGACCCTGGAGCGGCTGGCAGCGATCGACCGCTCGAGTCTTGCCGCGGAAGAGCAGATCAACTACGACATGTTCGAGAGCCAGGTGAGCGATCGGGTTACCGCCTTCGAGCTCAACGACCATCTGATTCCGATCACCGCCGAGAGCGGATTTCACACCGGCTTTGCACGGCTGGCCGATCGGGTGCCGCTGGCTACCGTCGAAGGCTACGAGAACTACATCTCGCGGCTGCGGGCGTTCCCCGACCTTGTCGACCAGTACATCGAGGTCATGCGCCAAGGGATTGCCGAGGGCTACGTCCTGCCGCGGGTGGTGCTCGACGGGTATGAGTCGACGATCGACGCCCACATCGTCGAGGAGGTCGCCGAGAGTGTCTTCTGGAAGCCGTTCGAGAGCTTCCCCACCACCGTGCCCGCGGACGAGCACGAGCGGTTGCGGGAGGCCGGCGAGGCGGCCATCATCGAAAGGGTGATTCCCGGCTACGAGGCCTTCTACGCTTTTATGGTCGACGAGTACATCCCCAACACCCGTGAGACCCTGGGAGCCTCGGAGCTTCCCAACGGCCGTGAGCTCTACGACTACCTGATCCGCCACCACACGACCCTGGATCTGACCGCCGACGAGGTGCACCAGATCGGGCTCGACGAGGTGGCCCGCATCCGCGCCGAGATGATGGAGGTGATCGAGCAGGTGGGATTCGCGGGGAGCTTTGACGAGTTTGTGGAGTTTTTGCGTACCGATCCCCGCTTCTACCCGAAGAGCGCCGAGGAGTTGCTGAAAGAGGCCTCCTATATCGCCAAGAAGATGGACGGCAAGCTGCCGTCGCTGTTCAAGACCCTGCCGCGGCTCCCCTACGGGGTGGAGCCGGTGCCCGAGCACATCGCCCCCAAGTACACCGCCGGCCGCTACGTCGGCGCGCCGGTCGGCAGCACCAAGCCGGGCTACTACTGGGTCAACACCTATGCCCTCGAAAGCCGCCCCCTCTATGCGCTGACGGCACTGACCCTGCACGAGGCGGTGCCGGGTCACCATCTGCAAAACGCCCTGCGCCAGGAGCTCGAGGATCTGCCCAACTTCCGGCGCTTCTCCGGTGTCAACGCCTATGGCGAAGGGTGGGGCCTCTACTCCGAGCGGCTCGGTCTCGAAGCGGGCTTCTACGAGGATCCGTACGACAACTTCGGCCGCCTGACCTACGAGATGTGGCGGGCCTGCCGGTTGGTGGTCGACACCGGGGTCCATGCCAAGGGGTGGACGCGGCAGCAGATGATCGACTATCTCGCCGCCAACACGGCGCTGTCGCTGCACGAGATCACCACCGAGACCGATCGCTACATCTCCTGGCCGGGGCAGGCCCTGGCCTACAAGATCGGTGAGCTCAAAATCCGCGAGCTTCGGGCCAAGGCCGAGGAAGCCTTGGGTGAGCGCTTCGACATCCGCGAGTTCCACGATGTGATCCTGCGCCACGGGCCGGTGCCGCTTCCGGTGCTGGAGAGCCAGATCGACGCCTTTATCCAGGAGGCACAGGCGAGCGGCTAGGCGCCAGAGGAATGAGCAATCGAGCGCTGAGGGCGACAGCACTCGTCGTTGCCCTGATCATCGCCGCCTGGGTCTTCCTGGGGTGGTGGGGAAGCGACGAGCGGCGGATCAAACGACGGGTCAAGCACCTCCAGAAGCTGGTGACCAAGAACATCGGCGAGGGGGACCTGGGAGCGCTCAACCGCGCCCGCGAGATCACCGAGATTTTTGCCGACCCCTTCGACTTCGAAGCCGAGCAGTTCGATTTCCGCAGCCGCGACCGCCAGAGCCTGGCGGTCGGTATCCACAGCTACCGCTCGCGCGCCGAGACCATAGGCATGCGGGTCCGTGACTGGCAGCTCGATGTCGACAAACCATCGCGGCGGGCGACGCTGAACGTGACCACCGACTTCGTCACCAGCTTCCGCGACATAACCGGCCGCGAGGCCTATCGCTGGCAGGTGAACTGGGTCGAGCAGGAGGATGAGTGGCGGATCGACTACGTGCGGCTGCTCGAGGTCATCGAAGAGCCGTCCTGGGGCTTTTGACTGCTCGGCTCGACCTCGAGCCTAAGGCGAGGCCGGGAGAAACTCGCAGCCGACAGAGCTGAGAAAGCACCGCTTCTTGCTGCCGCCGAGTAGCTTCATTACTGCCGGTTTGAAGTTGGAGACCGGCTTCCCGGCAGAATTCTTGTTACCCACCGGGTCCGCCGCGAGTTTCTGGATAACCCTCCGGTCTTTGAACCGGACTCGGACGGTTACCCCAAGCCCATGCCGAATCTCGATCTCTTGCGGCAGCGGGAGGCTCTCTACGACATAGACGTCCCACCTTGGCGAGTGCCATTTGAGGTCGTTCTCCGCGAAGATCCTTCGATGGCCGTCAAATACGTGGAGTTGGGTGATAAACGCCCCACCGTCGTCCATCGGGTACTTGTAGAAGTTGTCGGACTCTTGGACCCACTCCGGGTTGGGGATCGGAGGCTCGTAATCGGTGGTGAACTGCAGCATCACTTTGCGAAGTCGCGGCCACTGTTGCGAGCTTTCTACGGCCAGGCTGGTCATCGGTAGGTGAAAGTGCACCCAGGGTTCGTCATGGTTGTCTTCATCCTGGGCCTTGCCCTCGAGATAGAGACCCCAACCGGCAGGAGTCCACTCACCCCACTCGTCTTCGACCTCCTGGAAGTGCCCGCAGTTGCCGTGGACCCAAGTAATCTGCGTCGACATTGACCTGGTCCTCCTAGAAAAAAGTTGTCGTCATCCAGGCAAACCGGTCAAGGCTGCGCTGGTATCCGGATCCGCAAGAGGAATCTCCTCTGGATGAGACTTACTCGTTCTGTGGAACTTCTCGGAGCTTCGTGGCTGGACCACCCAGTTCGATCAACACGATATCCGAGTCTACGCCCAAACGGTCGAATACGATCCGCTGGCCACCCGATTTTGGAGTGAGATCGGACGGCCAGTCGAAAGGGATATAGTGCTTGGAACCACTATCACCAGTTTCTGGTCAAATAGGGACCTAGGAGGACGATTTGCGCCAGGTTGCTGCTCGGATAACACCTTTTGTAGTCCTACTGGTTGTTGCTCTTCCCGGGATGGCCGACTCTCGTCTCACCATCGAGGAAGGGAGCGGTCTGGTCGGCGACGGCGCTGAGCTGCCGGAGGGCATGCGCGAGAGCCTGGCCAATCAAGAGCCAACAACGGTTACCTATTGGTTCACCGGGGACCGCGCGGCTCGAGTCGATAAGTCAGGCAGCATCATCAGCCGGCTGGACCGGAGTGAGGCCTACTTCGTCAACACCGACGCCAAGACCTACACCGTCATCGAGATGGGCGGCCCAGAAGATGGGCCTGCGCCAACGGCTGTCTCGAAACTCGTCCAATCGGGCGAGACCAGAAAGATCGCCTCCTGGAACACGGTTCGCTACGACATGACGATCGAGATGGGGGACGAGCCCGCCGAGATTGTCCTGTGGGTCAGCGATGAGGTCGATGTCGACCTATCCTCCTACCGGGCCTTTGTCGAAGCCATGGCCGACTCGCAGGGGATGGAATGGATGAAGAGCTTTCTCGAGATCGACGGCTACCCGGTACGGCAGGAATTCCGCATGGGTCCCATCCTGTCGTGGCAGCAACTCGTCTCGGTAAGTCAGGAGCCGGCACCTGCCGGCACCTACGAGGCACCGGCAGGCTTCGCGAAAGTCGATTAGCTGCGCGAATGGCCAGTAGCCTCCAAGTCGGGTGTTTCACGGCCCGGTGATGACGCTCCAGGCGACGCGGCCGAAGCTGGGCTGTGAAGCCAACCGCTGGCAGGTAGACCGGGTAGAGCAGGAGGAGGAGTGGTGGTTCGACTATGCTCGGCTGCTCGAGGTCATCGAAGACCTCTAGCGCGTGGGATTCGGAGTCGCGGGAATCCCGATGCGGCGAGTCAGCTCGGCGAAACGGGGATCGTCGCGGACGAGATCCCAGCTGGGCTCCTGGCGCATCAGCATGAGCTGTGGGATACGCTCGACGTAGGCTCGCTCCAGCCACTCGTAGGCGGCATCGGCCTCTCCGGCCCCCGCAAAGTAGAGGGCGACCTCGCGCGCATTGGACCGGCCCGACTCGACCCGAGTGGCCAACACCTCGGCGACTCGCTTCGCTCCTTCCCGCGGACCCGCCGCGGCATATCCCTCTTCGAGAGCGGTGAGCAGCTCGGGGTTGTCTTGCCAGCGTCGGCGGTACTCGGCCAACGACGCCTCGAAGTCACCTTTGAGCCAGAGGGCCCGAGCGAGAAAAATCCGCGCCGCAGGAAACCTTGGATCAATCTCCAGGAGTGTGTGGGCGCCGTCGATAGCCTCGTCATAGCGCCGCGCCAAGACGAGGTGGGCTACCACAGGTGAGTTGACGAGGGGGGAGAGGGGATCGGCCCGTGCCGCCCGCCGCAAGTACTCGACACCCTCGTCGGCTCTTCCCATCACCGTCAGGTAGTCGGCGTAGCCGTGGCAGGCGTACGGATCGTAGGGATTCAATGCGAGCGCCCGTTCGAAATCGCGGGCCGCACCGCTCCAGTCCCAATCGAAGTAGAGCCTTATCCAGCCGGACAGCGCATGACCGGTGAGGTTGTCGGGATCCAGCTCGAGAGCTTTTCGAGTGTTCTCTCGGGTCAGCGCCTCGTGCTGCCGGCGGTCGCCGATGCCAAAGCTTGCGATCAACAGGTGGCAGCCGGCTAACCGGGCGTAGGCTTCGGCAAAACCGGGCTGGATCTCGATGGCTCGATTGAAGAAGTCTACGGCCCGGAGGTAGCCGTCGGCAGTGAAGCGATTGAACGAGTGCTGACCCTTGAGAAAAGCCTCGTGTGCCGCGGGATCGATCGTTCCCGTCGCGGCAAAGCGTCGCTCCTGCTCGGGTGTCAGGGTAGCCTGGATCTCGCCGGCGATGGAGCGGGCTACCTCACTCAGCAGGATCAACACATTCTCAATCTGTCGATCGTAGCTATCGGCCCACAGATGCTCATCGGTGCGTCCATCGATCAATTGGGCGGTGACGCGAACCTCGCCACCCGAGCGCAAAACAGAGCCTTCGATCAGCGCGTCGACATTCAACTGCTGGGCGATCTCCGGCAGGCTCGCATCGCTGTCCTTGAACCGCATGGCCGAGGTGCGGGAGATGACGCGCAGGGATGTAATCTTCGCCAGGTCGGTGATCAGAGCCTCATGCAGTCCCTCGACAAAGTAGTCCTGGTCCGGATCGTTCATTAGATTCTCGAAGGGCAGGACCGCCAATGACTCCACACTCGGATGCCCGGCAGCCCCGGGTGGTGGGCTTCGACGTCCGGATAACCAGTAGACACCAGCCAGAATGACGACCAGCGCCGCGGCGATCATCAAAGGAAGGCGCCAAGGTGCAAGAGGCGATTGCTGTGCCTCAGGCTCGACGGGCGGTCGAGCATCGAGGATGGCCCGGGTTTCGAGCTCCTTGGCGAGGTCCTGGAGCTCGTTGCGGACGTCCTTGGCCGACTCGTAGCGGCGCTCGGGGTCTTTTTCCAAGCACCGTCGAACGATGCGGCCGAGATGGTGAGGCAGCTCCTGCCGCAGGGCATCCACGGAGCTTGGAGGATCCCGCAAGATCGCGGAGATCAGATCGGCCGAGCTCTTGCCGCCAAAGGGGCGACCTCCCGTCGCGATCTCGTAGAGGACCACTCCCAGCGCGTACACATCCGTCCGTCGATCGGTCTCCTGGCCCTGCACTTGCTCGGGCGCCATGTAGGGGACCGTGCCGACAACCCGGCCCTCCTGCGTGATGCCCTCGGTCGCCAGTTGGGTTCCCGTCTTGTCTGCCGCGTCTGGCTTGAGCTTGGCGAGACCGAAGTCGAGCACCTTGACCTGACCCCTCGGCGTGACCATGACATTGCCGGGCTTCAGGTCGCGGTGCACGATTCCCTTATCGTGCGCCGCCGCCACGGCATCGGCCAGCGGAATCGCCACCTCGAAAATCCTTTCCAGAGTTATTCCTCCAGGTGGGATGAGGTCCGCCAGAGTCCGTCCTTCGACCAGCTGCATCGTGAGAAAGCGAATCCCGTCGTCCTCTTCGACCGAGTAGATGTGCACGATGTTCGGATGGTCCAAAGCAGCCAGTGTCTCTGCCTCCAACTGAAAGCGCTGCATCCTCTCCTGGCTGCCAACCATCCCCGGCGGCAGCACTTTCAGGGCAACCTGACGCTTGAGCTCGAGATCGTCGGCGCGGTAGACCTCGCCCATACCGCCTTCGCCCAGCTTGGCGAGCACGCGGTAGTGGGAAATGGTTCTGCCGATCATCGAGCAGCTCCCGGAAGAATCTGTGGATTCAGCCTAGATTGTAGCGCTCTTGGAGCTCGGCGACATGTTCAGAACGAGAAGATCGCCGACACTGAGAGGGTGTCGCGAAGATCGGAGAAATCGGCTCCGAGGTCGATCTGGAACCGCTCGAAGGCCGCTCCTATGCCGAAGGCGTAGTGGATCTCGTCGGAGCCTGGGGACAGGAACGCCCGAAACAGGTCGTCACCTTCGGTGGCCCGGATGCGATGGTCCGGGTCGAGCCAGAGGCCAAGCCGAAGAGCGATGACTGGGTGGCTGCGAAGAAAAGCGTACTCACCGCCCAGGTGGAGCTCGTCGCCGTCGGGGATCGTCTCGTTTGGATCTGGCTCGGTGATCACCGAGTAGAGGACGTGGTCCCACTCGAAGCTCACCGTCAGGTGGCCGCCCGGTGAGGTATAGGCACCGCCCAGGCCGAAGACCCACGGGAAGTCCCAGTCGCCGGTGAAGTTCCACTGCCACAGGTTCTCGGGCGTGCTCGCCGGGCCCGGCACGCCTATCCAGCGGACGGGGACTGAGAATCCCGAGCGCAGGGAGCCGCCCAGCCTCCAGCGCTCCGTCGCTCTCCAGAGCAGCCCCGCGTTGAGGCCCACGGTCGAGTCGTGCGCCCGGGTCGTGCTCCATCCCGGTGAGCGCTCCGGAAGATAGGAGTTGGTTGAGAAAAAGGCCTCGAGTGAGTCGTCGTCGGGCAGATAGGTCGTGGCCCCGATGTCGAGGTCGACTTGGAGATAGGTCAAGCCGAGACCGAGGCTCAGCGAGTCGGTGATGCGACGAGCGGCGGCGAAGCCCCAGCCGACCACCTCGAGATCGGTAAACCCCTGCTGGTCGAGCCGGCGATCGGTGTCGAGATAGGTCGAGCCCTCGGCGAAGAGCCCGTCGGTGGCGTATGACGATGCAAACCGGGCCAGTTGGTGGCGATAGAACGCAAACGACCAGCGCTCCCGCGGATGGACATAGGAGAGATACGAGAGCCCGTTGAAGTCGGCCGTGGACTCTTCCCAGCGCAGGTCCGGCGTGGTGTCGATGCCGAGACCCGTGGGGGCTCCACTGGCGCGGCCTCCGGCGACAAAGGGAGTGGAATACCTCCAGGACCGCCCCTCGACCGAGATCTCCGGGCGGGTGAGCTGGACCAGGCCCGCCGGGTTGGCGTAGGCGGCGGTGGCGTCGTCGGCCAGGGCCACGAAGGCGCCCCCGACGCCAAGGCTCCTGGCGCCCGGGTTCGAGAAGCTGAACTCGAGGGTAAGGAGTCCCTGGGCAAAGGCGCTCGAGGCCAGCAGGAAAGTGGCCGGTAGGACCAGGAGGCGGAATCGAGCACTCATGTCACCTGGGTATCAGATCGGCGCTACCGGCGGAATACCCGCCCGGGTAGGGCCGGGCGGGTGGCATCGGAGGCCCTGCCACCCAGCGCTATCTGGAAACGCGTCGAAAGGAAGGACCTGCCGCAGTCACGAGCGGTGGCGGGATGCCAAAGCGCCCGT
This sequence comes from Thermoanaerobaculia bacterium, assembly GCA_049678185.1. Classification (GTDB taxonomy): domain Bacteria; phylum Acidobacteriota; class Thermoanaerobaculia; order Multivoradales; family JAHEKO01; genus M0029. The sequence continues at coordinate 65,049 of JBAUDS010000444.1, forward strand.
TCCTCAGGTCCGGGCGCGACTGGAATGACCGAGATGCTCGACGACCGGAATCAGGTCGGGCGACCAGTCGATTTGGAGGCCGCACCGATCTGCAGAGCGCGTAGCAGCTCCAGGGCCTGCTGGAATTGCTCGCGGGCGCGCGAGATGTACTTGTGGACCTCGTCGATGTAGCCGTCGGTGGAGGCCGACCAGCTGCGGTTGAGATAGCGCTCGCCGGTGGCGAAGTGGCTCATGACATCGGCGTAGGCCTGGAGGCCGTGGGCGTGGCCGATCGACTCGCGGGCCTGGACAAAGATGTCGAGGTCCTCCATGAACATGTCGTCGATCTTGTGTCGTACCTCGTAGACGTCGAGAGACTCCTTTGCCGTATCGAGCCGGGCCGCTTTCTCGACGATGCGGTCGAGGCTCCCCTCCACCTTGCCGAGGTTGGCCTGCACCTCATCGGTGGCGGTCCGTTTGCTGCGGAAGTCCAATTGCACCAGCACCACGCCGATGAGTCCCACCACCAGACAGGGTCCGACCATGTGCCAGGGAACGGTCTCGGTGTCCAACACCGAGAAGTAGGCGCCGGCGAGAAAGCCGCCCCAGATCAACAGAAGTCCAAGAGTTCTCATTCTTCGATCTCCTTTGGCCATCTCTAACCGGCGCCGACGGCACCAAAGATCATGTAGAGGGCAAAGCCCACGCCCACCAGGGCTTCACCGACGATGAGCCCTGCGGCTACCGGTATCCCGACCTCCTCGCTAAAACGCCGCCCCGGTTTCCGATCGGTCAGCACTCGGAGAATGGTGCCGATGGTGTAGGTCAGCACGATGTTGAAGGGCAGATAGAAGCCCAGCCCGACGAGTATCCCCAGCCCGCCGATGCCGCTGGCGCTAAGGATGGCGCCCATGCCGGCCCCCGCCATGTATTTCTGCACCGGCACGTCGCCGCCCAGAATGCCTTGAATCATGCTGGCCAGGGCCTGGCCCTGGGGCGCCGGCAGCCGCGGGGATCCCAGTTCGTAGGCTTTGTGGAGGATCAGAATCAGGGCCATGATCACCAACGGACCGAGCCAGGTGCCCAAGAACTGTGCGATCTGCTGCCGGCGGGGTATCGCCCCGACGAGATAGCCGGTCTTTAGATCCATCATCAGATCGGTGGCCTGGGCCATGGCCACGCACATGGCGGCGCCGACGATGATCGAGGAGACGACGGTGGCTTGATCGCTCATACCACTCGCCACCAGCAGCAGGATGGTGATGCCGATCAGCGTCATCCCCGACAGCGGTGACCAATTGGTGCGGCCGATGCACTCGGAGAGCACTACCCCGGCCATCCAGATCCAGAGCGTGCCCAAGAGCGCCATGAGCCCGCCTCGTACCCAGGTGACCTCGGAGGAGGAGAGGATGGCGGTCGCCATCAGCACCACGAAAGCGGCGGCCACGGCCATGTAGAGCAGCCGGATGGGCATCTCGTCCCGCGACAGATCGCCCTTCATCTTGGAGGCGGTATGCATGCTGCGGATAGCGCTCACCACCAGAGGGAAGGCCAACAGGATTCCGGTCAGGGCTCCACCAATGAGCATGCCGATCCCCAGCGGCCGGAAGAGCACCAGCCGCAGATAGCCCGGCATCGAAGCCCCCATCTCGGCGAGCGTGGTGGGGTCGGGCAGCAGCCCCTGGACGGCGAGCATCGGCGCCAGGACCCAGTAGCAGATGTAGCCGCCGATGACGAAGAAGACCCCACCGCGACCGGCGATGTAGGCAGCACCGATGGTCAACAGCGACACATACCAGACGCCGTTCATATAGTCGGGCATGCCGAGACGAGCGCCCAATTCCAGATTCTCGACGTGGGTGAGCTGGCTGATCAGGTGGACGCCGGCGCTCAGCGCGGCACCACCCAGCAGCAATAGGGCCTTGCGCACACCGGCACCGGGAGATTTGAGGATGGTGGCCACTGCGATCCCACCGGGATAGGCCAGCCGGTTGAAGTCGATCATCTGTTTGCGCAGCGGAATGATGAACGCGACGCCCAGCACCCCACCGGCGATGCAGGCGATGATCATCAGCGGGATGTTGAAGTCGGTGTAGCCGAGGATGAAGATGGCCGGCACCGAGAACATCATCCCGGCCGAAGCGCCGTTGACGGCGCTGGCAATGGTCTGGTTGATGTTGTTCTCGATGATGCTGGTGCGGCGCATCAAGCCCCGCAGGATGCCAAAGCCGAGGATGGCCGCCAGCTCGGAGCCTTCGATGGTGAAGCCCAGGATGAGCGAGGCGTAGCCGATCGACAGGGCGATGAGCATCCCGAGAAAGTAGCCCACCAGGATGGCCGGCCAGGTGATCTCGGGGTACGGGCCGTAGCGGATCGGACGCGCGGTCTGAGCACCCTTATCTGTCACTCACTTCCCTCCGGGTCGAAGTGATTCAGCAGGCTGGAAGGCATCATTTTATCCCGATTCGGGACGGGAGGTGATCGGGGTGACCGGTTTCGCAGCCCAAAGGCGGCGCGGCTGCTAGCCTGATTCGAATGACTGCCAAGCGGATCGTGGCGTTCTGTCTGGCCTTCTTCTGGGTGTCGGGAGTGTGGTCTGCTCCTGTGTCGCAGGCCATCAAGCTCGATCACTTTGGCTATCGAACCGCAGACACAAAGGTAGCGATCTTTACCATCGACCCCGGGCCGGTGGTCGAGCTTCGGGACACGGAAGATCTGACGGTGTTTCGGATTCCCACCGATGGTGGCTCGATCAGCGATCTGGGGTCGGACGGAGCTCCGTCGGGTGACGACGTCTGGTGGGTGGACTTCTCGGCGTTCGATACTCCGGGCTCCTACCGTTTGTACAGCTCTGCTCTGGGTGCCGTCTCCTACGACTTCGACATCCGGGACGATATCTACAACGTGGTGGTGCGGAAGGCGCTCGACACCTTCTATCTGCAGCGCTGCAATACACCAAAGGCAGCTGCCCTGGCGGGCGCCTGGGCGGACAGCGAGGCTTGCCACATGGATGACGTGACCACCGGCCCGGCATCCGGGCAGACAGATCATGGGAGTCTCGACCTCACGGGTGGCTGGCACGATGCCGGCGACTACAACAAGTATGTGTGGAGTGCGGTATCGACTGCCGTACTCTTCATGCTGCGGGCCTTCGAAGACAATCCGGGTGTCTTTGTGGATGGCGACCTGGTGATTCCCGAGGCGGGCAACGGCATCCCCGACCTACTCGACGAGATCAAATGGGAGCTCGACTGGTTGCTCCAGATGCAGCTCCCCGGCGGCGAGGTGCTGTCTCAGATGCACGTCACCGGCTTCGCCGCCGACTCTCCACCCAGCGTCGACGGCAATCTCCGCTACTACCAGGACCCCAACCTGGAGTCGGGTGCGGTTTTTGCCGGAACCTGCGCGTTGGCGGCGCGGGTGTTTGCGGCCGAGGGGCTGACAACCTATGCCGCGACGCTGCGGACCGCGGCCCTCTCGACCTGGGCATGGCTGGAGACGCAAGGCGACAGCGAGATCAAGGTCTGGGCGGCGGCCGAGATCTTTCGTCTCGATCCATCGGTGACCTCGGCCAGGTCCTACGTGGACAGCTTCTATTCGGCCGCGTGGTCCGGGATCTTCTTCAATGTCATGCGCTACGACACCCACGCCGCCCTCACCTATGTCTCGACTCCGGGAGCCACTGCGGCAGTGGTGGCCAACATGAAGCAGAACATCGGCAACCAGGTGGACTACATCTTCAACAGTGACGATCTCTACCGCAACGGCATGCCGTCGTGGTCCTACTACTGGGGCTCCAACTCGATTCGAGCCGGCTACGGTGTCTTTCTCCTACAGGCCGCGAGGCTGGGTGAGACCGGATCGCATACGGCGGCCGACTGCATCGAGCACGCCGCGGGATTCCTCCACTACTTCCACGGGCAGAACGCTTTGAACATGGTCTATCTGACCAACATGGCGGCTCTCGGCGGCGAGCACTCGTCGTTTCAGTTCTACCACGCCTGGTTTGGGGACTCGGAGAACGAGTATTCGCGTGACCGCTTTGTCGGCAAGCCACCGGCTGTCGTCGAGCCCGACTACCCCTACTTCAAGGGGACCGACAACCACGGCATCGGCGACAACAAGAGCTCGACGCTCGGACCGGCGCCCGGGTTTGTAACCGGAGGTCCCAACAAAGACTATGGCGGCGACGCCTGGCCGCCGCTGGGGGCGGTCTACTACAACCGTTTCTATCGGGATTGGAACGACCAGGAGGTGTGGACGGCCAGAACCTGGGAGATCACCGAGAACTCCATCGGCTACCAGGGTCCCTACGTCGCCCTCGGCGCCTACTTCATGCAGCCCGGACCGAAGTCGATCTTCACCGACGGTTTCGAGTCGGGAGACACTAACGCCTGGTCGAACATCAGCCCGTAGCCCGAAGGCGCAGTCCGACTTACGAAGCGGCCGGCCTCCGTGCCGGCCGAATGCGACGTCAGGCGGTCAGACGCTCCGGGTTGAGCTCCCGAAGCTCGTCGATAACAAACTCACCATCCTTGCGAATGAGCTTGTCGTCGAACCAGATCTCCCCACCTCCGGCCTCCGGATCCATGAGCAGCACCAGGTCCCAGTGGATTTGACTACGGTTGCCGTTGTCGGCCTCTTCATAGGCCTGGCCTGGGGTGAGATGGATCGAGCCGGCGATCTTCTCGTCGAACAGGATGTCCTTCATCGGCCGTCGGATCTGGGGGTGGAAACCGATTGCGAACTCACCGACATAGCGCGAGCCCTCGTCGGTATCGAGCACCTTCTCCAGGTGCTCGGTTTGGGAGCTGGTGGCCTCGACCACCCGGCCATCCTTGAAGACCAGACGGATGTCCTCGTGGGTCACCCCCTGGTAGATGGTGGGGGTGTTGTACTGGATAGTGCCGTTGATCGAGTCGCGAACCGGGGCGGTAAAGACCTCGCCATCGGGGATGTTGCGATGACCGTCGCACTCGATGGCGGGGATGTCCTTGATGCTGAGCTCGAGCTCGGTGCCGGGGGCGACCAGCCGTACCCGGTCGGTGGCGTTCATCAGGTCCTGTAGCGGCTTCATCGCCTCCGACATGCGGGCGTAGTCGAGATTGCAGACCTCGAAGTAGAAATCCTCGAAGGCCGCGGTGGACATCTGAGCCAGCTGTGCCATCGAGGGATTGGGCCAGCGCAAAACCACCCATTTGGTCTTTGGCACCCGGATGTCGACATGGACCTTTTTCCACACATTGGATTCGAAGAGCGCCATCCGGTCGGCCGGGACATCCGACCATTCCGAAACATTCTGGCTGCCGCGCACCCCGATGTAGGCATCCATCTCCGCCATGCGCTTTGCCTCCACGTCGGCGATGAGACCCATCTGCTCCTCGGTGGCGACGAGTTGGAGGGCTCGCCAGACACTCTGATTCTTCAGTGTCACAAAGGGCAGAGCACCCGCCTCGGCCGCCACGCGGACGAGCTCGCAGGTAAAGGTGTTGGGGATATCGACGGCCTCGATCAGGACCTTCTCGCCCGGTTGGAGCTCGCACGAGTAGCGGATCAGGGTGTCGGCCAGTTTGGTGTGACGTGGATCGGTCATGGTCGCCTCACATCGGTTGTCATGGTTGGAAAGTCGCTGTCGGAGCCGGCGAGAGTTTAGCAAGGAAGCACCCCTCCATTGCTGCTAAGCTTTTTGGCTTGGAGGTGATGATGGAAGACCATGGAGGCGTTATCGCGCACGACATCCGGCCGTTGGTGCGCCGCATGGGGAAGCTGCCCGCGGAGTGGCAGCGTCGGGATCTGATCGATCTCTGTCTCAAGCAGCCCATCCGGGTGATCAATTTCCGCTATCCCTCCATCGACGGCAAGCTGCGGGAGCTGCGGCTGCCGGTCAACGATCCGGCCTACCTCGAGCGGATCCTGGCGGCCGGTGAGAGGGTCGACGGCTCGAGCCTGTTTCCGGGGCTGTTCGATACCGGCAAGAGCGACATCTACGCCGTACCCGTCTACCGTTGGGCGTATCTGAACCCGTGGGCGGATGACGAGCTGGACATCGTCTGTCGATTCGCCGATGCCGAGGGGCAGCCCTGTTCCGAAACACCCGACAATCTGCTGGCAGCCGTGGCCCAGCGCCTGCAAATGGATACGGGTCTCGGTCTCGAAGCGTTGGCGGAGCTCGAGTTCTACCTCATCCTCGATCGCAAAGACGATCGCTTCAGCGGTCGCGCTCAACGGAGCTATCACCAGAGCGCGCCCTATCTTCACGGTCGTGCCATCGCCGACGAGATTCTGCGGGTGGCTTCGGAGTTGACCGGCAAGGTCAAGTACTGCCACACCGAGGTGGGTTACATCGACCGACTCGAGTCGGACGACCCGGAGCTCGACGGCAAGCGGGTGGAGCAGTACGAGCTCGAGCTGGATCTGATGCCGGTCGAGGATCTGGGCTGCTGGATGACCGTCATCCGCTGGCTCGTGCGCATGATCGCCGATCGACACGGTGCCTCGGTGACCTTTGTGCCCAAGCTGGACGAAGGGATGGCGGGGAGCGGTCTCCACCTCCATCTGGCTTTGACGCGCGACGGAGAGAATCTGACTCGTAACAGCGAAGGGGAGTTGTCGGCGGAGACGGTGCGCATGATCGGCGGGCTGCTGGGTCGGGCAGCGCCGCTGACCGGATTTGGCAACACGGTGGCGGCGAGCTACCTCAGACTGGTGCCGGGCCAGGAGGCCCCCACGCGCATCTGCTGGGGGCGGCACAACCGGTCGACACTCATCCGGGTGCCGCTCGACTTCGCCACCGCGGAACGGATGGATCGGGTGATGAACCCGATGGAAGGCAGTTCCTATCCCGAGGGCCTCTCGCGGCCGACGGTGGAGTACCGCACCCCCGACGGCAGCGCCCTGTCTCATCTGCTGCTGGCCGCCGTGACTCTTTGTGCCGAGGAGGGATTGACCTCCGAAGAGGCCGCCGACCTGGCCGGCGAGTTGGAGGTCACCGGCGACATCCGCTCGCAGCCCGAGCTGCTCGCCACCCTCGACGAGCTGCCGATCAGCGCCGTCGCCGCGGCCGACTCGCTCCGCCAGGAGCGGGCATTCTTCGAGCAGGGCGGCTTCTCACCGCTGCTGATCGATTCGGTGCTGGGGAAGCTGGAGGCCGAAGCCGATCACGGGCTGAGCGCCCGCCTGTACTCGCTCCCCGCCGCCGAAAGGCTCAAGGAGAGCCGGCGGTTGATGCACAAGGATTTGCACAAACACTGAGAAGGGCTTGTGGGCTTGCGGGCTTGGGGCAAAAACTCCCTCAAGCCCGCAAGCCCTCAAGCCCCCACGCCCTGGGCGGGGGTCTCCTGGTCTTCTACCTCTTCCCAATCCAGCTGGCTGCCGTGGATGCTGTGGGGGATGAGATAGACGGCGAGCATGACGACGGTGGCCAGCAGCACGGCGGGTCGTTGGAAGCGGGGTCGCCAGCGGTAGATGGCCCAGGCCAGCAGCCAAGCGACCAGGGCGGCCAGGGTCTTGTTGTCGGTCCAATCGCCGCCAAACGGCCAGCCGGTCCAGTACTCGCCAAAGGCGAACTTCTGCACCAGCGGCCCGAGGATGAAACCTCCGGGAATCATGAGCCCCAGCACCCAGGGGACAAAGCGCCCCACGTCCCCTTCGCCCAGCAGCGCCCCCAGGGCGGCGCGGAAGACCACATAGAGGGCCATGAACATGAGCAGGATGTGGGGGATGAGCACCCATGCCGGGACATCGCCGCGGAAGCGGATGATGGCCGTTTCGCCGGCGGGGAGCACGACCTCCCGGTCTGGAGCGCTGAGCCGCACCGAGTACTCGAGCTTCGCGGCCGGTGGCTGATGCGGGAGCTGGGCGGTCAGGGTGCCGCTGCCGGCCGCCATGGGCAGATGAGTCCAGGGGTCGGAGGTCGGATACCGCCGCCACAGGATCTCGCCCGATACCTCGGTCGACGTGACTTCGAACGAGACGGTGGCATCACCCTCGCCACCATGACTGCGTGGCAGCTCACCGGTGACCTCTCCTCCCCCCATGGACTCGTCCACGGGGACCGGCCAGGTCGGTCCGGTCCGGCGTTGGTAGGAGGCCAGGGCGACGGTGCCAACGAGGGCTACCAGAACGATCAGCACACGAAACCAGCGTCGCTCGAAGAGTTGGCTCATAGAGAATTTTCCAGGTCCGTTCTCGGTTGTGGAGAGCGGAGGATATCCTTTC
>JBAUDS010000445.1:0-1785 GCA_049678185.1 Thermoanaerobaculia bacterium
GAACCCGGCTGCGATCGAGCTGGGGGATGTCGAGAAAGAAGCGGTAGTTCTCCCGCTCGCGCTCACGCACCGGGAGCTGGGGCTCCATGTTGATCGCCTTGCGGCGGGGGTTGGCCTTGTCCTTGGCCGGGCAGATCTCGACACAGAGGCTGCAGCCGGTGCAGTCCTCAGGGGCCACCTGGATGGTGTACTTGAGGCCCTTGAAGTCGGAAGCTTTGTAGTCGACGGACAATAACGGTTCCGGAGCGCCAGTCAGATCACTCTCCTCGTATACCTTGGCGCGGATCGCGGCGTGCGGACAGACCAGCGAGCACTGGTTGCACTGGATACAGACTTCCTCGTCCCACAGCGGGATCTCGAGAGCGATGTTCCGCTTCTCCCACTGGGTAGTGGCCATCGGCCAGGTGCCGTCCACCGGAAAAGCGCTCACCGGCAACAGGTCCCCCTTGTTGGCCAACATCACGGCCGTCACCTTCTGCACGAAGTCGGGAGCCTCCTCAGCCACGATTGGCGGCCGGTGCCGCTCGGAGCTCGCCTTCTTCGGCACCGCCACCTTCTGCAGGTGGCTGCGGGCCTCATCGACGGCGGCGAAATTCTTGTCCACCAGCACTTGACCCTTCTTGCCATAGGTCTTCTGGATCGCCTCCTTGATGTTGGCGATGGCGTCGTCGGCCGGTAGTACCTCGGCCAGGGCGAAGAAGCAGGTCTGCATGATGGTGTTGATACGGCCGCCCATCCCGGTCTCGCGCGCCACCTGGTAGGCGTCGATCACCCAGAGGTCGAGCTCCTTGTCGATGATCTCGTTCTGGATCTCGCGCGGCAGGTGGTCCCATACCTCGTCGTGGCCGTAGGGTGCGTTGAGCAGAAAGGTCGCTCCCGGGGCGGCGCAGTCGAGGATCTCGAAGCGGTCGAGGAACTGGAACTGATGACAGGCGACAAAGTTGGCCTGCTGGACGAGATAGGTGGAGCGGATCGGCCCCTCTCCAAAGCGCAGATGGGAGATGGTCACCGCACCCGCCTTCTTGGAGTCGTAGACAAAGAAGCCCTGGGCGCAGTGGTCGGTCTCCTCACCGATGATCTTGATCGAGTTCTTGTTGGCACTCACCGTGCCGTCGGCGCCCAGACCAAAGAAGACCGCCCGCGTCCGCTCGGCGGGCTCGATGTCGAAGTCCTTCTCCAGCTCGAGCGAGGTGTGGGTGACGTCGTCGACGATGCCGACCGTAAAGTGGTTCTTGGGCTCGTCCTTGGGCAGCTCGTCGAAGACCGCCTTGACACAGGCCGGTGTGAACTCCTTGGATGAGAGACCGTAGCGCCCTGCCACCACCTTGGGCTCGTCGGTCCACGGCGACAGCCCCTGGTCCCGCGCCTCACGCAGCGCCGTGACCACATCCATGTAGAGCGGGTCGCCGACCGCCCCCGGCTCCTTGGTGCGGTCGAGAACGGCCAGCGAGCGAACCGTCGCCGGCAGCGCCTGGACAAAGGCCTCGATCGAGAAGGGACGAAAGAGCCGCACCCTTAGCACCCCCACCTTCTCGCCCCGGTCCATCAGCCAGTCGACGGTCTCGTGGGTGGTCTCGGCCCCCGAGCCCATGAGGATCGCCACCCGCTCGGCTTCGTGGTCGCCGTAGTAGTCGAAGAGTTTGTAGGCGCGGCCGGTGAGCTTGGCAAACCGGTCCATGGTCTCCTGCAGGATCCCCGGCCAGGCGGTGTAGAACTCGTTGCAGGCCTCCCGCGCCTGAAAAAAGACGTCGGGGTTCTGGGCGGTGCCGCGGATCACCGGCCGGT
>JBAUDS010000446.1:0-1989 GCA_049678185.1 Thermoanaerobaculia bacterium
ACAGAATCGATAGTAGAGCCAGACGGCGTGGCTGATGATCTCGGGCGGGAATCGGTATCCGTGGTAGCTCGGTGTCTGGGCGTTCATCCGAGCAGTCTGCCAGTCACCGCGTCAACTTGACAGTACCGCACTCGGAGCTGAGCTGACGGTGACTCCTCAGATCAAAGTGGTTTCCCAGTCGCGTCCGTCGTCCAAACCGGCTGACTGGCGCCCTGCATGTACAGCATGGGATCATCCCAAGACTGTGGGGTCTTCGACATCTCAACCTGCGAAGCCGGCCGCGTGTACTCGCCAAAGGCCGTCATGCCTGTGGCCAGCTCGGGCTTCATGATCTGGTGCTCTTCGCCGAGGTTCTCGTAATCTTCGATCACGCGCTTGTCGTTGAACCCGAGGCTGCTCATGTACTGCACACACTGCGTCAGGGTCACACGAACCACGTAGCTTCCACCTTCCTTGGCGCGGCGGAGCAGCGCGGCCTTGGCGCCGATGGCGCCCAGGTAACCGGTCATGATGTCGCAGACCACGTTGACCTGCTGCGGCGGCAGGGGCCGGTCCGGTGTGCCTTCGGCCGTGTAGAGACCGGCGATGCCGCCGGCGCTGAAGTCATAGCCCGGCCAGTTGGTAAAAGGGCCTTCGTGCGTGTTCAGCTTGACGCTCACATAGATAACGCCGGGCTTGCGCTCTGCCAGCGCCCCCGGTGAGTACCCCTCGCCGTCCGCAACGCCGGGGCGGAGGTTTTCGACGAACACGTCGCCCTCCTCCACCAGCTTGTAGACGAGCTTGCGATTCTCTGGCTTGCGCGCATCGAGATACGCCTGTCGCTGGCCGGCTTGGGCGGTAAAGAAGAAGTTCCCCCACTCCACCCAGTCAGGCATGTTCAGGTTCATGCACTCGGCCCCCTGCATGGCCAGCGTTCGACCCACACAGGGACCCGCGACCGCGTGCACCATCGACAGTACTTTCAATCCGGACAGCGGGCGCTCACCCTGCGGCAGTGGGATCGGGTCACTGTCGCCGATCTTCTCGATGTGGACCAGCGGGGTCGCGGCGTGGACCTGACCTTGTTCCGTGGCGGCCCACTCCTCCTTGGTCCGGATCATGTGCAGCGGGAGCTGGACTGCCTCCCCCGCTTCCTCCAGCTCAGCCGATTCCCGCCGCGCGATGGCGGCGGCAACCTGATGGGGGTCCGGCCCGCAACGCAGCAGATTCATCGCCTTGGTCTGCTGGCTGGGGTAGGGCGGCGACAGAACCATCCAGCGATCGTCGCGAGCCCGGGCGATATTCGGGTTCAAGACGAAGACTCTGGAGTTCCAGGCCTTCGATTCGCCTTCTATGAGGGTGTAGGACAGCGCGTCCTTTTGCCACGGACTCTGCTCGATCCACGCCTTGCGGAGATCGATGTGAATGTCCTGATCTTCGCCGGTGCGTTCCTTCCAGACAGCCGCATCCGCGACCGCGTTGGCAGCGAGAACGCAGGAGGTTGTCGCGCCCGCCTTGATCACCGTCTTTCGGATGGGCTCCTTACCGGCGAACGTCACCTTGCCGCCGCTGTCCTCGATGGTGAGACCGGCATCCCGCAGGATGTTGTCGGTGACCTTCCGCATGTCGTCGTGATTTTCTACAGGTTGGTCTGTGATCATCTTCTCTTGCTCCTTTCGAAGTGGTCTCGGCTCACACGGAGCCGGCGCCTACTCCATCGTTTCGAAGTGGGACATGGTCCAACGCTTGTCGAAACAAGCCTGGGTGGGCGAGGAAAAGGGCAGGTAGAGCCCGACCAGATAAGAGGTTAGAAAACAACCCGAAACCTGAAGCTGAAAGCAGAGGAAAAATCGATGCCGAGGTCCAGAGCCGGATTGAAGATTGCCTGGTAGCTGAACGTCGTGTCGAAGCCCGGGACCATCGGAAATCGGTAGAAGACCTCGAAGTTGGTTTCGCCACGGGATCCGCTTTGCCACGGCTGGACCCAGTTGACCGCCACTCCCATGAGGT
>JBAUDS010000447.1:0-3098 GCA_049678185.1 Thermoanaerobaculia bacterium
ACAGAATCGATAGTAGAGCCAGACGGCGTGGCTGATGATCTCGGGCGGGAATCGGTATCCGTGGTAGCTCGGTGTCTGGGCGTTCATCCGAGCAGTCTGCCAGTCACCGCGTCAACTTGACAGTACCACTCACGCGGCTTCGCGATTGGACCGACTCGCTGGAGCGAAACCGGCGCGGCGACGGGCCATGAAATATCGGCGACTATCTCCGAGATTTCGTGTATAGTGGCCCCGCCATGATCCCCCGCCACCGTCATGAGAAGGCTGTCCTGCGTCTGCTCGATAACTTCCCAGTCGTTGCGATTTTGGGCGCCCGGCAGGTCGGAAAGACGACCCTGGCCCAACAAATAATGAAGGCCGGGAAGGGGCCAAAGGAGCGCTTCGACCTCGAAGACCCGGCGGACCTGGCCCGTCTCGAAGATGCGAGGCTGGCGCTCTCGGGAGTCCGAGGACTCGTCGTCCTGGACGAGATTCAACGGCTCCCGGACATATTTACGGTCTTGAGGGTCCTTGCCGACAGGCGTCCAAGACCCGCCCACTTCCTCGTTCTTGGTAGCGCCTCGCCAGAGTTGTTGCGTCAGTCCTCCGAGACCCTCGCTGGTCGGATTGCATTCCACACCTTAAGCGGTTTCAACCTCGACGAAGTCGGCATTGACAAACTTGATCCGCTATGGCTTAGGGGAGGCTTTCCCCCTTCGTTCCTGGCCCGGACCCAAGGCCTTAGCCTCACCTGGCGGCAGAACTTCATTCTCACATTTCTCGAGCGCGACTTGCCGCAACTCGGTGTTCGTGTCTCCGCGGCGACGCTTTCCCGGTTCTGGTCGATGTTGGCCCACTATCACGGTCAGGTCTGGAACTCGTCGGAGTTCGCGCGATCCTTCGGCGTGACAGATAAGACTGTGAGGCATTACCTCGACATCCTCAGTGCTGCTCTCGTCGTCCGGCTATTGCCTCCGTGGCACGCGAACGTGGGAAAGCGGCAAGTCAAGTCGCCGAAAGTCTACATTCGCGACAGTGGGATCCTTCACGCCCTCCTCGGCATAGGTGACCGGCGAGATCTAGATCGTCATCCCAAGGTTGGCGCCTCTTGGGAAGGGCTCATGCTCGAGCAAGTCATCGAGCAGCTAGGTGCTCGACCCGAAGAGTGTTTCTTCTGGGCGACCCATTCGGGCGCGGAGATCGATTTCCTCTGGGTTCGCGGTCGCCGGCGATGGGGCTTCGAGTTCAAGTTGACGTCGGCGCCCAAGCTGACCCACTCGGCAATGACAGCCCTCGATGTTCTGGGACTGCAGAAGCTCTACGTCGTCCATGCCGGTAGCGCTACGTTTCCGCTTCACCGTAAGGTCACGGCTATCGCGGCCGCCCGGCTCCTCGAAGATCTTGCAGGTTGAGAAGACCGGCGCGCGGCGGCGTATGTGGACCTCTGGGAACAGGGGGCGCAGCGTGAGTGGGTGACGATGGGCCAGCATGAAGATCTTGGAGACCAGATACTGATTGTTAGGATATCGGAGGTAGGCGAGCTAGCCCGGCACTTGTTGCCGGGAATACCACTGGAGGAATAGTCAGATGGGCGAGAGAAAGTTCAGCAAGGAAGAAGCCAAAGAGATCGGTGACCGCATTGGGGTCCACTGGAGCAGAGTCCCGCTCGATGAGTTTCGCATGGGTTTGAGCGTGGAGCTCGAGCACGGTGCGCATGACCCCGAGACGGATGTCACCGAAGATGACTTGGCGGTGACCGGCAAGATTGCGTTGGCTCACCTCAAGGAGTTCCCTGATTACTACACGCGCCTGGCAAAGATGGAAGCGGAGGCGGAAGACTATTGGTCCAACCGCAAGTAAAACCAGCCGCCTAACCAGCGTTTGCAACTGACGGCGGCAGTGGGATCCTGAGCCGCCGCGCCTGCAACGCGGGCGTTCGGTCCGGCAGAGGTGCCACCCATTAGGAGGCAATGTCACGCCAGAGCTTGAGCCATACACCAAACTAGCGTATTTTGGTGTATCATTCACGGGAGGCATCTACCAGATGGCACGTACCAACATCGAGATCGACGATGGGCTTGTGGAGAAAGCGATGCGACTCACCGGCGCCAGTACCAAGCGGGAGGTAGTGGACATCGCCCTCCGTCGTTTGGTGGAGAAAGGCAGTCTTTATCGCGCATTGCGCCGCCTTAAGGGAAAGCTCGCGTGGGAAGGTGATGTCGCAGCGGGGCGGTCCGCTCGTACGCCGCGCCGATGATCATCGTCGATTCCAACACCTGGGCGGACTTCTTCAATGGGGACTCGAATCCTCACGTGCAACGCCTCGACTTCGCCCTCCAAGAGGAGGAGGACCTGGCTGTCGTTCCGATCGTCATCACGGAGGTCCTTCAGGGATTCCGGACCGACAGCGGTTTCCAGCGAGCCCAGCGAGTTCTCCTGGCGCTGCCGGTGATCGAGCCGACTGTCGCCTGCCACGTGCGAGCGGCGCGCCTGTTCCGCTCACTGCGACAGAAGGGAATCACAGTGCGTGGGGCCGTGGACTGCATCATCGCCCAGACGTGTCTCGACATCGATGCCGAGCTCTTGAGCCCCGACGCGGACTTCGAGCGCATTGCCCGCCACACTCCCCTTCGTCTCTGGGGCGAGGTGTCCGAGTAGGTGGAGGCTGACGGCGTCGGTCGCCCAGAGGTTCGAAAAGCGCTGACGGAAGCGCGGAGCCGCAGTCCTGAAAAGGGAATTCCTATCCTTCTGACCGAGCACCCGAGGCAGCAGCATCGGCGCGCACGGTGGTGATCTCAGGGTGGCGTTTGCATCGGTTCGTCGGCCCGGATAAACAGCCATAGCAAGGCGGCGACGACGGCCATCAGCGAGCCGGTCGACAGGGCCGCGACCCAGCCGAAGCGCGCGGCAACAAATGGGACGAGGAGAGCACCAAAGCCACCCACCACATTGCCGCCCGTGTTCAGGACGCCCGCAGCCGCGGCGGTATGGCGGCCGGCGACCGATGTCACTGCCGACCAATACGCCCCCTCGGAGAGTTGCGTGCAGCCGAAGCAGAGAGCGAGTAGGGCGACGGCAAGATAGGCGTTCGTGGCTGCGGCCCCCACCCAGAGCAACAC
>JBAUDS010000448.1:0-2432 GCA_049678185.1 Thermoanaerobaculia bacterium
ACCGGCGCCTCCCCCAGCTCCGGAGAAAGCCATTGCAAGTCAGTGGGTTACAGCAAGCCGCGCCGGGGCACGCCGGCCCGCGGTTACGTCGCGGCCGCGCGAACGCGGTAAACTCGGGCTAGCCCGAGTTTACCGCGCTGGTGCTGTCTAGATCCGCGGCCGCGGTCGCCGGAAGCGCGGAAGTCGCTGAAAGCGCGGCGTTTTCCGGGGCCGGCCGCCGGTCTGTCTTCTTCGATTCTCGTATGACCTAACGATTTGGAGCCTGGATCGGGCTGGCGCTGCACGCCAGAGGGGCTGATACGAGACGAGAGCGGGTTTCATCTGGAACTCGAGTCCGAACTGGACAAAAGGACGGGGATATTGTATGACCTAACTGATGGCGAGTTTGGTCAAGAAACGCATCCGCGGCCACAGCTACTACTACGCCCGTGAATCCCAGCGCATCGACGGCAAACCCAAAATCGTCTGGCAGAAATACCTCGGCCGCGCCCAGGACATCATCGACACCATGACCGGAGAGGCCGCCGCGCCCCCGGCTCCCCAACACGCCTTCGTCTCCGACTTCGCCGCGCTGGCCGCCCTGTATGACCTGGCGCGGCGCCTCCGAGTGGTGGAGACGATCGACCACCACACCCCCAAACGCGGCCGCGGCCCCAGCGTCGGCGCCTACCTGCTCGTCGCCGCCCTCAACCGCTGCGTCGCCCCCTGCAGCAAGGCCGGCATCGCCGAGTGGTTCGAAGCCACCGTGCTGCGGCGGCTGCTCGGCCTCGAAGCCCGCCAGCTCACCAGCCAGCGCTTCTGGGACAACATGGACCGCGTCTCCCGAGAGCACCTCGTCGCCATCGAGCGCGATCTCGCCGCGCAGCTGGTCCGCGAGTTCGACCTCGACCTGCAGCGCGTGCTCTTCGATGCCACCAACTTCTTCACCTTCATCGACACCTTCAATACGCGAAACACCGTGGCCCAGCGTGGCAAGAGCAAGGAAGGGCGCGCCGCGCTTCGCATCGTCGGGCTCGCCCTCCTGGTCTCCGCGGACTTCCACGTTCCGCTCCTCCACCGCACCTATCCCGGCAACCGGCCCGATGCCCCGACCTTCGCCGGCCTGACGGACGAGCTCGTCGCCCGCTATCGCCAGATCACCGACGGGGCCGAGCACGTGACCCTGATCTTCGACAAGGGCAACAACTCCCAGGACAACCTCGAGGCCGTCGAGGGCAGCCCCTACCACTTCGTCGGCTCCCTGGTCCCCACGCAGCACCCCGAGCTGCTGGCGATCCCCGCCCGACGCTTCCGCTCCCTGGCGGACGAGGACCTTCCGGGCGTGCGCGCCTACCGCACCCGCCGGAAGGTCTTCGGCGTGGAGCGGACCGTGCTGGTCACCTACAACGAGAACCTCTTCGTCGCCCAGTCCCAGACCCTGCTGCGCGAGATCGCCAAGCGCCAGCAGCGGCTCCGCGAGCTGCAGCAGAAACTCCGTCGCCACCGCACCCGCTCCATTCGCGGCCGCCCGCCCACGCTCGCCGGCACGAAGAAGAAGGTCGACGGCTGGCTCAAGGCCCGTCATATGCGCGAGCTCTTCCACGTCGAGATCGGGGAGGAGAACGGGCTTCCCACCCTGTCCTATCGCTTCGATTCGCGCGCCTGGGCCCGTCTCCAGCGGGAGCTGCTCGGCAAGACCTTGCTCTTCACCGACAACGACGACTGGAGCGACGCGGAGATCGTGCGGGGCTACCGCAGCCAGCACCACGTGGAGTCGGCCTTCCGCACCATGAAGGACCCCCTCCACATCAGCCTCCGCCCCCAGCACCACTGGACCGACCAGAAGATCGAGGTGCACGTGTTCACCTGTGTCCTCGCCTTGATGCTCTGCAGCCTGCTGCGCCGACAGCTATCTCAGGCGGGAATCGACCGCTCGATCGCTCATCTGCTCGACACACTCGGCCAGATCCGCGAGGTGGCAGTGGTGTTCCCTCCCCGCGGAAAGAAGGACCAGCCCACGCTGCAGATGACCCTGTCCGCGATGAACGAGGAGCAGCAGGCGCTCTACAAAGCCTTGGACCTCGATCGCTATCGCGCCCCGTAGGTCATACAGAATTCCGGCCAATTCCGTAGACAGAACGAGTGGTTGCAGAACCAGCGCGGTAAACTCGCGCTAGGGTTTTCGGGAACGGAACGCGGAACGATCCAGCTTTCGAGGGGAGGGAGTTCAGGGGGGAGCTCACGGGCCGGGCTGTGCGAGCTGCCACCCTTGGGCAGTCCGGCGGAGGGCTCTCTTTTCTTCGAGCTCGCGGAGCGCCTGGCCGAGGCGTTGGTTGTTGACACGCATGCGGGTGCGCAGCTCGACGCGGGTCAGCGGCCGTGGGGCTTGGCCCAAGAGATTGATCAGGCGTTCGGGAAGAGTCGGGTCCGGTGGAGCGACCGGAGCGGGTCGC
>JBAUDS010000449.1:0-2251 GCA_049678185.1 Thermoanaerobaculia bacterium
GGTGCCTCGCCACGGGACTGCTCCGGAGCCATGTAGGCCGGCGTTCCGGCGACCGTGCCGGTCTTGCCTTCGGCCAAGCCCTTGGCGATGCCGAAGTCCATCAGCACCATCCTGCCGGAGCGGGTCATCATGAGGTTCTCGGGCTTGACATCCCGATGTACCAACCCCGATTCATGGATGGCCTCGAGCCCGGCCAGAAACTGGGCGGCGATCTCGCGCGCTTCCGTCAGGTCGAGCGGCGCCCGCATTTTCAAAATGTCGAGCAGCGTGATGCCGTCGATGTATTCCATCGACACCAACTCCTGGCCGTCGATCTCGACCAGATCGAATACCCGGCAGACGTTTGGCGAGATCACCTCGCGCGCCATGCGGACTTCCTGGCGCAGGGTCTCCAACGCTCGCTCGTCGGCGAGCAGTTCGATTCTCAGAGCCTTGAGTGCGACATCGACCCGGAGCTTCAAGTCGACGGCCCGCCAGACCTCACCCATGCCGCCGCGCCCGAGAAGCGCGCGGATGCGATAGCGCTTACCGAGGACCTGGCCTTCCGAGAAGGTTCGACCGGCGGCGAAGTCCAGAGTCGGAGCCTCCTCCGAGCTCTCGATTTCGTCCATGAGCGATGGCGACTCGAGCGCCAGCTCCATCAGACAACTCAGACAGAGACCTTCGCTGCCGCGCTCCCGTGACAGGACGCTGCCGCAAATAGGGCATGCGGTGGCAGTCTGCAGGTCGCTCATCTCAGGTAGCCTGAATCAATCTGGTGACCAGCGCAGGCTTGTCTTTGCGCGGACAGGTTTGGTGCTTGGGTAGCAAGAATCCGCTACCTACCACCAGATTCCCCGTGAATCTGTGAGAAATAGATCTATTGTGCGTGGAAGGTTACACCGCTTCATGGCCTAGCGGCGAACAACCTCGAGCAGATGGCGAACCTCGTCGTCCACGTCGGAGGGGTCGACCACCGTCTCGGCGATCTCGAGGCGCAGATACTCTCCAAAGCGCTTCCGCAAACGATGGACCGCGACCTTGACCGCCCCCTCGCTCATCCCCAGGCTCGCCGCGACCTGTCGATACGGTAGCCGAGGTAGGTCGCCGGTGAGGTATGGCTTGAGGCTTTGAAACTGCTCTTCTCCGCCGGTAAACGATGAATCTCGCTCCAGCCGACCCATCGCACGATCCAACACCGTCACCGCCCAGCGATGCTCGAAGATGTCCTCCGGCGTCATCTTCTCGCTCGGATGGACCGTGTAGCGCACCTCGCCCGCCTCCATGTCGAGGGAGAGCGTCGATGTGCCCCCTCCCCGCTTGAGCCTGCCGGCCTTGGTCCTATCGCGGGACAGAAAATTTCTCAGAGTGGCGAGCAGATAGGCGCGAAACCGTCCCTTTGCGGGATCGACATCGGCGAGGAGATCCTTTTCCAGCAGCTCGGTGAAGTAGGCCTGGGTGAGGTCACTGGCCTCGTCTGGGTTGGCACCCTGGTGGCGGACATAGGCGTAGAGCGGCTGCCAGTAGGTCTGACACAGCTCTTCCAGGGCTCGCCGAGCCTCGGTCTCGGAGCCGTCCCGTGCCGCCAGGACCTGGCTCCACTGGGTGGTCGCAATTTGGGCGCTCAAGAGCTTGGGCGGATTCTAGCTAGCGCACCGCCTGGACGTCCAGTACCTGGTCGCCGTCGAAGACGATGGCGAAGAGATAGGGCACGGTGCCAATGAGACGGATCACAGCTCCCTGACCCACGGGACCACCAAGCCTGGCGAACTGATCGGCCTCGAGCCCGCTCCTCCTACCCCAGGGGGTGGGTGCCCCCCAACCGCCGGGACGTTGCGGGTTGGTCTGTCCACCCGCACAATTGGAATATCGGGGCACAGCATCGCGTAGGAATTGCTAAGCCTGGTTTTCTTGAAGGGGGGAATCCATGACTAGCCACCGATGGGCACCGCTTCTCGCGGTCGCGCTTGCGAGCCTGGCCGTGGCGGCGACGGCCGAGCCGCCCGGCCAAAATGGTGACTTTCACCACCGCCGAGAACATCATTGAGGAGCGCTTGGCGATCGAGGGGTTGCCGGAGGTGGTGGTCTTCTCTTCGGCCTGGGGGATGGACGAGAACATGCTGCACGATACCGGCGCCGACCTGGTCCAGGACCAACTCTGCCCCTCGCCCCGACCCCGTCGCTGGAGCCACTGACCCCTTCCACGGCCGAGTCGTAACGCGAATCTGGCGGCTCGGCCTTTGCTGCAAGCTCAGAGCCGCCGATTCCGTCT
>JBAUDS010000450.1:0-10821 GCA_049678185.1 Thermoanaerobaculia bacterium
TTCCGACGAGGAGGAAGAGGCCGGCCTCGACAAGGAGCTGGATGAGAGGTTGTCCGAGTTCGACGAGATGCTGATCCGCGAGCAGGAGGCCCTGGCAGAGAACCGTGAGGAGATCGAATCCGAACAAGCAAGTGGCGGCGGTGGTGGGTACGCGGGTGGCGGCGGATTTGGCGACGACACCGACGACTTCGGCGACGATCCGGAAGAGCAAGGAGCTGCGGGAGGGGACCCCGGTTCGTCCGAGGATGATGCCGGCGCTGAAGAGCCAGGAGCTCAACCGGGTGCGCCGGTGGGCGCTGAGCCGGCCGGTGCGGGATCCGGCGGCGCCGTCCCGCCGGACGTGGGAGATGGCAGCGACGACGACATCATCGCCCGGCAACTCAGAGAGGCGGCGATGAACGAGGAGGACCCCGAGCTCAGAGAAAAGCTCTGGCAGGAGTATCGGGACTACAAGGATTCGACAAAGGGTGGCGGGAAGAAGGACAATTGAGACGAGAGGTCGACCGGCGATGAAGAAACATCCGAGATCAAGACGAGCGCTGCTGGCCTGCTGGGCCGTCCTCCTCCTGGCGACAGCGCTACCGGCCGCGGCGGCGGTCCAGACCACCCACGCCATACAGGCCCAGACCGAGATCCCCGAGAAGCAGCTTCTCGACGTCGCCATCGAAGTCTTCGATCCCGGGCTCCCGGACGAGACGGTCCCTACATTCAAGCAGCAGGAAGATGGTGTATTCGAGGAGGTCAGAAACTCGGAGGCCCGGTACATTCCCTTCCATCTAAAGGACACCCTCCAGGCAACCGGTCAATGGGGTGCGGTGCGAGTGGTTCCCGCCGGCATGTCCAACGTCGAGCTAACGATTCGAGGTCAGATCCTCAAGTCCAACGGCAAGAACCTCGTGGTGACCGTGCAGGCCGTGGATGCGACGAGCAAGGTCTGGTTCGACAACAAGTACAAAGCGGAGGCCGACATAGAGGCCTATCTACCGGACCAACTGGATATCGCCGATCCCTTTCAGGCCCTCTACAACACGATCGCCAACGATCTGCTGACAGCCAGAAACAAGCTCAAGCCAGGCTCTATCGAAACCATCCGCGAAGTCGCGGAGTTGAAGTTCGCCGCCGATCTGGCGCCGGACGCTTTTGCCGACTATCTGGAAACCAACCGCAAAGGACGCCAGAAGATCGAGCGGCTGCCCGCGGCAGGCGATCCCATGATCGCGCGGATCGCCGAGATCCGCGAGCGTGACTACATGTTCGTCGACACCCTCAATGAGCACTACGCCCAGTTCTGCACTCGGATGGACAGGCCCTACGATGATTGGCGGGCCTTTAGCTTCGAGGAGCAGGTGGCTCTCCAGGAGCTCCGCCGGGCGGCCCGGATGCGTAAGATCATGGGTGCCCTGGCGATCTTCGGTGCGGTCATAGCCCAGGTCGACACCGGGATCGAAGCGGCGGCCCGCGACGCCGCCATCATCGGTGGCACCATGGCCATCCAGAGTGGTATCGCCAAAGGCAAAGAGGCCAAGATGCACGCCCAGGCCCTGCGTGAGCTGGGTGTCTCTTTCGAAGCCGAAGTGGCACCCATGGTGTTGGAGGTCAGGGGCCAGACGCTGCGCCTGGCGGGCTCGGCAGAAACCCAATACTCCAGCTGGCGAGAGCTGCTGACCGAGATCTACGCCGAGGAGCTCGGTCTGCCCGTCGATCCCAACACCGGGGGCCAGATCACCCTCGACCAACCTGCAACGGACTGAGGCGAGGCCGTACTAGCCCACAACGATCATGAGTGAGGCGGAGCCAAAGGATCGGGCCGCCTCCGGGCCGACCAAAAAGCAAGTTCGTCTCACCCCGCCGCCCCGAGTCTCGGATGCCCGGAATCACGGGCGACCGGCCGCGTCGGGCCGGCAGCCGGGCGATAGCCATCGGTATCTCCACTGGGCCACTGTCGCCGCCTTTGTCCTGCTCGCTGTAGCCGCCGTCGTGGTCTTTGCGTTTCTCCCCCGCTGGGTCGAAGAGGAAAGGTTCGGGACCGGCAGCGCGCCGGTCGAGACCCCGACCATCTCGACGCCGGAGCCACTCCGGGTGCCGGAGATCCAGGATCCTCCTGAACCGGAGCCCCCCCCTGCCGAGCCCACGCCGGAGCCGGCAAGCCAGGGATCGGTCACCGCGCCACCGGCTCGACCCGCCCCGACACCGGCACCCACACCCCCGGCCGGCACTGGCCGTGCCAATCCGGAGTTCAGGAAGAGCATGTCCGACGGTCTGGCGGCGCTTGAGCGCCAGGACTTTGCTGTGGCGCGAGATCATCTCCGCCGGGCCGTACAACTCGAGCCCGACTCGCCCGAGAGTGCGGACGCCCTGCTCGCCGCCGAAGAGGGGCTCCGTCTACAGGCGATCGCCACGCACCAGGCAAGAGCCTCGCAGCTCGAGGCCGCGGAGCGTTGGCAGGACGCAGTCACAGAGTACGATGCAGTGCTGGCGCTCGACCCGACGATCAAGTTTGCCCAGGAGGGCGCCGAGCGTAGCCGGCTCCGAGCCGGGATCTCCAACCGTCTGGACTTCCATCTGCAAAACCCCGAGCGGCTGTCCACCGACGAGGTGCTGCGTGACGCCGAGACTCTGCTCGAGGAGGCCTCACAGATCCAATCCGCGGGCGCGCGGCTGAGCCGGCAGATCGAGGGGCTCAGCCAAATCATCGAGATCGCGTCCACCCCGGTTCGGGTGGCCCTGGTGTCCGACAACCTGACCGAGGTGACGGTCTACAAAGTGGGCAGGTTGGGTGCGTTCGAGCGCCGGGTCCTGGAGCTGCGACCCGGAACCTACACCGTCGTCGGCCGCCGCGATGGCTATCGCGATGTCCGTCGAAACCTACAGGTAGTCCCGGGCCGGGAGATCGAGCCGCTGACGGTGCGCTGCAAGGAGAAGATTTGAGCACCTCGGTGCTGATCGACGAGGCGGGTGATAGACGCCCGGTGGAGGCCAGCCAGTTTCCTCTGGAACTTGGAGGAGCGGCGGCCGACATCCGCCTGCCCGGTGTCGACGACTCCCGACCCCAGGCCTTTCTCGGTTACGAGCAGGGAGAGATCTTTATCCAGCCGGCACCGGGGAGCCAACCGGTGGTCTGTAACGGCACCGCGCTCAAAGCTTCCCAGTGGCTGCGTCACAACGATCGGGTTCGAATCGGTCACACCGAGATCGTCTTTGTCAGAGATGAGGACCGGGCACGTCTCGTGATCCATCACCTCGATCAGGACGAAGACACCGAGGCTCCTCTGCTGATCGCACCCCCGCGGCCGGAGACCGAGCGCGTGGCCGAGCCATTGGCCACGGTCCGGCCGGCTGAGTTCACCCCAGGCACTCTCGAGCGGTCCGCCAAGAGACGTTGGGCGATGCGCCCGGTGACGCTCGTCTTCTGGGGGGTGCTGGCAACGCTGGGTGTCGTCGCCTGGTTTATGTTCACCGCCCGCTCGGTCCAGATCGAGATCGAGCCGACACCCGAGATCGTGGAGATCGAGGGGGGCCTGTTCAAGCTCGAGGTGAGTGGGCGGTATCTGCTGCGGTCGGGGACCTACACCCTGGTGGCGGAGGCGGCGGGCTACCGCCGTTTGGAGGCGCCCTTCGAGGTCTCCCGCGATCCGCGACAGACCTTCCAGTTCAGCCTCGAGAGGCTACCCGGGTTCCTCGACCTGGCAACCGACCCCGCCACCGGGGCGACGGTGACGATCGACGGTGAAGCCGTCGGCAAGACTCCGCTCGAGCCTCTGGAGCTGGCGCCGGGAGAGCACACGGTTCTCATCCGGGCGGCCAGACACCTCGATTTCACCACCACCGTGACGATCGAGGGAGGCGGGGCCACCCAGGCACTGGCCGTCGAGCTGGTACCGCTCTGGGCCCCGGTCACCTTTGACTCACGACCGGCCGGCGCAGTGGTGAGAGTCGATGGCGACCGAGTCGGCACCACACCGGTTACGATCGACATCGGGGCCGGCACCCGGGCGGTCGAGATGGCGCTGGCGGGCTACAAGCCCTTTCGCCGCTCGCTCGAGGTCGTCGCCAACCAGCCACAGACGTTACCCCTTGTCACTCTGGTGCCCGCCGACGGCAAGCTGCTCCTGACCAGCGGTCCGGGCGGCGCCACGGTCACGGTCGACGACGAATACCGCGGCCAGACCCCTCTCGACCTTGTCCTCGCACCCGGGCGGCAGTACGAGATCGGTGTCGCCAAGGCGGGCTATGGATCCACCGACGAGAGCGTCACCGTGCGCTCCGGGGAGACCCGGGAGCTACGCCTGACCCTGGAACCTCAGTACGGCGAGATCGAGATCCAGGGTGAGCCCCGCGATGCCGAGATCTTCGTCGATGGCGAGTTGCGGGGGCCGGTGAACCAGACCCTGCGGCTCATTGCCACGCCGGTGGAGATCGAGATCCGCAAAGAAGGCCACGAATCCCACCGTCAGACGGTAACCCCGCGACCGGGTTTTCCGCAGTCGATCAGGGTCTCACTCAAGACACCGGATCAGGTCAAGGCCGAGGCGACCCCGAGTGTCATCCGCGGCCCGCAGGGCCAGGAGCTGCGGCTCATCGAGCCTGGCCGTTTTCGTATGGGGGCCTCCCGGCGGGAGCCCGGACGACGGGCCAACGAAACGCTGCGGGAGGTCGAGCTGACCCGCCGCTTCTATCTGTCGACACAAGAGGTCTCCAACCGTGATTTTCGCCAGTTCAAGAGCGAGCACCTGTCGGGAAGCGTCGGCACCTACACCCTGGAGATCGATCACCATCCGGTTGTCAACGTCACCTGGGAGGAGGCCGCTCGTTACTGCAATTGGCTGAGCGAGCAGGAGTCGCTGCCACCGGCCTATGTCATGCAAGCGGGCAGACTGGTAGGCGCCAATCCGATGGCCACCGGCTATCGGCTCCCGACCGAGGCCGAGTGGGCCTGGGCGGCACGGTTTGCCGGTGGTCGATCGGGTTTGAAGTACCCGTGGGGAGGGGCGCTACCGATCGTGGCCGGCTCGGGCAACTACGGTGATGCCGCGGCCGGCAGCGTCGTCCCCGGCACCCTCGGCGGCTACAGGGACGGCTTCCCAACCACCTCTCCGGTCGACAGCTACGAGCCCAACGCGGTCGGCATCCTCAACCTCGGCGGCAATGTCGCCGAGTGGGTGCACGACATCTACACCATCTACCCAACGGCATCGTCGCAGCTCCAGCACGACCCGATGGGGCCGGAAGAGGGCGAGCTCAATGTCATCAGGGGCTCCAGCTGGATGGACGGTACGATCACCGAGCTCCGCCTGAGCTACCGCGACTATGGCAACAAGCCCCGCCCCGACGTTGGATTCAGAATCGCCCGTTATGCTGAGTAAGAATCAGGAGTCCACTATGAAAGCTATTGTCTATCCCCTGCTAACGGCCCTGCTTTTGTTCGGGGCGCTGGTGAGTAGCGACACCCGCGCGGCCCAGCCCCCGGAGACCGAGGAGGCCCCGGAGCAGAGCGAGCCAAAGCCGCCCAAGCGCTCCGAAGAGCCGTTGGAGACCTTTGTGCCGTCGGAAAAGCTGCCGGCCGACAGCGCCATCTCGTTCCCTGTCGACATCTGAGGCTGATCGAACCATGAAGAAGACCTATCCGGTCGAGTTCGTCTACCAAGTGCTCTCGCTGATCGTCGCCGTCATCCTGGTGCACGCCTTCTACGTCGCCGTTGTCCGGCCGCGTGCCGACTTCATCCTCGACGAGCAGGCGGCGCTCATGCAGGCCGACCCGGACTACGTCCAGGAGCGATCGGTGTGGGTGATCATTCGCGACTTCGAGCAGGAGGCCTGCTTTGTGCTCATGCTGTGGGCGATGGCCATCATGGTCCTCAAAGGGGTGCAGGCGACCCGGGAGCACCGTCTCCTCCAGGAGGAGTTGGTACCGGTGGCGGAGGGGACCAAGATCCTGCCGGAGGACGCTCGAGAGTACGCCCGGCAGGTCGAGGCTCTGCCCGCCTCCGAGCAAAAGTATCTGCTGCCTCGCACGCTGCTGGCCGCTCTCCACCGCTTTAGCGCCACCCGCAACATCCAGGATGTCTCCACCACCGCGCTGGCGATCACCAATGCCGAGTCCGAGCGCTTGGAGTCGGAGCTCTCGATGGTGCGCTATATCGCCTGGGCCATCCCTTCCATCGGCTTTATCGGCACGGTCCGGGGTATCGGCGAGGCTCTCGGCCAGGCCCACAAGGCGGTCGAGGGCGACATCGCCGGGGTGACGCGCAGCCTCGGCGTGGCCTTCAACTCCACCTTTATCGCCCTGTTGATCAGCATCGTGTTGATGTTTCTGTTGCACCAGCTGCAGTTGCATCAGGAGCGGTTGGTGTTGGAGACGGAGACCTATCTGGATGAGCATTTGATTCGGCACTTGCAGGTGGGGGAAAGGAAAGAGGGCTCGGGGGCTTGAGGGCTTGGGGGCTTGGCGGGAAATGAGCACTATTGCCATCGAGCTACATGACACAGGGGTCGCCGCTTTTGACGACGCGGGGCTGGTGCTGCCGCCCGATCCGGGCTACGCGCTGATCGACGGCGATGAGCTACTCACCGGCCATGCCGCTCTCGGCCGGGGCCGGCTGAAACCACGGCGGGTTCATCATCGGTTCTGGGACGAGCTCGACACCACCCCGCTCTCACGACCCTTTCCCCGCGGCCTCAACCGCGGCGATCTGGCGCACGCCCACCTCTCACGAATCTGGGACACCTTGAGGACGCGGCCGGCCTCCGTGCCGGCCGGGCTCGATACGGAACAGGTGATCCTCGCGGTCCCCGGCTCCTTCTCCAACGACCAGCTAAGCCTGATCCTGGGAATCACCAAAGCCTGTGAGATGCCCGTAGTAGGAATGGTCGACGCCGCGGTGGCGGCCTCGGCCCACGGCTACCCCGGCGCCCGACTTCTCCACCTCGACCTGCTGCTCCATCGGGTGGTGCTGACCGAAATGTCCCAAGAAGACGGTGAGGCAATCCGCCGCCACGTCGAGACCATCGAAGAGGCGGGCCTCGTGGAGCTGCTGGATCTCTGGGCCAAACACATCGCCAATCTGTTCATCCACGAGACACGATTCGACCCCCTCCACTCGGCGACCACCGAGCAGAGCCTCTACGACCATCTCCCCGAAACGCTAGCCCGGCTCCGCCGAGCCGACAGTTCCCTGCTGGTGATGGAGGCTGGCGGCAAAGAGAAGAGCGTCGAGATCGGTCACCGGCAGCTGGTGGCCGCGGCCGACCGGGTCTATCGGTCGATCCTCCAGCTCGTCAGCTCGTCTGCCGCAACCGGCCCGCCGGCCACCCTTCTCCTCTCCCACCGCATCACCCAGCTGCCCGGGATCGAGCAACAGCTGGTCGACGCCTTCGGCACCGCTATGGTCACTCTCTCTGCAGGGGCCGCGGCGGCCGGCGCCCTCGAGCACCGCCGGCTGATTGCCGCCTCGGCCGAAGAGGTCCCCTTTGTCACCCGACTGCCGGCAACCGCCACCGTTGAGGTCGATTCCACTGAGGCCGTCGAGGAGGACGAGGAGCTGCAGAGCGAGCAGGGGACCCGAAGGCCGACCCACGTCGTTCACGAGGGCGTCGCCTACCCCATCACCGAGCAGCTTCTCGCTCTCGGCACCGAGATCCAGGAGGGAAACCGTGGCATCGAGCTCACGGGTTCGACCGCTGGTGTCTCCCGCGCCCACTGCAGCATCTTTCTTTCCGAGGGACGGGTGGTGGTCGAGGACCACAGCACCTACGGCTCTTTTCTCAACGGCGAAAGGGTCGACGGCACGGTCACCCTCGAGGTCGGCGACCGCCTACGACTGGGCAGCCCCGGGATCGAGGTTCAACTGATCGCGGTCGAGGACGACGATGGCACGGCGTGAGATCAGCATCCTCGGCTTCGCCTTTCTAGACGCCATGACCTGCGGCTTTGGCGCCGTGGTCCTGCTCTTTATGATCATCAACGCCTCGGTGGATCTTCGTGCCACCCAGTTGACCAGCGATCTGCGGGCCGAAGCCGACCGTCTCGAAGAAGAGGTGCTCGAAGGTCACGAGAACCTGGTCGAGCTGCGCAACTCTCTGCGCGAGATCGAAGACGAGAATGTGCTGGCGCAGGGTCTCTCCCGCCGCATGATAGAGACCGTCGAGCAGATCCGTGTCGAGCTCGCCACCTACGACCAGCTCACCCTCGCCCGCCGTGAGCACATCAACCAATTGATGACCGATCTCAAAACCTTGGAGGAGAGCACCAAGCGGCTCTCCGGTGGGGTGCCGAGTGACGAGGTGCCGGGAGACCGCATCCGGACTCATATCGGTGACGGCGACCGCCAATATCTGACCGGTTTGAAGATCGGTGGCAATCGGATTTTCATCCTGGTCGATTCGTCGGCCAGCATGCTGGACGAGACCATCGTCAACATCATCCGCCGCCGGAATCTCCCCGACCAGCGCAAGATCCGCTCCAAGAAGTGGCAACAGGCCGTCTCCACGATCGACTGGGTGGCCACCCAGCTCCCGCGGGAGAGCAGCTTTCAGCTCTACACCTTCAACGAAGAGGCACACCCGGTGGTAGAAGGCAGCGAAGGCCGGTGGCTGGACGCCGGGGACGCGGCGGTGCTCGACGAAGCGGTCCTCAGCCTCAAGAAGGTGATTCCCGAGAAGGGCACCAATCTCTATGAGGGTTTCCGGGCCGTCGAGACCATCCAGCCGCCGCCCGACAATTTGATCCTCCTGGTGGACGGTCTCCCCACTCAAGGTAGAAATCCACCAAAGAGACGGACGGTGTCCGGCCGACAGCGGGCGAAGCTCTTCCGAAGCGCGCTCGAGCGGCTGCCGCGCGGCCTACCGGTAAACGTGATTCTCTTCCCGATGGAGGGCGACCCGGCGGCGCCGAGCGCCTACTGGCAGCTGGCCCTCGGTACACGCGGTTCATTCTTGAGCCCGTCGGGGGACTGGCCATGAGAAGAAAGCGCCGCAGCCCGTTTGAGGGCTTCAACCTCTCCTTCCTCGACGTCATCAGCTGTGGCTTTGGCGCCATCGTGCTGCTTCTGGTGCTGACCAAAATCGGCGAGCCCGGGGCCCTGGAGGCGGCACGCCAGGATCTGGATGCCTTGATCGCCGAGCTCCAGGAGGAGATCTACGAGATCCGGGGTGAGACCGAGGTTTTCAACCGGCAGCTCGTCAGCCGCGAAGAGCAAATCTCCGAAGAGCGTGAAAAGGTCGCGCGGCTGCGGGGGGATCTATCGGAGCTGCGGGGGGAGTTTGCGGCCACCGACGAGCTGTCCGAGGTCAACGAGATCATCGAGGGCCGTCTGCTCGCCGCTCAGCAGACGCTGAGCGAGGAGATGAAGCGACTACAGAGCCAGGCCGAGCGCCGGCAGGTCGACCGAACTCTCGTCGGCGGCATCCCGGTCGACAGCGAGTACGTCATCTTCGTCATCGACACCTCGGGCAGCATGTTCACCTACGCCTGGCCGACGGTCATCCAGAAGATGACGCAGGTGCTCGACATCTACCCCAAGGTCAAGGGCATCCAGGTGATGAACGACATGGGCCAGTACATGTTCTCCCGCTACGCCGGCAAGTGGATCCCCGACACCCCCGGCCGGCGCAAGGTCATCATCGAGCGCCTCAGAACCTGGAACGTCTTTAGCAACTCGAGCCCGGTCGAGGGCATCACACGCGCCATCCGCACCTTCTCCGCCCCCGACAAAAAGATCTCGATCTACGTCTTTGGCGACGAGTTCACCGGCAAGTCGATCGACGAGGTCGTCAACACCGTCGACCGCCTCAACCGCCGCGACGCCCAGGGCAACCGCCGCGTCAGGATCCACGCCGTCGGCTTCCCGGTGATGTTCTCGGTGCCCGGGGTCTCCAACACCACCGGCGTCCGCTTCGCCACCCTGATGCGTCTGCTCTGCCGCCAGAACGGCGGCACCTTTGTCGGCCTCAGCAGGCTGTAGGGGTCGACTTCCTCCTGAAACCGTACCCTGGCCAACTCCGCGTGTAATGTGAGCCCGGCTCCTCGGCTCTTGCTGCAAGCTCAGGGCCGTCGATTCCGTCTCCCCTGGTTGGAGTGGAGACGAGTCGCGCCCCGGTCCTCACACGCGTCTACCGCGCCCGGCGACCCGAGCGCACCGTCCTTTACCGCGCTCTGGCCCACCACTTCGACCGGTTCCTCCTGGTCTACGAGGAGCGCTTTCAGGCCACCCACGGCTATCTGCGCCATTGTGTGGAGCCCGCCGTCCATCGCTACCTCGACTGCGGCATCTTCGACCAGGGTGTTGCCCGCATCCGCTGCCCCGACTGCCGGCATGAGTTCCTGGTGGCCTTTTCCTGCAGGCTGCGGGCCTTGTGCCCAAGCTGTCATCAGAAGCGGGAGCTCCTGTGGGCGGCCTGGGCAGAAGACGAGCTGCTCGAAGACGTCCCCCACCGCCAAGTGGTCTTCACCATCCCCAAGCGGCTGCGTATCTTCTTTCGCTACGACCGCAAGCTTCTAGGTGAGCTGGCCGCCTGCGCCTGGCGAGCTCTCAGGCTCTACTTCGACGTATCCTTCGCCGACGACCAGATTACTCCCGGCGCCGTGGGTTTCCTCCAGACCTCAGGCGAGTTGCTCAACTTCCATCCCCATGTCCACATCCTTGCCACCGATGGCGGTTTCGGCCCCGATGGAAGCTTCCTCCGCCTGCCACGCTTCAACTCCCGCCACCTCGAGCGCCTCTTTCGCGCCGAGGTCCTGAGGATGCTCGTGGATAAGGGTCTCATCGGCGAGGAGACCGTCCGCAACCTTCTGGCCTGGCGCCACAGCGGTTTCTCGGTCCACGG
>JBAUDS010000451.1:0-1585 GCA_049678185.1 Thermoanaerobaculia bacterium
CGTGCCTATGTGACCAACCGGCTCGACGACAGCCTCTCGGTCATCGATGTCGCCAGCCGCGAAGTGGTGCGGACGATAGCCGTCGGCGATGAGCCCCACGGTGTCATCACCGATGGATCGGGTCGGCACATCTACGTGCTGAACAGTGGGTTGGGCAGTATCTCGGTCATCGATGCCGAGACGCTCGCAGAGGTCAAGCGCCTCAGCGCCTCGCGTCTACCCTGGTCGCTGTCTCTCTCACCCGACGGCAAGAAGATCATCGTCACCAACACCCTCTCCCGGTTTGTCGAGCCGCGCACCGAGCTGATGTCCGAGCTCACCGTGATCGACACCGAGCGTGGTGTGGTCGAGGATCGTCGGGTGGCTCCGGGCTCCAACCTCCTCCAGGGGGTAGCCTGGCATCCCAGCGGCGACTACGCGGTCTTCACCCTCAACCGCACCAAGAATCTGGTCCCTATGACCCGTCTGCTCCAGGGATGGACGGTCACCAACGGCATGGGGCTGGTCTGGCGCGACGGACGGGTGGACCAGGTGCTCCTCGATCAGCCCGATCTGGCCTTCCCCGATGCGGCCGACATCGCTGTCACTCCCGATGGACGCCATGCCCTGGTTACCAGCACCGGATCGGATCGTCTGGCAGTGGTCGATCTGGAGAAGTTGGTGACGTTGCTCGAGGAGGCATCGCCCCGCGAGCGGGAGCGGGTATTCCCCAACCATCTGGGCAAGCCGGTGGAGTTCGTGACGACCTACATCCCCACGGGGACCAGCCCGCGTGGAGTGACGATCGCCGGCGATGGCGGCACAGCCTTTGTCGCCAACACTCTCGACGATTCGGTTACCGTCGTCGACCTGGCCAGCCTGGAGGCGGTGGAGCGGATCGACCTCGGTGGGCCGGAGAAGATCACCAAAACCCGCTTTGGCGAGCAGCTCTTTCACAGTGCCAATATCACCTTCCGCCGGCAGTTTTCTTGTCACACCTGTCATCCCGACGGTCATGTCGACGGCATCACCTACGACATCGAGCCCGACGGCATCGGCGTCAATCCGGTGGACAACCGTACGCTGCGTGGGATCTTCGATACGGCTCCTTTCAAGTGGACCGGTCTCAATCAGACCCTGCAACGACAGTGTGGACCGCGGTTGGCGGTCTTCTTTACCCGCATCGATCCGTTCACACCAGAGGAGCTCGAGGCCCTGGAGCTCTACATCACGACGATTCCACGGCCACCCAACCGCTACCGGGCGCTGGGGGCTCCGCTCACCGCGGCCCAGCGTAGAGGAAAGGCCCTCTTCGAGCGGACCGTCACCAACGACGGACGCCCGATCCCGCCCACGGGTCGCTGCATCAACTGTCACCCCGGGCCTCTCTACACCGACCGGCAGAAACACGACGTCGGCACCAGATCACCACTCGACATGGAAGGGGTCTTCGACACCCCCCATCTGACCAATATCTATGACTCGGCGCCCTATCTTCATGATGGAACCGCCGAGACGCTGGAGGAGATCTGGACGCGGTTCAATCCCGATGACCAGCATGGTGTCACCAACGATATGACCAAAGACGAGCTCAATCATCTCATCG
>JBAUDS010000452.1:0-1745 GCA_049678185.1 Thermoanaerobaculia bacterium
CCTGGCGCTGGATCCACCCGCCGAGCCCGATCACCTGGCGGTGATGCTGGCTCTCTACGCCCGGCTGGCGGAGCTCGAAGACGCGGCCGAGGCCAATCGCCAGCGCGAAGCCTGGCGGCAGGCCCGCCGCGCCTTCCTGTGGGAGCACCTTCTCAGCTGGCTGCCACTCTACCTGGCCAAGCTGACAGAGATCGCTCCCCCCTTCTATCGCCGGTGGGCCGGGCAGCTCACCACGGCCCTGGGCGAGGAGATCGAGCTTCAAGGTCTTCCGGAGCGGCTGCCCCTCCACCTTCGTGAGGCCCCCGAGCTCGCCGACCCCAAGCAGGAAGGGGGCGAGGCTTTTCTACGGTCACTTCTGGCCCCGATCTCGAGCGGCATTATCCTGGTCCGTGCCGATCTTCACCGCGCCGCCCGGGAGCTCGAGCTGGGGGTGCGCCTCGGTGAGAGGCGCTTTATCCTCGAGGCGCTGATGGCCCAGGAGGCCGGCGACACCCTCGCCTGGCTCGAAGGCGAATGCGACCTCTGGATCGATCGCCACCGAGGTGCCGAGGCGTCGACCGGGGCCATTACCGAGTTCTGGACCAACCGTGCCAAGACCACCAAGCATCACCTGGCGGTAGCCCGGGCAGAGCTCTAGACCCGAGCCGCGCTTCGCGCCTATTTCACCAAGGGCTACTCGTCTCGCCGCTGCAAGTGGGGAATCGGCTCGGCGCCGCGGATCCAGTTCCACAACGAGCTCAGCCAGAGGCTCCACAGCAGGCCGAGTATCAGAACACTCAGAAAGGCTGTGACCCGCGGCGCCAGGTGGTAGGCGTAGAGACAAGCAAGACTCGCAAGGACATTGAAAGTCCCCACCGTCGCCAACATGATCAGCTGAGAAGAGCGATGGATCTTCATCACAGGTTGAGATACGGGAGAAGGCGTCCAGAGGATTTGAGGCAGAGCTATCGGAGCCCTAATCCGGGCCACGATAGACATCCAGGTCACAACGGCTGTCGGCCGGCACGGAGGCCGGCCGCTTCGAATCCCGCTACACTAGGCGCCGACGCAAGCTAGCACGAGATTCTGGGAAAAATGTCAGGCAAACGACGAAGATTTCGTTGGCTGCCCCGCATCGGGTGGGGCCTGGTCATCCTCGGCTTTGTCGCCTTTGTCTGGGGCCTCAATCGCCGCACGCGTCTCGAGGGGGCCGCCGAGAACATCATCCGCATGCTCTTTGTGCCCTCGGTGGAACAGGGAACCCTGGTGCGGCGGGGAGACGAGCTGGCTCGCTTTGTCCGCCAGGACAGCGGTCTGACCATCCGCTCCGAGGTACCGACCAGCTACGCCGCCGTCATCCAGGCCCTGGGCGCCGGACAGGCCGACGTCGCCTGGATGCCCGCCTTCGCCTACCTCATCGCCCACGCCAGATACGGCGCGGAGGCAAAGCTCCAGGTCGTGCGCTCGGTCTACCGCTTTGGCACCCTCATCACCCGCTCGGGGGCACGACAGCCCGAGAGCCTCGAGGATCTCGCCGGTCGGACCGTGGCCTTCCCCACCGACCTCAGCGACGAGCTGGAGAAGAAGCTGCTGACCGTCTTGAACCGTGACGCCCCGGGTTGGACCCGGGTCCCCACCGCCAGCAGCCTCGAGGCCGTGCGCAAGCTGGTGGAGAGCCCGACCGAGGTGGATGCCGCGGTCAGCTCCTGGGTCTTCTCGGGACCCTTCGATCTGGTCGGCGATGGTCGCAAGCAGCTGGAGGCCCA
>JBAUDS010000453.1:0-11785 GCA_049678185.1 Thermoanaerobaculia bacterium
GACGCCTACAACGCCTCGAGCCACGGTGAGACCGCCTGCGCCCAGTGCCACACCGATGTCTCACCCTCTCGCACCCGCGCCTGCGAGACCGTTGCCTCCAAGGTCGACTGCAGTATCTGCCACCCCGATCAGGTAACCGAGTTCCAAGGCAGCACCCACGGCACCCTGTTGGCTCAGAATGATCCAGATGCCCCGGGATGCCTCGACTGCCACGACGACCACGCGACACTGGGCAAGAACCTCCCCTCGTCACCGACCTTCTCCCGCAATGTGCCCTTCCTTTGTTCCAGATGCCATCGTATGGGGGAACAGGCGGCGGTGCGAATCGACAGCGAAGTTCCGGACATCTATCAAAGCTACATCGACAGCATCCACGGCAAGGGGCTGGTCGAGAGCGGACTGGTAGTCACCGCCAATTGCGCGGACTGTCACAGTGCCCACGGGGAATTGCCGCCCGAAGATCCCCGCTCTACGGTTCACACGGACAACATCGCCGATACCTGCGGCACCTGCCACCACGGTATCGAAGAGATCTTCAAGACCAGTGTCCATTGGCCCGAGAACGTCGAGACCGACAGGGAGCTCCCCACCTGCGAGGACTGTCACTCCTCGCACACCATCAGCCGCACCGATAGGGCCGACTTCCGCTTCCGCATGCTGGACCAGTGCGGGCGGTGCCACGAGACCGAGGCCGAGACCTTTTTCGACACTTTTCACGGCAAGGTCTCGCGGCTGGGATCGGCGGGAGCAGCAGAGTGCTACGACTGTCACGGGACGCACAACGTTTTGCCGCCTTCCGACCCGAGCTCGACTCTCGGGCGGGATAACGTCGTCGAGACCTGTGGCCAGTGCCACGAGGGTTCTCATCGGCGCTTCGCCGGTTACCTTACCCACGCCACCCATCACGACCCGGAAAAGTACCCCTGGCTCTTCTGGTCCTTCTGGGCAATGACGGCCCTGCTGGTCGGCACCCTGACTTTCGCCCTTCTCCACACTCTCGCCTGGCTGACCCGGCTCTATCTCAGTCGAGAGGAATGGCGAGCTCACAAGGCGCTGGCCAAGGCCAGCAGCGAGAAGCTCTACCGGCGGTTCAACCGACTAAACCGGTTGCTGCATCTGTTGATGCTCATCAGCTTTTTCACCCTGGCCCTAACCGGCATGACGCTCAAATTCGCCTATATGGGTTGGGCTCAGGGGATGGCCTGGCTGCTCGGTGGATTCGAGACCATGGGCGTCCTCCACCGCCTGGGTGGGATCACGCTATTTGTCATCTTCTTCGTTCACCTCTGGGACGTGTGGCGCAAGAAGAAGTGGTCGGGAGGGTCGTGGCTGGAGATGATCAACGGACCAGATTCCATCCTCTTCAACAAACGGGACCTCAAAGAGGTGGTGCAGTCGGTCAAGTGGTTCTTTGGGCTTGGTAACCGCCCCCACTACGGCCGCTACACCTATTGGGAGAAGTTCGACTACTTCGCCGTCTTCTGGGGCGTCATGATCATCGGCTCGACCGGCCTGGTCCTCTGGTTCCCCGAGTTCTTCACACACATCGTCCCGGGCTGGTCGGTCAACGTGGCCACCATCATCCACAGTGACGAGGCCCTGCTGGCGGTGGGATTCATTTTTACCATTCACTTCTTCAACACCCACTTCCGGCCCGACAAGTTCCCGATCGATCCGGTCATCTTTACCGGTAGGCTGACGATCGATGAGTTGAAGTTCGACAAACCGGGCGAGTATGAGCACCTGGTGGCAACCGGCCAGCTGGAAAAGCATCTGGTCGATCCCTTCCCCAAACCGGTCGAGAAGGGATTCAAGATCTTCGGCTTTATCGCTCTGGCCACCGGGCTGATCCTCATCGCCCTCATCGTCTACGCCATGCTCTTCGGTTACAGATAGACGGAGGGCCATGGATCGTGTGACGGCCGGCGCTTGCTTGCCGGCCGTCTTCTTTTGGGGGCTTAGGGGGCTTGAGGTCCTGAAATCTTGCGACTTGGCGGACGAAGCGGCCGGCCTCCGTGCCGGCCGATCGGCGAGCGATTCGGGGTCGCAATTCCGTCCTACCAGGACATGCACCAGAATACTCACTACAAAACCTGGTCCAAGAGCCGAGGCAACCGGTTGCCAGCACGCTCCTACCCCGTGGGTGCCCCGGTGCACGTCAATGTCAGTGCCTTTCGACGGCAACCCTTATTCGGCAAGGCCGAGTTGGCGTCGATCGTCTTCGAGCTGGTGGCGACACACCCCCAGACCATTGCCGCATGCCTCATGCCCGATCACCTC
The DNA here is from genome assembly GCA_049678185.1 of Thermoanaerobaculia bacterium. Classification (GTDB taxonomy): domain Bacteria; phylum Acidobacteriota; class Thermoanaerobaculia; order Multivoradales; family JAHEKO01; genus M0029. The sequence goes on from JBAUDS010000453.1 coordinate 2,281, forward strand.
CATTGGTTGATTGCCGACGCCAAGGAGATGGTCACCTGCATTGGTAGGCTGAAGTCCTATTCCACAACTGTGGCCTGGCAGCAGGGGCATGGTGGTCGTCTTTGGCAGCGATCTTTCTGGGATCATGTTCTGCGGAAGGACGAGGATCTCTCCAGGGTCGCTCAATACATCATCGAAAACCCCGTCAGAAAGGGAATCGCACAGGAAGCGCTTAGCTATCCCTACCAGGTCTTGCGACCCCACCGAATTCATGGATCGTAGCCGGATTCGATTCCCTCGGCCGGCACGGAGGCCGGCCGCTTCGACCCACCCAGTACCCGGACGAGCTCTCCTCCCACCCAAAGGGGCAGTACAACTCCCACCTGAGTGAGTAAAGGCCCGCTACCCCAACAGGGGTGGACGGCCACGAGCAAGATCGCCAAGATCGGTCCGTAAGAAACTAACACGAGGCGTGTGGGCTTGAGACTCTGGAAGATTCCCGATCAGGTCATCCGACTGGGCATCCTGCTCATCGTCGCCGTCGCGGCATTGGTCGTCGTCAGGGTCAAGTTCGTTCCCGAATCGTTTGGCGAGGTGGGCCACTACCGGGCCGACGCCGTCACGGTGGTTGCGAGCCAGAACCCCCGATACGGGGGCTGGCAGATCTGTGTGGAGTGCCACGACACTGAGGGCGAGGCCAAGCAAAGTTCTTACCACCGCACGCTCTCTTGTGAGGTGTGCCATGGCCCCTCCGCCGAGCACGCCAACGACTACGAGGCGCAGACACCGGTCATCCCGAGGGCACGGGGTGAGGCCTGTCTGTACTGTCATGCCTATCTGCCCTCCAGACCCACCGGCTTCCCGCAGATCATCGAACGTATCCACAATCCGCTAAAGCCCTGCATCGGGTGCCACGACCCCCACGACCCGACACCGCCGGAGGTTCCCGAAGCCTGCTCCGGCTGCCACGCACAGATCGCCAGAACCAAAGCCGTCTCTCACCACGGCTCTCTCACCTGCGAGACCTGCCACGAGGTAGCGCCGGAGCACCGCGAGAACCCGCGAGCCTTCATTCCCAAAAAGCCAACGGCCAGAGAATTCTGCGGCCAGTGTCACGCCAGGGGCGCCGACAGTCCAACCGAGATACCACGCGTCGAGCTCAGCAGCCACGGTGAGAGATACCTCTGCTGGCAGTGCCACTATCCACATTTTCCGGAGAGCTAGGAAATGGCCAGAGAGTACGAGAGGCGAGAGTTGCTCATCAAGATGATGCAGTTTCCCTGCTCGGCCGTTCTGCTCTCTGTCTGCGGGCCACTGACGGCTCTGGCCGAGGCGGCCCAGGATGAGGAGTACGAACCAGCTGAGCACTACTACGGAATGGGCATCCAGGTGGACAAATGCATCGGCTGTGGCAGGTGTGTCGAGGCCTGCAAGGCCGAAAATGATGTTCCGCGCGAGCCCTTCTATTTCCGGACATGGGTGGAGCGCTACGTCTTCGACCACGACGGAGAGGTGACCGTCGACAGCCCCGAAGGGGGAATCCGGGGGTTCCTGTCGGGGGAGGAGGACGGCGACGTCCTCAGGGCCTTTTTTGTCCCCAAGCTCTGCAACCAATGCGACAACCCACCTTGTGTCCAGGTGTGCCCCGTGGGCGCCACTTTCAAGACCGAGGACGGGGTCGTTCTGGTTGACGCCGATTACTGCATCGGCTGCCGCTATTGCATCCAGGCCTGTCCGTACGGCGCGCGCTATCTGGATCCGCGTACCATGACCGCGGACAAGTGCACCTTCTGCTACCACCGGATCACCAAGGGGCAACTGCCGGCATGCGTCGAAGTCTGCCCGACCGAAGCGCGGGTCTTCGGTGAGCTCAAAGGACAGGCAAGCCCACTGCGCCGGTTGATGCGAATGAACCCGATTCAGGTCCTGAAACCCGCCATGAACACCGAGCCCAAGGTCTTCTACACCAATCTGGACGGAGAGGTGAGATAGCGGTGAGCGAGCACATCGCGCATCTGGAATCGATCATGGGCCAGATCTCGGGCTACATCTATCCCAATGAAGTCGAGCTCCATTGGGGCCTGCTGGTCGTTCTCTATCCCTACATCACGGGGCTGGTGGCCGGCGCCTTCATTCTCGCCTCGCTGGAAAAGGTCTTCAAGGTCAAGGAGGTGGAGCCCACCTATCGGCTGGCCATGTTGACGGCTTTCGCCTTTCTGCTGGTGGCCCCGTTGCCCCTGCTGGCCCATCTCGGTCACCCCGAGCGATCTTTCGAGATCTTTCTCACCCCGCAGTTCAGATCCGCCATGGCCATGTTCGGCTTTGTCTACGCCTGGTATCTGATGCTCGTGCTGCTGTTGGAGATCTGGTTCGAGTACCGGGCGGATCTGGTGAGGTGGAGCCAGAATGAAAAAGGTCTGAAGAAATTCGTTCACTGGGCCATCACCCTGGGATCCACTGATCTTTCACCGGCATCGCTGGAGTTCGACCGCAAGGCCGTCCATGCCATAACTTTGATCGGGATTCCCTCCGCCTTTCTCCTCCACGGCTATGTCGGCTTCATCTTCGGCTCGATCAAGGCCAATCCGTGGTGGAGCAGCGTGCTCATGCCCATCGTTTTTCTGTTCTCGGCAATCGTGTCGGGCATCGCCATGGTGCTCGTCATCTACTACGTGACCACGCTGATTCGGCGCAAGCAGCTGGACATGGCCTGCCTCGACAAGCTGGCCTCGTTTCTCCTCTACGCGCTCATCGTCGATCTGTCGCTGGAAGTCCTGGACTTTATCCACCGGATGTACGAATCGGAGGAGTCGATCGACATTCTGGCCGAGCTGGTCTTCAACAAGCTCTTTATCAGCCTCACCATTGTCCAGATACTGCTGGGATCCATCATCCCACTGGTCTTGTTGGCTGGAGCTCGCTTCTCGAAGCTCCCGGCGGAGCTCAAGCGGGTCACCTACTTCATCGCGGCGCTCCTGATCCAGGTCGGGATCTTCAGCACCCGCTGGAATGTGGTGATCGGCGGGCAGCTCTTCTCCAAGAGCCTACGCGGGTTGACGGTCTACAAGATGGAGTTGGGAGGCATCGAGGGACTATTCACCTCGATAGGCCTGCTCATCCTGCCTTTCCTGATCCTCTACGTTCTGATCAAAGTACTCCCCCCGTGGGAGGAGACGCGGACCACTTCCGCCGACGCTCCCGAGGGCCCGCCAGAGCGGGGCTAGTGACAATCGGCGCAGACTTCTAAATCGGGCGAGCGGCTGAGACGCGGTGGGGTACCGTGACAGCCGGTGCACGCGACCCCCATGTCCTCGACGTGCATCGAGTGATCGAAGTCGCCGAGCTCGCTGGCGACGACCCGCTTCAGCACCCCACCGTGGCAGCTGACACAGGTGTCGGCCGTTGCCTCCGCGTGGTGGCAGGCGTTACAGGCCGAGGCGTCGATCTCGAGGGCACCCACGCCGGTCGCCTCACGCTCCTCGTGAGTCGAGTGGCATTCGGTGCACTCGATCCCTCGCCCCACTACGTGCGGCTCATGGGGGAAAACCTGACCAAAGGCGCCGGCGCTGGTCGCTTCGGCCCCGGCATGACAACTCAGGCACTCGGACTCGTAGGGAGCCGTCGGCCAGGGCGCCCCCACCTCGGCGAGACCCTGCTCGCGCCGTGCTTCGTTGAGCTGCCCATGAGCGGCATCGAGCAACGCCAGGCTGTAACGGACGTTGTGGATTCCCTTCCCCTTCTCCACCAGCTCGAGGTTCGCCCTGGCATCGGCAAAGACGGGTGAGGCACTCCTCCCCAGACTGCGGGCCGTGGCGTCGAGCTGACGCCTGAGCCCTGCAGTCCGGCTGCCGACGGTCTGCTGCCAGCTGAGATACAGGGCCCGGTACTTGGGCCCGTGACAGCTCATACAAGAGACCTCTCCGGCAGTGCGGGTCTCGCCGTGGCCCTGGTCCAGATGACAGCCCTCGCAACGCACCCCCGCCAGGTACATGACGTCGGGCATGGGCGCGATCCCCTTGCCGGCCAGCCCGGCATAGAGGTCCCGCTGGGGCGAGTGTCCTCCACCGTGGCACACGTCGCACTCCGACTGCGCGGCATCCAGATGCTTCGGCACCACGTGCTCGATCTCCAGGTGGCAGTGGGTGCACTCCACCTTGTGATCGGTCACGTGGGTCCGGTGGAGAAAATCCGAAGCCTCGAACTCGGCCAGTCGATCGGGATCGCTGTGGCAGGTCACGCACCGCTCTCGGGGCACCCTTCCCGCATCGGGGCTCGGCGGCGTATGGCATGCCTCGCACTCCATGCCGAAACGGGAGACGTCGCCGTGGTCGAAGTCGAGGCCACCGGCATCCACGATTCGATCGGGAACCTGATGACACAGGGTACAGCGCGCGGTCCCCTCCCCCGGTGCCTGGCCTTTGAAGTGGCAGAGGGTACAAGTCGTCTGGGTCACGGCGATGTGGCTGCCCTGCACGATCTGGGAGTGACACGAGGTGCATCGAAGCCGCTTGCCGCGACGCATCTCGGTCAGGTGAGGGCCATGGTCGAAGAGAACGTCTCCAAAGACCTCCCGCCCCACGAGCAGGCGGCGCTGATGGCACTCCAGACAGGCCGCGTCCTCGATCTCCGTCCACGGCCTGGTTCCGTAAGTGCCGGTGAAGTAACGGGCTACCATCGCCATCGCCTCGTACTTCTTCTTGAACTCGGCGGTTATCCCCGGCGCAATGTGGCAGTCAACGCACTTGATGCTGGCGTGGCTGGATGTAGCCCAGGACTCGTAATACGGCGCCATCACATGGCAGCTGCCGCAGAAGGCCGGCTTGCCGCTCATCTCCATGGCACCGTAGGCCAGGATGAGTCCCACTCCCACGAGCAGGCCGATCGCATAGCCGGCCAGTGTGAATCGACCAAGTTTCTTCATGGGGTCTCGACGCCGGAGCTCAACCGCCGTTTGAGCAGATACAGAATCACCAGAGTCATGAGGACATAGAACCAGAAGACCACCAAGCCGATGTGCGCCTCGGTCCGATCCAGCTTGCCGTAGATCTCGTGCTGAACCTCTTCCCCGATCGATCGTGCCCGACGGGTGACCTGCTCCACCGGCTCTAGCGTTACCGAATGGGCCAGCGGGAGGGCCTCGGTCAGGTAGGTCCGAGCCTCTTCGATTCGGCCAAGATGGTCCTCGACATCCAGCGCTGCGCGCTGGCCTTCCAGTGCAAGTGCCTCGGCCTTGTCCACCTCGACCGTGGCGGCCTCGATCAACGTATGCATCTTGCTACCCAGTATCGCCTGGTCGGAGCCCTCGCCGTGACACTCCGCGCACAGGGTGTCGATGCTCGCCACGTCGCGCCGCTGGATGGCGTGATTGGAATGACAAGAGGCGCACTCCGGCAGGCCTGCCTCCGTCATCCCCTGATAGTGCGGTCCATCGAGAAACGCCCGTCGTGTCTGAACATGACAAGCTCCACACACCTTGTCGATATCACCAACCCCGGGTGGCGTCGCCCCATGGACGCCGTGGCAGCTCGTGCAATTCGGCGCCGCCGAGTTACCAGCCTCGAGCAGGGATCGTCCATGGATCCCAGCCTTGTAGTCTTCGACGACTCCAGGATCGAGCCCGTAGCGCGCCATCCGGTCCTCGTCGGAATGGCACGATCCACAGGTAGCTGGTAGATGGCGGGCGGCAGCCGAGCTTCTCGGATCGGCGGCAGAATAGATCTCGTGCACACCATGGCAATCGGTACAAACCGCTGCCCGGGGATCTCCGCTTGCGATCGCCTTGCCGTGTTGTGACGTCTGGTACACGGCATACTGATCGACAGGGAGATTGTAGGCACTCATCTTCTTCAGATCAGAGTGGCAAGAAGCGCACATTTCGGGAATTGCCAAACGGTCACGCAAACTCCGGAAAGATCCCGCGTGAGCCCGCTCGACGTCCTGCGTTTCTGCATCGCCACCATGGCAACTGGTGCAGGAGACCTGTTCCAGGGCATGAATACTCGCAGCAAAGGCGACCCGAGGCCGTGGATGACAAACACCACATTGCTCGGCCGCACGAGCGGTGCTCGTGACCCCCGGCAGAAGTGCAATCAGCCAGAGGAGGTCGAGGATACTTCGTCGTCTCTTCATGCCACCCTCGCACCGTAGATCGTCAGCAGAATCCAAGCCAGGACGACCAAGACGGCAATAACCGGCACCACCCATCGCCGGCCCCGGTCCTCTCTGGATCGCTCCAGAAACGGCAAGGCCAGGAACGCTGAAAAGACCACGAACAGCACCAAGCCCGCTAACCACTGCGGCACGATACCCGTGGTGATCTCCAGGAAGCCAAAGGGCGCCAGTAGGTACCAGGGGGGACCCACACCCGGTACCGTGGCGTAGGGATCGGCTTCGCGCTGGAAGGGAAGAGGCGTCAGTACGGCGAGTGTTACCAGGAGGGCGAAGAGAAGGGTCAGAATGATGGCCAGATTGACCAGATGGTTGCGAATCGCCGCCCTACCGACTCTCTTTGTATCACCCGCAGCCTCGGTGAGCCCGATCCGTCGTATGGTGGAGAAGTGGAGGTAGATAAGAGTCACCGCCAGCACGGGAAGAATGGCGGCGTGGAGAATGTAGAAGCGAAGCAGCGTCAACTCGGAAACAAACATCTCGCCGCCGCCGGCCAGAAAGAACATGAGGGATCCATAGACCGGAACGGCGTTCACCACTTCGAGGGCTCTGACACTGGACCAAAAGGCGGTCTCGGTCAAAGGCAGGACCCTGCCCGTCATATCGAGGTGGAAACAGACCAGCAACAAAAGTGCGGCGAACACCCATACCAGCTCACGGGGCGCCCGGTAGACGCCCTGGATGAAGAAGCGCACGATGCGCACGATTAGAACCGCTATCAGCAGCTGAGCCCCCCAGAAATGGATCTGGTGGACGAACCACCCGAAGTCCACGTCGCGCAGGATCGTCCCCAGGCTGGCGTGGGCCGTCTGCGGAGTAGGCAGGAAATAGAGACTGAGCAGCGCCCCGGTGAGGATCTCCAACGCAATGAGAACGACGACGATCAGACCCAGAACCCTTGGCCAGCGGCCATACGAGACCACTGGTCGTTCGAGGGCTTCGTCCAGGGCCTCCCGCAAAGGCTTACGCGTGTCCAGCTCGGCGTAGAACAGCCCGTAGCTTGTCAGCAGAGAGAAGATTTCGGTCAGGTTCAAGCGGCGGGAGAACCAGTCCAGGATCCCCGACTTTTCTCGACTCATAGGGGTCACTCCCGCTCTCAAAGGTGTACGTAGATCTGACCCAACCGGGTCTCGACCCTGAACCTCTTCAACGGTCTCGGCGGTGGACCCTTGAGCACATTGCCATTGACGTCGAAGGCGCCCTCATGACAGGGACAGTCCAGGACCTGCTGCTCATCGTCCCAGTTGAGCACGCAGTGGAGATGGCTGCACACCCCTGCGAGACCGACCAGGGTCTCCTCATCGGTCCGAATCACAAAGATCGGTTCCCGTCCATGGCGAACCAGTTGTGCCTGCCCAACCGACAGCGAGTCGACCGATCCGATCTTGAGAACTCTCTCGGCCAGGCTTCGGGGGGACCTGGGAGGCTTGACGAAAGCGGCTACCACCCAGGCGAAACCCAGACCCCACAGGGAGAGAAATCCTCCTGTCAACCATTTGAGAAGCTTTCGCCGGCGGGGTGAGATTCCATCCAGCTGGTTATCCACTGATTCCTCTGGCAACGTTGAAGCCCTCCTGCGTAATCGGCTTTTATCCTATCCTGCTCCAACCGAAGTCCCTCAAGCTTCGTCGCTGGCGGGCTCCCCCTCCGAAGTCGAGACCCGTGCTCCCTGCGCCGGACCTTGGCGCTCGAGCTGACGACCCGGAGCCGAGCGACCGGTCAGCCAGGCGGTATCCATCGGATAGACCACCGGATCGAATATGACCGCGTACATGTGCCAGACCAGAATCGCAAGACTGGCCAGAATCGCCTCGTAGAAGTGGACAACCGTCGCCACATCGGTGACCCAGGTCGGTAGCCAGCGGAGGACCGGATCCTGGAACCAGAGAACGAAGCCGGTGACCGCCATGATCAGCGTCCCCCAGATCACCGCCAGGTACTCCATCTTCTCCGGGTAGTCGATCCAGGGGGCTTCGGCAACGAAGGGACGGTGGCCGAAGAAAAAAGCGAATCTCTCTCTGATCTCGTGCAAGTCCTCGCGGCCCGGCCGCATCTGGGCGATGCAGGCTCGCGCCCGGCGGTCTACCGCCAGATGCACAAGGTGAATCACGCCAGCCAGGAGCATTCCCACTGCTGCGACCCTATGGAGCCATCCTCGGACCCCGAATTCACTCTCCCACTGCAGCAGCGGCACGGCCCACCAGGCCTCGGGAAACTTCAGTGCAAAGCCGGTGTAGACCAACACCACGAAGGTGACCGCCAGCAAGGCGTGGGCAACGCGAAACCAGAGAGACATTCTCTCTCGAGCTCCGCTCACCGGCAGCAACGGTTGCGGGAGAGGTCTCCTGGCTTTGCGGATGAAATCCAGCAGATTGTGGAGCACCATGCCGCCGATGGTCAAAACGATAAGCCATATATAGCCGAGACGTACAAAGTAGACCGTGGCGTGCTCGGGCTCGCTGTAGATGACATGAACGGTCCCGATGGCAAACGCTGTGCCGGCCCCCGGGTGGCACTGGCCACAGGTCGAGGCGAGATTGTCCTTGTGGATGGAGGAACGTGGATCGGTGGAAGGAAGGATATCGTGAACGCCGTGGCATGAGGCGCAGTTCGCCACCGTCGCTGCGCCAGAACGTGATGCCAGGCCGTGATAACTGTCTTCGTACGCTGACACCTTGTCGGCGGCCATGCCGAACTTCTCCGCCAGCCTCAGGTCGCCATGGCAGCGCCCGCAGGTCATCTGGGGCACGTTGCTGGCAAAGACCGGGGAGCCCCGCTCGAGATGGGAGAGAATCCGGTGCTCGCCATGACAGTCCGTGCAAACCGGGGATTCCCGAACCCCATGGGCCGCCGCTTGTCCGTGGATACTCGTGTCGTAGGTCTCCGCGATCTTGGCGTGGCATTGTCCGCATGTATTGGAAACGCGAAGGTGATAGACCGTGGAGTTGGGATCCGCAGACGGAAGGATGAGATGGCTTCCGTGGCATCTTGTACAGGTAGCGGCTTTTACTCCTTCCTGGACCGCCCGGGCATGGACACTGTCCGTGTAGGCCGCCAGCGGCTGCACCAGCCGTATAGAGAGCTCCTCCGTCAGATCGGACCTGGCGTGACAGACGCCGCAAGTCTCGGGCAGGCGCATCGGGTGCACCGGCGACTCCGGATTGTCCTGCGGCATCAGGGAATGGATCTCTCCATGGCAAGTCGTGCAACCGTTTTCCCATCGGCCGTCAGCCCTTGCCTGCCCGTGAACGCTCGCCTCGAACTCCTCGTCCGCGTCTTCGTGACAGACCGCGCAGTCGGTAACCGGAGCCTCGTCGGGATGGATCTCCATGTCGTCGGCGCCCTGATGGCACTCCGC
>JBAUDS010000454.1:0-5095 GCA_049678185.1 Thermoanaerobaculia bacterium
AGGTCATGTAGATCTTCATCTGTTCGGTGGCCTTGTTGTAGCTCGCCACCATGCCACAGGTCTCGATCGACGAGACGTGCAGCCGCGGTAGGTACATGGACTGCTCGACAACGTGGGCCGCCTCGGCAAAGACCTTGTCGGTGGCCTCCTTGTCGCCCGCCTCCCAGTGCCAGATGTGGTTCGTCTTCTCTTCCTTGTCCTCGCGCACGATGATCTTGTTCTCGAGTGCCACATGCGGGTCGACCACCGCCTCCAGCGGTTCGTACTCGACATGGATCCGTTCGATGGCATCGGCGGCGATGTAGCGCTCTGTGGCGATGACCGCGCACACCTCCTGCGCGTAGTAGATAACCTTGTCGATGGGCAGGACCATCTGGGTGTCGGACATGAGCGTCGGCATCCAGTGCAGATCGCCGGCCGCCTTCAGATCCTCGCCCTTGATGACCGCCAGCACACCCTCCATGGCCAGCGCCTCGCTGTCGTCGATGCTGAGGATCTTGGCGTGGGCATAGGGACTGCGCACAATGTCCATGTAGAGCATGCCGGGCAGCTTGATGTCGTCGACATAGTTGCCCTTGCCCTGGAGGAACCGGGGGTCCTCCTTGCGCTTCATCCGGTGGCCCATGCCACAGACCTCGGGAGGTGTCGTGATCCGGACCTCGTCGCTGGTCTCGACCTGCGCCGAGACGCCCTCCGGCTGCTGACTGTGCTGCTCGAAACGATCTTCCAGATGAGTGGTCATGTGCTCGCCTCCTCCGCGGAGCCACCTTGTGCCTTGTTAGCAGCGTATTGGATGGCCTCGACGATCTTGTTGTATCCGGTGCAGCGACAGAGGTTGCCGGAGATGGCCCAGCGGATCTCCTCTTCGGTCGGGTTGGGGTTGCTGGCCAGCAGGTGTTTGGCGCTCATGATCATCCCGGGTGTGCAGTAGCCGCACTGGAGACCGTGCCTCTCCCAGAAGCCCTCCTGCAGGGGGTGGAGCTCGCCGTTCTGCGCCACGCCTTCGATGGTCTCGAGGCTGACGCCGTCGGCCTGTACCGCGAAGACGGTACAGCTCTTGACCGCACGGCCGTTCATCAGCACTGTGCAGGCCCCGCAGCTGGTGGTATCGCAGCCGATGTGGGTGCCGGTCAGAGAGAGCTCCTCGCGGATGAAATGGACGAGGAGGGTGCGGCTCTCCACCTCTCTTGTCGACTCTTGGCCGTTGACGGTGACCGTGATCGTGTGTCTGCTCATGCCTTGCCTCCTGTGGCCCGCTCGACCGCCTTGCGGATGGCTCGTTTGGCCACAACCCGCGTCAGGTCTCTTTTGTAGTCCACCGATCCTCGGAGATCAGCCGAGGGGTCGCATTGGGCGGCCGCCGCCTTACCCGCACTCTCCAGAACCTCTTCGGTGACGGTCTGGCCGGTGAGCGCCTGCTCGGCATCGGTTGCCCGCATGGGCACCGGGCTGACATTGGTGAGACCGATGCGCGCGCTGGCGACGGTGTCGCCGTCCATCGTCAACTGGACGGCCACGGCCGAGATCGCGTAGTCGCCCACCTTGCGCTCGACCTTGATATAGACGCCGCCGCTGCCTTTGCCCGGCGATGGGATGCGGATCTCGGTGAGGATCTCGTTGGGCTCGAGCGCGGTCTCGAACAGACCGACAAAGAACTCGTCGATGGGGATGGTGCGGGTGCCCTTGGGTCCGTGGGCCACAATCTCGGCGTTGTAGGCCAGCATGGTGGCCGGGTGGTCGTTGGCCGGGTCGGCGTGGGCCAGGTTGCCCCCCACCGTGGCCATGTTGCGCACCAGGGGATCGGCGATTACCCGGGCGGTGTCCGCGAGCAAGGGATAGCTCTCTTGAATGAGTGCCGCCTCTTCGAGCGCTGACTCGCGGGTGAGGCCGCCGATGACCAGCGACCCATTCTGCTGGCGAATGGCGTCGAGGTCGGGCAGGCGATTGATGTCGATCAGGATCTCGGGCATGGCCAGGCGGAAGCGCATGGCCGGGATCAAGCTCTGGCCCCCGGCGAGAATCTTGGCGTTCGCCCCGTGCTCACCCAGCAGGGCCACGGCCTCGTCGAGGGTAGTGGGGGAGTGGTAATCGAATGACCCTGGTATCACGGTACCTCCTTCACTTTTGGATGGTTGATGGTCATGTCAGAAAGCGAACAGATAGAGGAGGAGCAGAATGAGGAGGATGGCTCCGCCGATGAGAACCGGCTTGGGAATCAGGTCTTTGACCACTTCCTTGGCCACCCTCGCGGCGAACTCGGCCTGGGAAGGCGCTGGCGGCGTCAGCACGGCAGTCTCAGCCGGCTCATCACCGCTGTCCGCGGCGCTGCGAGCCTTCAAGGTCTCGTTGAGCCCGTCCAGGCTCTGCTTGATGATCGCCTTGGCCGAGCTGTCGAGGAGACGCTGGCCGACGCTGGCTATACGACCGCCGACCTGGGCATCGCCGTTGTACGCGAGGCGGGTCTGGTTCCCTTCGCCGCTTAGCCCGACCGTCGCCGTCGCCTTGACAAAGCCGGGAGTACCCCGGCCATCCACTTTCATGGTGTAGCCCTCGGATTCCCGGATGTCCTCCAGCTGGATCTTGCCCTGGAACTTGCCCTGGACGGGGCCGACCTTGATGTTGAGCATCCCTTCGTACTGGTTTTCACCAACCAACTCGAGCTGCTCGCAACCCGGCATGGTAGCTGCCAGCACCTCTGGATCGAGCAGACCCTCCCATACTTGCTGTGGTGCGACATCGAACAGATACTCTCCTTCAACCTTCATCACTCGACCCTCCGCTGCAATCTCGACCGGTGGCCGTCCGAGACAGCAGGATTCGTGATTCAGCGGCAACCGGACGCCAACGTCCGTTGGATTCAGACTTCGGGAGGTACGGAACCTGACCCACGTATATCACAGGTGGCCCTCCTCAAGTGTTTCCCCGGCGGGCGGGCAGAGTTCGCCGACTGGCGCTCAACGAGCCCAGACGATCGGCAAGCGCCTGTAGGGACTGCATGTTGTGGATCGGCAGGAAGTCGTCGATGTGGGGGAGCGCGGCGGCCATCCCCTCCACCAGAGGCTCGTAATCCGAATGTCCGAGGTGTGGATTGAGCCAGATCAGGCGATGGCAGCGGTGCTGGAGGTAGCGCATCTCCCGACGCAACTGCGAGACGTCGCCCCGCTCCCAACCGTCGCTGACGATCAGGACTACCGCTCCCCGCCGCAGCACACGGCGGCTCCACTCACGGTTGAACGCACCGAGACAATCGCCGATCCGCGTGCCTCCAGACCAGTCCACGACCTCCTCGGATGCCTCGTCGAGGGCCCGGTCGATGTTGCGCAGCCGCAGCTGGCTGGTGATGCGGGACAGGCGGGTGCCAAAGACAAAGCACTCGACCTGTTGGAGACTCTGGGCGACGCTGTAGAAGAACTGGAGGATGAGGCGCGAGTATTTTTCCATCGAGCCGCTGATATCGGCGATCAGAACGATAGGGCGCTGCTTTATCTTCCTGCTGCGGTGCCACAGTCTGAGCGGCGTACCGTCCATCTTTGCCGCGTCGCGCAGAACCCGACGGAGGTGAATCTTGTCGCCACGGTTGTCGGGGACCAGCCGGCGGCTCCGCCGAAGGCTGACTCGCCACCTCATCTCCTGGATGAGTCGCCGTATGTTGGCAAGCTCTTCGGGGGTCATCAGGGAGAACTCTTTGGTTTGTAGCACTTCGAGATTGCTGAAAGTGAGGGACCTGTCTCCGATCTCGATCTCGGGGTCGGTCTCGCGCGCCTTGGAGGCCAGATAGTTGACGAGGTGAAAGCGTTGGTCCTTGTCGATGTCGTGACGGGGCGCGATCGGCGCCTTCTGGCCGGTCGACGCTGTCTGTTCACCGCCCGTCGACCAGAACCGGTCGAAGATCTCCTCGAACAGACGGAGATCCTCCCGACGGTTGACCAGAAAGGACCGCGCGGCGTGAAATACCTGTTCGCGATTCCCGATGTCGACCCAGTCGAGCGCATGCGCAAAGCTGAGGCTCTGACCGAGAGAGACCGGCACCCCGGCCTGGCGGAGCATGCGGGCGAAGAGCAGAATGTTCGACAGGATCGGTGGTGTCCGTCCTGCCCCTGGAAGCTCGGCGAACCTGTTTGATCTGCTCACGTGCTGGTGGCGGCTACCGCTTGACTGACGAGGTGGTCGGCCACCCCGCTCAGCTTGTCGACGTCGTCCTGGTATTTGAGCAAAAAGCCGAGAGTCGTACGGACGACCTCGGGCTCGAGCTGCTGGGTGCTCAGATGGGTCAGGGCCTCGGCCCAATCGAGCGTTTCCGAGACTCCTGGAAGCTTGTAGAGATCCTGCTCTCTGACGGTTTGTACAAACGTGACAATCTGTCTCGTCAGACGTTGGGGAAGACCGGGGACCTTGCGATCGACGATCTCGATCTCCTTCTCCAGGGAGGGATAGGAGATCCAGTGATAGACACAGCGCCGCTTGAGAGCGTCGTGGATCTCGCGGGTGCGATTGGAAGTGATGATCGTGATCGGCTTGTGCTTGGCCGTAAGGGTACCGATCTCGGGGATGGTGATCTGGAAATCGGAGAGCAGCTCGAGCAGGAAGCTCTCGAACTCCTCATCGGCGCGGTCGAGCTCGTCGATGAGCAGCACGGGCGCCAGGTCGTGGCTCTGGTCGATGGCCTGCAGCAGCGGCCGTTTGAGCAGGAACTTCTCGGTAAAGATGCCGTCGGCGACCCCGTCGGCAGCGGATTCGGTTTCCCGCCGGGCTTGAATCGCCAGCAACTGCCGCGGGTAGTTCCATTCGTAGAGCGCGTGACTGACGTCGAGTCCTTCGTAACACTGCAGGCGGATCAGAGGTGCCTCGAGAGCTCGGCTAAGGACCTTGGCAACCTCGGTCTTGCCGACACCCGGCTCGCCCTCGAGAAACAAGGGGCGCTCCATCCGCAGAGCCAGAAACAGACTCGTGCTGAGACCGGTGTCGGCGATGTAGGAGAGCCGCGACAGCTCTGCCGAAGTGCTCTCGATGGAATCGAACATCGTTACTACAAATCCTGCTTTTTCCTAGAGTACCACCGCCACCGGCTATTTCGAGGCTTGGACCGAGAGCACGG
>JBAUDS010000455.1:0-1811 GCA_049678185.1 Thermoanaerobaculia bacterium
AAGGCATCGATGTCCGCCGAGGTTTTGCTCGAGGCAGTGGACGCCTCCTGGCCCGCGGGCATGATCTCGCTCTCACACATAGCCCTTCCCTTCCCCCCAGACGACCCGCTCTACGGCAGGGGTCCGGCACCTAGCGAGGACACCATCTTTCTGGGCCAAATGGACGTTCGGGGCGAGCGCGGTCTGCTGAGGTTCCCCACCGACTGGCTGATGCGCCTCCGGCACAATCCCTTCTACGACTACCAGCAAAGCCGGGTCCTCGAGTGGCTCGATAGCTCGCGCTAGAGGCTCGGCCTCGGCGCAGTGAAGGGCTCGGAACTACCCCGATTGGGTCGGCGCCAAGCCGTTTGACGAGATCATTCTCGGATCTGATAAGCTACGCAGCCACATCCAGATCGAAGGCGAACAACCGAGTAATGGAGGCTTTTCGATGAAGCTGAACACTGTACTTGTAGGAGCTCTCTTAGCCCTGGCCATCTTCGGTCTGCCGGTTGGTGCCGATCGCGCCATGGCGTCCGGCCAGGAGCTGGTAGTCACAAAAGAGGATTTCGCCGAGGAGAGAGTCTACTCTCCCTACGCCGGCCGGGCGTACGCCGACCAGGTCTTCTTCGGCGACATGCATTTCCACACCAACCTCTCGTTCGACGCGGGTCTCATCGGCACGTCGTTGGACGTCCACGACGGCTACCGTATGGCCCGCGGCGAGAAGGTCATCTCCAACACCGGCCAGCCGGTGCAACTTATCCGGCCACTGGACTTCCTGGTGATCACCGACCACGCCGAGCTGCTGGGGTTGGCGTCTGCAATCTATGAATCGAACCCACTCCTGCTCGCCGACCCCTGGGGAAGATGGGTCCACGAGCGCTTCAACGCCGGCGAGGAAGGCCGCATGGAGGCCTTTACAAACATCATCGAAAAAGCCACCGTGCAAGGGATCAACCCGTTCAGCTCGGACGAGCTGGTGCGCTATATCTGGAACGACTTCGTCAAGATTGCCGATCAGTACAACGAGCCCGGGCGGTTTACGGCCATGGCCGGCTTCGAATGGACATCCACACCGATGGGAGACAATTTGCACCGGGTGGTCGTCTTTGCCGACGGCGCCGACAAGACCAGCCGGACCATGCCGTTCTCGATGTTCGATAGCGATGACCCACAAGGCCTCTGGAACTACCTGGCGGCCTACGAGGCCGCGACCGGCGGTCGCGGGATCGCCATTCCCCACAACGGCAACATGAGCAACGGCTTGATGTTCTCCGACAAGATGCGCGACGGCAAGCCAATGACCCGCGCCTACGCGGAGAAGCGGATCCGCTGGGAGCCGTTGCACGAGATGAGCCAGATCAAGGGTGACGAGGAGGCACACCCACTGCTCTCGCCCGAGGACGAGTTCGCTGACTTCGAGAACTGGGATGTCGGCAACCTGTCCGGCACGACGGCGAAGGAAGAGTGGATGCTCCAGTACGAGTATGCCCGCTCGGCCCTCAAGCTGGGTCTGAAGCTCGGCAAGGAGCTCGGTGTCAACCCGTACAAGTTTGGAATGAACGCGAGTACCGACACCCACACGGCGCTGGCCACCTCTCGCGAGGAGAACTACTTCGGCAAGTACGCGCACACCGAGCCGTCGCCTGAACGGCACAACCGAGAGGTCGTTCCCGCCGAGGATCCCTCCTTGAGGATCATGACCTCGCAGGAAGTCGCCTCCGGCCTGACTGCGGTGTGGGCGCGCGAGAACACACGAGAAGCCATCTTCGATGCTCTCCAGCGCAAGGAGGTCTACGCCACCACTGGAACGCGGATCCGGGTACGGG
>JBAUDS010000456.1:0-4095 GCA_049678185.1 Thermoanaerobaculia bacterium
ATGGCGGACTGCGCTTCCTCGCGCTCGCCCGTCGCGGCGAGCGCGAGGCCGAGAGCCTGCCAAGCTTGCTTGTTCTCCGGCGCCAACCGGGTGGCAAGGCGTAGGTACGGCAGCGCCTCGTCCCGCCGGCCGGCGGTATGCAGCAGCCGACCGTACTCGAGGGTCACTCCGAGGTGAACCTCCGTCCCCGTCTGCGGATCCTCGTCGAGAAGGGCTTGGGCAAAGGGCTCGAGGGTGGCCAGGGCACTCTCGAGATCGCCACTCTGGTAGTAGGCCCGACCGAGCTGCAGCGCAGTGGAGGGATCTTCTCCAACTTGGCCCTCGAGGGCCTCGATGGCCGAGCTCGCCTCGCCGACCATAAGGTAGGCCGTGGCCAGGGAACGGCGAAGGTCGTTCTCCATGGCAGCAGGAGGGTCGGCCAGGAGGGGTTTGAGGTAACCGAGCGCACCCCACGGGTCACCCTTGACCAGCAGAACCTGGCCCCAGAGCAGGCGTACGCCGGGGTTGTCCTGGGAGAGGTCGGAGAGCAGACGCTCGGCGTCCGGTACTCGCTCCAGGCGCACCGCGATCATGGCTGCGGCGAGGCGCGCTTCAACATCGTCGGGATTCTGCATGGCCCACGGTCGCAGGTAGACGTAGGCCTGCTCCTCGTAACCCGTTTGCGCCATGAGCATTCCCAACTCACGACTTGCAGGCGAGTTGGGCGCCGCATGGACCGACCTCGAGAGATAGCGACCCGCCTGCTCGACTTCTCCCAGGGCAGCAGCGGCGCGGCCCGCGTTGTAGAGTACTGCGGGGTCGGCGTCGACCACGTCGGCCAGCGGTCCGAGGATCTGCATGGCCAGTTGGGGGTGCCCCGTTTCGACGTAGAGTGCTCCCAGGGTGGCGAGGGCGGGGGTCGGCGCCTCTCCATCGGCGCGCAGCGATTCGAGCTTGGAGATCGCTGCCGCCAGATCGCCCTGGTCGATGAGCTCCAGAGCCTCGAGGACCGGCGCAGGCAGCGGCTCCTGCTGGCCACACAGGGCGGTTGGCAAGACAGGCAGGATGAGGAGGATCGAGAACAGCCGGCGAGCAATGTGGTGGCTCATGGGCATAAGATACATCACCCACGGCTCCGTTGCCCCCCCCAGGACACGCTCCCCGGTGAAACGGCCATCGGTAGGCTTGCGTTTCAGGCCGGCCCGGATGGTGTCGATCTGCCTTCTGCTCTGGCAGGTGCCTGCTCACAGCACGTTCGCCTCTCCGCAGGAGAGCGCCGTCCCCAGCGACCGCGCGATCGAGGTCCTGGCAGAAGGCGACAGCGTCTCCGCGGAGAAGGAGTTCCGCCGCCGCCTGGTCGACAATCCGCACGACTTCGAGGCCCTGGTCGGATGGGCTGGCGCTCTCGCCGCGCAGGGCCGGGGTGCGGAGGTCCTGCCCGCTCTGAACCAGGGCGCCGAACGGCGATTGGCGACGGGGGCCTACGGCGAAGCCGTGGAGCTCCTCGAGCTCGCTGCGGCTCTCGATCCCCGCTCACCTGCGGCGAAGGCTCGGCTCGGGCGGGCGCTGATCCTCGATCGCCGCTATCTCGCCGCCGAGGCGCCGCTGCGGCAGGCGCTGGAGCAAGGAGGGCCACAGCTTGCGTGGCTCCTCCAGCTGGGCTCCGTGCTGTGGGAGACTGGAGAGCTGGGCGAGGCGGAGGAGCTGTTGAAGGAGGCGGCGAAGCGCGCTCGAGCGTCGGCCGTGCCCTGGCATCAACTGGGACGCTTCTTGCTCTGGCAGGGGCGCTACGAGGAGTCGGTCGAGGCGCTACAACAGGCAAAGCTCTTGGGGGCGGGAGGGTTTGACCTGGAGCTGGACCGGGCACGGGCGCTCGAGGGCTGGGCCAGGCGGATCGGATCGCGAGAGCAAGACGCGGCCAGGCGCAAGGAGGTTCTGGAGGAGGCGCTGCGGGCCTTTCAACTGGCCGTGGTGCTGGCCCCGGAGCACTCCGAGATCCACTACGGTCTGGCGCGAGTGCTCGCAGCCCTCGGACGGGGTGAGGAGGCGGCGACAGAGCGGGAGATCTACCAGCGCCTCTACCGTGAAGATCAGGACCGGGTCCGCCAGCAGGGGCTCGCCCAGGCCCGCCTCGACCATGCCTACGACCTTCTCCGCCACGATCGGGCAGGGGAAGCGGTGGCAGTGCTGACAACGCTGCCCGAGACCGTGGAGGTGCTGCAGGCTTTGGCTCTTGCTCAGCGTGAAAACGGCGACCTGGAGGCGGCGCGGCGGTTCCTGGAGCGCGCCGTGGCCCAGGCTCCCGAGCGCAGGGACCTACGCGCGCTATTGACCGAGATCGTCCTCGCGCTGGAATAACCTGAGCTCGTCTTGACCGTCGAACGGGCGATTCCTAGACTGGTCGAATGAAGGCGTGGATGTGGTTGGGTCTTGTCATCCTCGCCGGCGCCGTATTCGGTGCGCCGGCGGAGCCCGCATTTCGCGACGTGGCAGAGGCCGCGGGTCTGGACTTTCACCACTTCACCGGCATGAATGGGAAGCTCTACTTCGCCGAGCACATGGGGGGCGCCGTCGCTCTGTTCGACTTCGACAACGACGGTGACCTCGACGTTTACCTTGGCCAGGGTCACGTTCTCGACGACACCCCACCCGAAGAGACGGTCTTCCCCCCACATCACCCGCTGCCACTCGGCGACCGGCTCTATCGCAACGATCTCGAGGTCGGCGAAGACGGGGAACCTGTTCTCCGCTTCACCGATGTTACCGAGGCCAGTGGTCTGAAGGCGTACGGTTACAGCCAGGGTGTGGCAGTGGCCGACTACGACGAGGACGGATTCGTCGATCTCTACATCACCAACCTGGTCTCCAATCAGCTGTGGCGCAACCGGGGCGACCAGACCTTCGAGGAGGTCACGGCGAAAACGGGCACCGACGACCGCCGCTGGAGCCTTCCCGCTGTCTTCTTCGACTACGACGGTGACGGCCACCTCGACCTCTATGTCGGCAATTACGTCGAGTTCGGTGTGGCCACCCACAAGTACTGCGCCTCGCCGATGGGGGTGCACGACTATTGTGGACCGAGGGCCTATCCTCCCGCGCCCAACCGTCTCCTGCACAACAGGGGGGACGGGACCTTCGAGGACGTCTCCGAGCAGTCGGGTATTCTGGGAGCCCCGGGCAACACCCTGGGGCTGGTGGCGGCCGACCTCAACAGCGATGGCCTCACCGATCTCTATGTGGCCAACGATCAGATGGAAAACGAGATGTTGATCAATCAGGGGGATGGGACCTTTATCGATGACGCGCTGCTGTCCGGCACCGCCGTCGACGCTATGGGTCAGCCGCAGGCGAGTATGGGAGTGGTGGCTGCCGATCTCAACGGCGACGGTTTCGTCGACCTCTTTATGACTCACCTCTTCAGGGAGATGAACACCGTCTACCTCAACGATGGTCAGGGGTTGTTCAACGACGCCACCCGCACGAGCGGCCTCGGCCGGGCGAGTTGGAACTCTACCGGCTTTGGCACGGCGCCAATGGACTACAACGGCGACGGCATCCTCGACCTGTATGTGGCCAACGGGGCGGTGCAACGAGTCGAGGCCCAGATGCGTGAGGGGGAGCCCCACCCACTGCGCGAACCCAACCTGCTTTTTCGCGGGCTCGGCGACGCTCGTTTTGAAGAGGTGCCGGCGGAGGCCAGAGAAGAACCGATCTACTCGGATGTCAGTCGAGGCATGGCGATGGGTGACCTCGACAACGACGGTGATCCCGACCTGGTCATCGTCAACAACGCCGGTCCCGTGCGACTCCTCCTCAACCTGCGCCAACGAACCGACGACTGGGTCGGATTGCGTCTGGTGAGCGGTGACGGCAAGCGCGATGTGCTGGGAACCCGGGTCGGGCTGCGGGCCGCCGACGGCTCGACGCGCTGGCAGTGGGTCCACACCGACGGTAGCTACGCCGCAGCCAACGATCCGCGAGTTCTCTACGCTCTGCGACCGGGCGAAGCCAAAGAAGGCGAGAAAGACCAGCGGGAGGCTCGGTTCCACGTCATCTGGCCCGACGGGCTGGAGGAGGAGTTCTCCACCGTTCCCGTCGGCGGGTACACCACCCTGC
>JBAUDS010000457.1:0-2211 GCA_049678185.1 Thermoanaerobaculia bacterium
GCAGGGTGCCGCGGAGCGTTTCCAGCCACTGGACGAGGTAGGGGAGAAAGAGCCAGAGCGGGACGACATGGGCGGCGCAGAGCGCGGCAACAAAGCCCAGGTTCAGGGTGGCCAGCGCCAGGGCCGGCCGGGCCATGGCGACAAGCTCGCCCCAGGTGAGGTCCTCTGCCGCCGATCTCTGATCGAGGCGCAGGTGGACATAGAGGATCGAGGCCGCCGACTGGATCCAGGCCAGCCCCCAGAGGAGCCACCCATACGGGTCGGGCCGGCCCACACCGACCCAATAGGCCCCAGTGGCGGACAGCGCCAGCACCCCACTACCCAGGAGCTCGATCGCCAATTGATCGCGCTCCTGCCGCCGGCTGACCAGATAGAGATGCCAGGCAAAGACGGCCACACCCGGGACGGCCAGATAGAGGACATAGCCGTAGCCGCGGAGCGCCAGACCGGTGACGTGGGCGAGGCCCACGGCCGCGTAGACCGAGATCCAGAAAAGCGCCGCCGGCAGGTCGGCCCTGGAACGTCTGCCGCTCAGCGCCTTGATGGCGATGGTCAGGGGTTGGCGCAGCAGAAAGCCGGTGAGCGCCGCCACCACCAGATAGAAGGAGGGAGTCGTCCACCGCCCGCCGGCATAGAGGCCGATCAGCAACGGCGTCAGCAGAAAGACCCACGAGCCGTGATCGGCAGGCAGAGCCACAAATCGGCGGAAGAGGCGTTTGGTGTGCAAGGTCAATGCGGCGCCATTGTCTCAGAGGAACCCTGCCATTACCTATGGAGCTCTCGACTCAGGGGGTCTGCTCTCTGGATCTTCCGTGGTGTCGTTTGCCCGACATCTGACTTGGAGTTGATTGTGGCGACCTCAGGTACTTAGAACACCTGATGCTGGTACCCGGTTGGCCGTCTTGAGGATGACATTGTCACCGGTTGAGCGGCCGGAGATTTCCTCGCTTGGCCTGGCGCAACGGTACGGGGCAGAGACAAGCCTGGCAAGATAGAGCAAATGAGAGACTATTTGCGATATCGTTCGCAGGACGTAGACGGCTGGGGACGGCCGTCGTCTGGATCTGTCTTCTGGAGGGAATTCGTGATGGACCCTAGAGTCGAACACTATCGCCAGGCCACCGAGGCGATGCAGGCGGGACAGTTCGACGTTCCTATTCCCATCGGGGAGCCCGACGAGGTCTCACGGCTGGGGGTAGCGCTGCAGGGTCTCGCCCAGACGCTGGAGACCAAGACCGAGCAGGCGGCCAAGCTGGCGGCGATCACTCAAAAAGTCAATGAGGGTCTGGTGTTGGAGGACGTGTTGGATCTTGTCTACGAGTCCCTCCGCTCTCTGATCCCCTATGACCGCATCGGTCTGTCGTTGATGGCGCAAGAGGGACACATAGTCCGCGCGCGTTGGGCTCGCTCGGAGGCCAGGGAGATCAAGCTGCAGGCGGGGTATGCCGCCACCCTTAACGGGAGCAGCCTCGAGAAGATCATAAGGACCGGCCAACCGCGGATTCTCAATGACCTCGAGGACTATCTGGAAAAGCACCCGCAGTCGGACTCGACCAGAAAGATCGTGGCGGAGGGGATGCGCTCGAGTCTCACCTGCCCGCTCATTGCCCTGGGGAAGCCGTTTGGATTCTTGTTCTTCTCCAGCATGGAGAAAGACGTCTACAACGAGATCCATCAGGGATTCTTTTTGGAGATCGCCGGCCAGCTGTCCGTCATTCTGGAAAAGAGCCGGCTCTACCAGGACTTGCTGATGGCGACCGAGAAGCTGCAAGAGGCGAAAGTCGCTCTCGAGCATCAGGCGACCCGCGACAGCCTGACCGAGCTCTGGAACCGGCGCTCTGTACTGGATCTACTGAAGCGCGAGATGGCCCGGGCAAGCCGGGAGGAGAGACCCCTGGCCGCGGTGATGGTCGACATCGACCACTTCAAGCGGATCAATGACGAGGTCGGGCATCTCGTCGGCGACGAAGTCCTGCGTGAGCTCACCCGTAGAGTCGGCTCCTGCCTGCGCTCGGCCGACATCCTCGGACGCCTGGGAGGCGAAGAGTTTCTGATCGTTCTCTATCCCGGCGACGAGCAGACGGCCCGCGACGTCATGGAGAGAGCCAGACAGGCGTGTGCGGCTCGACCGGTGAAGACCGAAACCGGCGAGTTGGTGGTCACCGTCAGCCTCGGCGCCGCGGTGGTCGAGCACGTCAACGGTCTCGATAT
>JBAUDS010000458.1:0-4216 GCA_049678185.1 Thermoanaerobaculia bacterium
CGGCGTGCAGATCGTCGGCCCGAGAGATTTCAATCAGCAGGTGGCCATGATCGTCAAACCGGTCGCGCTCGCCGACGAAAATCAGATCACGATCAAGCTTGCCTCCAAGCCAGGGAGTTTCTTGATCGTTTCTGTGGAATGCATTGCATCCCCGGTGGCCCTTACCGCTGGCGGGCCCGGAGTAAGTCTGCTTGACACGACTACACTCTTGTCCGCTCTTCCCATCTTCAATACTGGTACCGCCGCGGCTGAAAACGTACAGCTGGCGGAGATCACGCTGGAAGACAGTACGCTCACCTTACCCACATCCCTTCCGTTTGGTCTGGGCATCATTCCGGTGTCCGATTCTGTCGTTCTCGACGCCAACTTCAGCGGTATATTCTTTCCTCTCGAGGACTACGTTTTCGACGCGCAGGGAACCTACGACGTAGGAGTCGCGACCTACTGCTTCAGCATCACCAGCGACTATGTGGTTCCTAAAGATGCGCCTGGCTCCGGAATCCTCACGACGATAATGGTCGAAGCAGACGACGTCATTGGTGCGCCCTTCCCAAGTCAGCCGCGCGAACCGGGAAGCCTTGATTTTGTCAACGGTTCGCAGTGGACGGTGCCGATCGGACCGTTTGCCCCCGGCACACCGACGCCTACCGCCACGGCGCCGGAGATGGTTCCTGGTTCCCTTCGTTTCAAGAAAAAACCTGGTTTCGCGCTTGGCGACGGCCCCGGGCCCATTGTGTTTCTCGCCAACAACAGTCTGGGAGTCACCTCCGGCTCGTCCAACGGCACCGCCAGCACCGTCGCAGAGCCGAGCGGCAGCAGCAGCGGTGGAGGCGTGATCTTCTCCACTGCCAACTGGGTTGCGGCTTTCTCGACTGATGGCGGGGGTTCTTTCACCCAGTTGGATCCGACCACCATTTTTCCCGCCGATGCCGTGGGGTTCTGTTGCGATCAGATCGTCCAATATGTGCCGAGCATTGATCGCTTCATTTGGCTGCTCCAGGGCAATGGGTATCGTCTTGCCACCGCCAGCCCAGCGGCCATCATCAGCAGCGGCGGAACGGCCTGGACCTATTGGAATCTTACGCCGCAGGTATTCGGCCAGCCCGCTGGCACCGGCCTCGATTATCCCGACCTGTCCGTGGGAAACGGCTCCCTTTACATGAGCTGGGATGCCGGGTTCGGATGCCCGTCCGGCTGCCGCCAGGGGTTTCAGGTCGCGCGGACCTCCTTGGCCGGGATCCAGTCCGGAGGCACCATTACGATCGACTTTACGGATCCGCCGGATAGTCCCATGGCTTGGGGCAGCCATCTGGTGCAGAACACACTGGACGAAATCTTCTGGGCAGGCCACAACACAAACAGCCAAATGCGCGTATTCTCCCTGGCTGAAGGCTCGAACACCTACTTCTGGCGAGACATAGGAACTTCCAGCTGGGCCAGAGTCGCCCTCTCCTCGACCACGCCGGATGGCCAGAACTGGCTGGGCGGCAGTAACGGCTTTCCCGGCACCTCCATCATCGGCGGGACCCGATCCGGGAACCAAATCTGGTTCGCGTGGAACGCCGGAACGGATACCAATTTCCAGCAGCCTCACGTCGAGATGGTAACGCTCGACCGAGCGAACAACTTCAGCAGAATCCAGCAAGTGCAGATCTGGAACAACAGCTACGCGTTTGCATACCCGGCATTGACTACCAATTTCTGCACCGGGGAGATCGGCCTGTCATTGGAGTGGGGGGGCGGCGGCAACTACGAAAACCACGTCGTCGGGTTGTGGGGGGATTTTGTGGTGTACATCACGACCGCGAGCAACGTCGGCACAACCAGATTCGGAGACTACGTGACGATCCGGCAGGAGCCCTTCACCGAGGCGAATCCTGGAAACCTCTTCAACGCGTTCGGCTATGGACTGCGTTCCGCTACAGCGCCGGCCACCGGTACGCTTACCGATATCCGGCATGTTGTCTTTGGGCGGCCGGCTTCATCGTGTGTAATTATTAATTAGCGCCCCCGACGTGCGCCACGCTGTAGTCCGGCAGGTGGCTTCGGCTGCGGATCAGTCACTCACCTGGGTACTTGAGGACTTTCTTCCTCCGTTCCGGACTCTTGCGAACGGTCAGCAGGGCCTGGTTGGCTGATTCCACGAGCGTACTGCCCTCTTCCAGAGCGAAGGCGTAGCTCTGCCTATCGAACTCGTATGGGAGCACTGACAGGGACTCGACATCTACAGGTATGATCAGCCCTTTGCAGGGAAGCAATGATCGGGCAGCAACTCGGCCACTACAAGATTCTCGACAAGCTCGGTGAGGGCGGTATGGGTGAGGTGTATCGCGCTGAGGACTCCAAACTCGGGCGCGAAGTGGCGATCAAGGTGTTGCCGGAGGAGGTAGCTGCCGACCCCGAGCGGCTGGCCCGCTTCGAGCAGGAGGCGCGGACCCTGGCCGCCCTGGATCACCCGAGCATCGTGACGATCTATTCGGTAGAGACCGCTACCGTCGACGAGGGCGATGTGCACTTCCTGACGATGCAGCTGATCGAGGGCGACACTCTCGATCAGCGGATTGTGGCGGAGGGCCTGTCGATCGACAGGGTTTTCGACTATGCGCTGCCGATTGCCGAGGCGATTGCCGCAGCCCACGACCGGGGGATCACACACCGGGACTTGAAACCCGGCAATGTGATGGTGACCCCCGAAGGACGCGTCAAGGTGCTCGACTTCGGCCTCGCCAAAGTCGAGGCGGGCCCCGATGCCGGCGAAGACCTGCCCACCCTGGCCATGACCCGTGAGGGAATGGTGATGGGGACCGCCCCCTATATGTCGCCCGAGCAGTCCAAAGGGATGCCTGTAGACGCCCGCTCCGACGTCTTCTCCCTCGGGATCGTGCTCTACGAGATGGCCACCGGGACTCGGCCCTTTCGGGGCGACACCACTGCCGATCTGGTCTCCTCCATCTTGCGCGATACCCCACCTGAGATCGGCGACAGGAGCACCGATTTCCCAGATCACCTGCGCCGCGTCATCGGCCGCTGTCTGGAAAAACAGCCCGAGGAGCGCTATCAGACGGCGGGTGATGTGGCGATCGACCTGCGAGGCTTGCAGCGCGAATGGCGCTCGGGCGAGCTGACCCCGGCCGGCCGCAGCCGCAGTGCCGCGTCCACCGGGTCATCGGAGCTTGCCATCGGCACTCTGCCGATCAACTGTTCGACCGACGATGAGGAACTCCGTGCTCTGGCGGAAGGGCTGACCGAGGACATCACGACGGGCCTGGCCCGATTCTCCTATCTCTCGGTAGTGCAAGAGTCGGCGGCATCGGGCGACACGAAGACGGACGCTCGCACCGCGGCTCAGAACCTGGGTGTCCGGTATCTGCTGACTGGAAGCATCCGGCGAGCGGGATCGATCGTCCGCGCCAATCTCCACATCCTCGACGCCGCCTCCGGTGGCCGCCTATGGGCCGAGGCCTACGATCATGACCTCGAGGGCTCTAGCTTGTTCGAGATCCAGGACGAGCTGACCGACCGTGTGGTGGCGACGATCGCCGATCAGCAAGGTGTATTGATCCGGGCCATGAGCGCCTCGGTGCGGGACAAACCGGTTGATCAGCTCAGTGCCCTCGAGGCGGTCTTTGTTGCCTTCGATTATCTGCACGAGATCACGCCGGAGGCTCACGCGAGGGTGCGCGAAATGCTCGAGCGAGTCGTCGAGTCCGAGCCCAACTCGGCCGACGCCTGGGCCGCTCTCTCCGATATGTACTGCGAGGAGTACAAGCACGACTACAACGTTCGGCCTGATTCCCTGGGTCGAGCGATCGAGGCCGCCCGGCGCGCGATCGCGGTGGATCGCACTCATCAGCTCGCCTACCACTCGCTGGCCGAGGCGCAGTTTTTTCGTAGTGATCTGGGTGCGTTTCGATCGGCCGCGGATCGGGCGGTGCAGCTCAATCCCCGTAACGGCAACACCCTCGCCTTCATGGGTATCCTGCGCAACTATGCCGGGGACTGGGCGCAAGGAACGCCGCTCATCCGCCGCGCCCTCGAGCTGAACCCAAACTATCCAGGCTGGTATCGGTTCGGCATCTTCTACGACCACTTTCGCCAGGGCCAATTCGAGGAAGCCCTGGCCGAAGCCGAGTCGATCGATCTCCCGGGCTACTATCCGACATTTGTTTCGATCGCTGCAGCCGCCGGGCATCTGGGGCGGTCCGATGTCGCGCAC
>JBAUDS010000459.1:0-3946 GCA_049678185.1 Thermoanaerobaculia bacterium
GTATGGGTGAAGGTGGCCTCCACCTCCAGCTCGAAGGGATTGCCCGAATAGGAGCCATTGGCGAGTGAGACCACATGCCGTCGCCATTTGTCGACCGTTGCCCCCTCCAACGCGCTGGCGCTAGCACCGATCCATAGCAGAGCCAGGGCCGCCAGGAGGCGACCTCCACTCCGAGGAAGGCCGTTCTTGATCACGCTCGTAGGTCTCCTATCTACAAAATCCCAGACAACGCACCGCAGTGCAGTGAAAGGGCTCATTGCGCGGCACATTTGTGCCGGTGCGAAGGCCCTGCTTTTTGTGCCGGGATTTGGGCTCTGGAACCTTTGACCGGTCTCGCGTCCCCTAGCCCCGACCGAGGAAACAGGATGCAGGCGTGAGGTGGCTAGGCGGCACGAAATGGCGCCGCATCCTGGCGACTCCACGCAAGCCGGCGGAGTCTACCAGTTCGATAACGGGCGTCAAATACCCTTTTCGGTTGTCCTTCGATCAGTTTTCGAGGTGGTCGAGGTCGTGGACCCAGATGACGGGACCCTTGCCATCCCAGTCTTTTGGATCGACGGTGTGGATCGGCTCGAGTCTCGCCAGGGAGTCGTAGAAGCGCACAAAGGATGGGAACCGCCACTCCGGATCCTCGAACGCACCGAGCCAACGGAGACCAAGACTGGTGGTGACGACATATCGCACGCCGTTGGCGCGATACTCCGTGAGTGGCAGGGGGAATCGCGAAGTCAGCGGGTTGCTCATATCCAGGTCGTCGGCGGACTGCGCTATCTCCTCGTCCGTCTTTTCTCGAGGAAGCCACCAGGGACGCCCCAGCAGGTCGATATTCCGGGATTCAAGGGACGGGTACTTCTCCAGGAGATCCAAACGCCGAGCCTGATGAAAGGTGAAGGGTCCTTGCGGCAACTGGCCAAGACGCCGCCGCAGCCGAGAGATGGAGCGTTGGTCGGGCTGCAGGGGGATACCATCGTCCTCGATCAGGATGAGCTCGGACGGGGGAAGATTCTCCAGGATCCATTGGTAGGCGATAGTCCGACTGTCCGCCCGGTTCCTTTCCCGGTTGGCGGTCAGCGCGCGAGCAAATCCGGTAGACGCCAGGATGATGAGAAGGCCGGCAGCAATGACCGTCCGGAGCCTCTCGTTCTTGAAGAGAGCTCTCGTCAAGGCGTCGACACCCGACCAAGCGAAAGGGAAGAGGAGTGGGAAGATCGCGACCAAGTGCCGCAACTTGACATGAAAAGGGATGATCACGACGCTGATCAGAAAAAAGATCAGCACTGGAACAGTGAGCAAGATCACGTAAGGGCGCGTTTCCTTGTTGAACAGACTGACAATCAGCCCGGACAACACGGCGAGAGTGAGGGGTATACCCATTCCCTGACGGCCAAAGAGCTTGGAGAGGAAATCGCCCGCCGCGGCGACCCATGCCTGTGGCCCGGGTTGAAACTGTAGATGAGCGTCTTTCGCGAACACCACCTGTTCGCCGGAGATATTCAGCATCCTGAGGACTTGCTCGGCTGTGGCGCGTCCGAACGTGGGATCGAGGAAATTGAAAGGTGAGGTAAGGAAGAATCCCAAAAGGAAAAAGCCGACCAAAGTGACGGTCCTTTTCAGCATGGTCCGCACATCAACGGTGCCGCGAACCAGGAGAAGCAGTTCCCAGATCCCATACGCGGCGACAAGGACGATCCCGTAGTACTTGGTGCCCGTCGCTGCTCCGGCCAGCAGAGACGCCAGTATCAGGCTCTTGAGCCCGACTTTCTCAGTGGTCCGCAGATAGACGAGTACCGAGAGGGCCAGCAGGAGGGCGCACGGGGTGTCAGCCTTGATCTCCTGGGACGAGGCAACCAGGGGTGGTGCAACAGCAGCCACCAGACCGGCCGCCAGAGCAAAGGACGGCTGCCGGAATATTCTCCGAGCAATAAAGTAGACCACCGCCACCAAAGCTATGCCGGAGAGGAGGACGACCATCCTCCCAATCAACAGAAAAGGGCCGTGGTCGGAGAGAAAATGAGCGGCGAAGTGTTCGACGGACGAAAAGTACCCCACCGCGTACCCGGCCGCGAAGTAGAGACCGTAGGCTAGGAGAAGCACGTACATGAGAAGCGCGGGCTTGTGGAACCAGTGGGGATTGAGATCCCCGGTCCCCAGGGCCATAGCCCGCTTCATGAAGTGCAGCTCGTCGCCGAAATAGGAGAAGGGAAGATCGTGAAAGAGGCCACCGAGTCTGAGCAGAGTGGCGATGAGGAGAATGGCCCAGAGGTAGACCCTGGGAGACTGTATCTGTCCGCTCACGCTCCTCCCGAGAAGGGCAGAGCTCCTCGACGAAGCTCCAGTCCTGTCGTTTGGGCTTCGAAGATACCACATGCAAAGGTCGGAAGCGGTCGCCGTCGGGCGGTGATTCGATCTGCTATACACTGCCGGCGACAGAAGAATCCATCTCCCAATCGAGACCCGTTGGTGCGCCAACCGTGAGAATCCCCACCATAGATGACCTGATTCGACTCCCCGAAGAGCAGGCTGTCGATCGACGCTTTGACGCCTGGAACTTCAGGGTCTTGCGTGGGGTGCTGGCGGTTCTGACCCCTGCAGCCTTTGTCGCCACAATGGAGTCCATAACCACGGGGAAACCGTTTCTGGCGAGCTTGTGGGCTCTCGAGCTGCTGGCGATTCTTGCTCTGTTCCTGACTCGCAAGAGCCGATTCTTTGAAGAGAGCTTCCGGCAGATCTTCATCTCGTTCTATCTGTTCCAGTTTCTGGTCTTTCTTCTCGTCGCGCCCGACCCGGATGTCCGGCTGGCGTTGGCGGGCTTTGCTTTTCCGGTGAGCCTGCTCCTCTTCCGGCTCCGCTGGTCCCAGTACTTCCTGCTGCTGGGGGTTTTTCTGGTCACCACGGTCTGGCTTCTCATCCGCACAGGCGTGTCGGAGGGCACCGGAGACCGCATCGGAGTGGCCGTCGGCGTGGCCGTTCTCACTCCCGTTCTCTTGCTCATTCTTCGACGTCTAAACCGGGGTTTGCGGGAGCGCTTCCTCACACTCTGGCGTCGGGAGCGGAGTCGAGACCAGGAACAGTCGCGGATGCGCGACGAGCTCCAGGATGCGCGCCAGATCCAACTCAGCATGTTGCCCATGGAGGCTCCCAAGCTCTCCTGGCTGGACCTGTCCAGTGTGTCGCTGCCGGCTTCCGAGGTGGGTGGGGATTACTTCGACTACGTGTTGCTCTCGGAGTCCCAGCTGGCCCTGGTCGTGGGGGATGTGGCCGGCCACGGTATGTCCAGCGGCCTACTGCTGGCGGCTGTCCGCGGCGGTCTCCACCTACTCAAGGAAGATCTGGCGTCACCCATGGGGGTGCTCGAGAAGCTCGACCGCATGGTCGAGGAGGTCGCACCGCGACGTATGTATGTGACTCTACAGATCGCCCTGCTCGACCATGCTGAGCGCAAGCTCACGGTTGTCTCAGCGGGCCATCCGCCGGCGGTCTTCTACTCCGCCCTCGACGGCGCCACGCGCGAGGTGGGCACCGCTGCCACTCCGCTGGGAACCCATCTCAAGACCGAGCTGCAAGGCCAGGCTGCCCCTATCGGTTCCGGCGATGTCCTCGTCCTCTACACCGACGGTCTGCTCGAGGCCGCCGATTTCCACGGCAACAGCTATGGCGACGAGCGTCTGACCGCGGCGATCAGTCACCTCTCCCCCGACAACTCCGCCCGGCAGATCCGCGATTCGGTGCTCGAGAGTGTGACCCACTTCAAGGGGGACGTAGAGCTCCAGGATGACCTCACCCTGGTCGTCGCCAAGGTTAGGTAGATCTCCTGGCCAGCTAGATACTCGTGACCCGGATTACTTCCTCGTAGGTCGTTGCCCCTTCGGCTAGTTTGCGCAGAGCCGATTGGCGAAGGGTGCGCATGCCCTGATTCACCGCCTCCCGTTTGATCTTGGGGGCGTCG
>JBAUDS010000460.1:0-1780 GCA_049678185.1 Thermoanaerobaculia bacterium
AAGGCAGAGATGCGCTTCTGGGGAGGCGCGTCCTCTTCGAGGTTGGTGCGAGCGTAGACCAGAAAGAAGTCAGCCCCTTCGGCGCCAACGACGAAGCGCTTCATCCCCCGCAGCAGGAAGTGATCACCCATGTCGCGGGCGGTGCTGGAGGCCCCGAAGAAGTCGGAACCACCACGAGGCTCGGTCAGCGCTTCCGCCGCCACCTTCTCGCCCCGCAGCATCGGCACCAGGTACGTCTGCTTCTGCTCTTCGGTGCCGAAGCAGTGAAGAGCTTCGCCGATGATCGAGGGCATGACGAAGGCGCAGCCCGCCGCCATCCCGAGGCAGCCGATCTCACCCTGGACGGCCGAATCACCGACCCAGGAAAGCCCCTGGCCTCCGTACTTCTTCGGGAACCGCAGACCGAGAAGGCCGTGCCGGGCATAGCTCTCGTAGAGCTCGCGCGGAAAGCGGACCTCCTCCCTGTCCATGGCTTTCAGGTAGTCGGGCTCCACCTCGTTCTTGGCGAACTCCCGCGCCTTGTCGCGCCAGGAGCGTTCCTCGTCGCTCAGCATGAAGTCGTACATGGTGAGCCTCCCGTGGTTTGTCGTCCGATGACCCCATTGTTGCGCAGGGGTAAGGGCGTGGCAATGGGCCTCGTGGGCCCTCCTGACAGTCGCCTTCCCCACCCGCGGGCTGTGCGCCCATCCCCCCCGAAGCGCTCGCTCCAGAGGAGATCCAAGCCTCCAAATACGTCTTATTCCATCAGGGAACACCAGAAGGAGTTCTAACCACCCATGAGGCCCCAGAAACTCTTCCAGAAGATCACCGCAGGGGCATTTCAGAATGTCAAGTTCACTGATTTTCAGAGACTGGTCGAGCTTTTCGGTTTCACTCTGGTTCGGGTCTCAGGGAGCCACCATATCTATTCACACGGTCGAATTTTGGAGTTGTTGAATATTCAAAACGTGGCCGGTGAAGCCAAGCCCTACCAGATCCGGCAATTTCTCCGCATCGTGGAGCGTTACAATCTGCAGTCAGAGGTCGACAAGTGAGCGATTACCACATCAACATCTTCTACAGCGAAGAGGACGAGGCCTATATCGCCGACATCCCGGATCTCGACGCGTGCTCTGCCCTCGGCGCGACGCCAGACGAGGCCTTGGCCGAGGTCAAGAAGGCCAAGGAGGCCTGGCTTGCTGCCGCCCGCGAGTCCGGCAAACCCATTCCCCCTCCCCGCTATCGTCCGGCTATTTACCAGACGGGCCGTTAATCCTCGGCGCCTCGGCCCGAGTCATAGGCCCATCCCCACTCACCGCACCCCGGCTCGCGCCGGGCGGAAAAGGTGAGCGCGGGCTCCCCGTTCAGGACGCTTTCTTTTCTTGCAGGTGCTTTTTCAGGCCCGCGGTCCAGTTCAGCACCAGCCGCAGATCGGCGGCACCGAGCTCGGTGTCCGGGGCCTTGACGATCATCCACCGGTCGACGGAGAGACCCGATGCCGAGATGAGCCCCAGGGCGACCGGGTCGAGACCGGTATCGACGGTCTGAGTGATGCGGAAAGATGGCTGCGTCTGTATCCTGATCGAGACGAGTTTTCCGAGCTGGACTGCGAGCAGCTCGTAGGTTCCCCGAGGTTGCCCTCTCGACCAGGTGACCACAAATTCGATGTCGGATGCGACGAGTTGTCTCGGACCCACGCGGGTGCCGTCCATCACCTCGCGGATGAAGAGCTCGCGTCGACCTGTCTGTCTCGAGATGTACGCGAGCCACTGTCCATCGGGTGAGAGTCCACCCACCGTCC
>JBAUDS010000461.1:0-3242 GCA_049678185.1 Thermoanaerobaculia bacterium
TCCGCCGAGTTCAGCAGTCCGGCTGGTCGCGATCTGCACGGCAGCTCCCAGTAGCTGCGGATCTCACCGCGCGGCGACGGTCGAGCCACGCATCACCACGGCCAGATCGCCGTCCGCCCGCTCGACCAGCGCGATACGATTGGCTGCGCCGAAAGGAAAACCCTATCCCTCGCACCAGAACTTCTCGACTTGCTGGGCAGCTTCGGGCATTTTGTGGATGTCCATCCGGGTCCCCCTTCCGAGACTGATCGGTTTGGCTCCAACCAGCCTCGCCGAAAAGGCTCGGATGGACAACCCCTATCTGTGAGCATCCTCCTGAGAGATTACACCTAGCCCTCCAGCGCCGTCAGCAGCGAGTCTAGACTGCTGTCCCAGAGGGATTCGAGCGTCCGGGCCTCGGCCCAGAAGTCGCGTTGGGGTAGAAGTGCATTGGCGATGTTGATCAGGCTCTCGCACACGGGGGTCGCGACGCCCGCCGCGTTGCCTAGCGAATGCATCAGCGCCAGCCCCATGGGCACGTCCTCGGTTACGTAGCGGTTATCGATGCTGAACGGGCCGCCCGGGGCTTCGGACGCGTAATGTTTGAAGCCCTCTTCGAATTGCACGTCCTTGTGCTCTTTGAACGTACGCACCCGGAACTCATCGAAGTACGGAACGCGGGGAGCTCCCAGTTCCTCCAGGAGGTTCATTTTCTCTTCGTCGAGTTGCTTGATCAGGTTCCACATTGATGGCGGGAAACCGTCACGGTACATGTGGAATGGCTGTTGCCTATTCTCGACAAGCGCCACGTTCATCAACACTCCGGTGGTGTGAATGATGAGGTTGGGGTTGTGCAGGGCGACTTCGAGCAAGTGTTTGCGGGGAGGGCACTCCCCCAGCACCGCCGAGAAACGCTGGACGAATTCTTGCGAGCGGCTCGCAGGGTAAGCAGCGAACGGGTGGCGAACGTTGAGCGATTCGATCCGGACGCTGCCAGGCTGGTCGATCCGACTCGAATAGGGCAGCGTCTCAAACTCTGCGAATAGGGGAAGAGAGTCGTTGCCAGCGGCCTTCATGGCCTTCAAGAACAGCAGGCTGCCGGCGTAGCCCGGATTGAGCACAACGCATTGGTTGCGGTGCAGGTGTGGCGCCAGGCGCTCGGCGACCATCGAGTGAAAGTTCGCGACGTAGTAGACGAGGATCAACTCGGCCTCGGGGATGGCCTCGGCTGGGTCGTTGGTCACCTTGGCCAAGGCGAACTCACCCTGTCCTTCCTTTCCCGACAGCCGGATTTTGCTGTCCCTCTGAAGGGCCGAAAAATTCTCGTTGTGGATGGCCGAGCTCAGCTTGATGATATTGACCGTGTGTCCGTGCATCGCCTGCACGGCAGCCATCGCGCAACCCCCGTGCCCGCTGCCGACGATCGTGATCTCCATGTTTTCTGTTCCTTACCAAGACTCTGGAGAGCCCTTGTCTAACACACCGACTTCGTCTCCTGCAACACCTCACGCGCGCTCGCCAGAGCCGTGCATCGGTGCCCCGTATCCTGCACTGACGGTCTTTTGCAGCCCTGGGCTCTCTGATCCCTTTAGGAAGCACCCTGGGGGCGGAGTTGACAATCGGTCGCCTCACCGATGTCGATGGCTTCGCATTGACCGCCGTGGTAAAACTCGTAAGAAGAGAGGGGTGGAGGGGAGAATGAGCCCGCTGTCAAGAGAATCCGCCGCCCGGAGCTGCTCGGCTGTTGAGCCTTTGAGGGAGCGGCTGGACCTGGACCACCGATTGCTGCCGTTCTCGGAACAGAGATGGAACGGATCGCCGGTCCCGTTTCCGGTACTCCACCTGGACGATTTATCTGCTATCCCGCATCTCGGTGGCATCAGCGGCATCGAGGAGTACCAGCATCGGGCAAGGCTGCGTGCTAGAGAGGGCGATCTCTTTGCCGCTGTGACCTTGCCGACGGAGGGCTACGAAAACTACTGCCGCGAGCGTCTGGGTCTCAGCGATGTGGAGTTTCTGCTCGCGGAGGCGGTCGACGGAGCGATGGCCGTGGCGCGAGCGTGTACGACAGGTAGAACCTGGCAGCGAATTCTGAGGCGCGCTCGGGACGCCGGTGGTCTGGCGATCCATCCGTTCATGGGCATCGAAGAGGTATGGAAATTGGCAGGGCGACTTGCCGGAGCGTCAGGTGTCCAGGTCACCGTCATCGCTCCACCTCCACCGGCCACTTGGGTGGCCAACGACAAAGCGTTGTTCAGTGAGGTGGTGGAGCTTGTCCTCGGTAAGAAGTGGCTGCTCGAGACCCATCGGGCTGCAGATGCTGGCACGTTGGCGAATCTCCTCCTGGACTTGGCGGGCCGGTACCAGAAGGTGGCTCTCAAGCGTCTTCGCTGCGTCTCGTCTAGCGGCAACGCCGTCTTTGATTCGCGACGACTTCGCGGTGTGGGGCTGGCGGTGACGGAGAAGGAGGTTCGCGACTTCCTCGCGCGGACCGAGTGGCAGGGCGACGAGGAGGTCCTAGCTGTGGCCTGGGAGGAGGCGGACGTCTCGCCTTCGACTCAGATGTGGATTCCTCCCATGGGGGCCGGAGCTCCGCGTCTGGATGGTATCTACGAGCAGATTCTCGTGGGCGAGAAGAAGGTCTTTGTCGGCTGCCGACCTTCGGCTCTGCCGAGAGCCGTGAACGAGGCCCTGACCCTGGCATCCCTGGAGGTCGCGGTCGGTCTTCAGGCCCTGGCCTATGTCGGCCGCTGCTCCTTCGATTTCGTGGTGCTGGGCGATCCCGGGGGCGATTTCCAGATCCACTTCACCGAGTGCAACGGCCGCTGGGGAGGAACAAGCACACCCATGGCGCTCCTGGACCGCCTGATCGGGAGCCCTCGGCCACCCCACCGGGCGCAGGATTTCGTCGAGCCGCGGCTTGTCGGGGTCTCCTTCATGGAGCTCCTGGAGCGGATAGGCGACCAGGCCTTCGAGGCTGCCCGCGCTCGTGGGAGGTACATCTTCTACAACACCGGGCCGCTCACCGAGTTCGGCATGCTCGATGTCATCGCCCTTGGGCGGACCCAGGAAGAGGCCGAAGCCGCAATGGAAGAGGATCTCCCGCACCTCTTGGGCCTTTAATTGAATTCCCGATCTAGATACTCGTGACCCGGATTACTTCCTCGTAGGTCGTTGCCCCTTCGGCTAGTTTGCGCAGAGCCGATTGGCGAAGGGTGCGCATGCCCTGATTCACCGCCTCCCGTTTGATCTTGGGGGCGTCG
>JBAUDS010000462.1:0-3319 GCA_049678185.1 Thermoanaerobaculia bacterium
AGCGGTTGCAGGCGGAAGGCCGCCGGGTCGCTTTTGTCGGCGACGGCATCAACGACGCGCCGGCTCTGGCCCAGGCCGATGTCGGCGTGGCCATCGGCACGGGTACCGACATCGCCATCGAGGCGGGCGACCTTATTCTCATGTCGGGAGATGTTCGGGGGGTGGTCAACGCGGTGGCCCTGGCGCGACGCACGCTGCGTATCATCTCGATCAACTTTTTCTGGGCCTATGCCTATAACGTGGCGCTGATCCCGGTGGCAGCCGGTGTTTTCTACCCTCTTTTCGGCACCCTTCTCAGTCCGATGTTGGCGGCGGCGGCGATGAGTTTTTCCAGCCTGTTTGTGGTCACCAACAGCTTGCGGTTGAAGCGGTTCGCGACATAATCGGACGGTATGGGTCAGAGCCAGAAGGCGACTCAGCGAGCCGCCCTTGTCGTTGCGACCTTGACGTCCTTTCTGGGTCCGTTTATGGCCTCTTCGGTCAATGTGGCCCTCCCCTCGATCGGTGAGGAGCTGTCGATGGGGGCCGTGTCCCTTGCTTGGATCAACACGGCTTTTCTGCTTGCCGCGGCTACCTTCTTGATTCCATTTGGCCGGCTTGGGGACATCCACGGTCGCAAACAGATCTTCATGTGGGGAATCCTCGGTTTCGCCGTTTCCTCGGGACTGCTGGCCATGGCCGGCTCCGGTCAATCGGTGATTCTGTGGCGCGCCGTCCAGGGTCTGGGCGCCTCGATGGTCTTTGCCACCGGTCTTCCCATCCTCATCTCGGTCTACCCGGCGGGAAAGCGCGGAGCGGTTCTCGGCCTCAATGTGGCAGCGGTCTATCTTGGCCTTTCGATGGGACCGTTCGTAGGCGGAATGATCACCGGCCACCTGGGTTGGCGCTATGTCTTTTGGATGAACGTGCCGGTGGGGCTCTTCATTCTCGCCATCAGCTTCTGGATGCTGGAGGGCGATTGGGCCGATGCCAAAGGGGCGCGCTTCGATCTGGCCGGCTCGGTACTGCTCGGTCTGGCACTGCTGACCATGATGTTTGGCTTGGCAAGACTGCCTTCGGTCTCGGCGGTCGCGCTTCTGGTCGTGGGTTTTGTCAGCCTGATCTTGTTTGTTCGCTACGAGCTGCGCATCGACTACCCGGTGTTGGAGATCGATCTCTTCCGCCACAACACCGTCTTTGCCCTGTCGAATCTGGCCGCGCTGATCAACTACGCCGCCACCTTTGCCGTCGGGTTCCTGCTGAGCCTTTATCTGCAGAAGGTGCGCGGGTTGGCGCCGCAGGATGCCGGTCTGGTGTTGATCGCCCAACCGGTGGTGCAGGCCCTGGTCTCTCCCCTCGCCGGTAAGCTCTCGGACCGAAGCGAGCCGCGAACAGTCGCCTCCCTGGGGATGGCGATCACGCTTGTGGGCCTGGTTCTGCTCGTCTTTTTGGACGACACTACGCCGCTGCGACTCGTCGTCGGTTGTCTGGCCGTCCTCGGCCTCGGATTCGGCATCTTCTCCTCACCCAACACCAACGCCATCATGGGCTCGGTCGAGAGACGCTTCTTTGGTGTCGCCGGAGCCATGGTCGGAACCATGCGGCAAATGGGAATGATGGTGTCGATGGGTCTGGTGATGACGGTGCTGGCGGTGCTGATGGGATCCGCCGAGATCAGCGGCCAGAATCAGGCTCTGTTCCTGGAGGCCATGCGGATCTCTTTTGGTCTTTTTGCAGGTCTGTGCTTTGGTGGGATATTTGCTTCGTTGGCACGGGGCCGCGTCGATCGGTAGGGACGGCCGGCGCGGTGGCCGGCCGCTTCGTCCCCCAGAATCCCCCCCACTCGCTCGGAGATTGGAGGGGCTGGCTCTCGATCAGAAAAAGGCGCCGGTCTGCTCGGAGTAGTCGCCGAGCAGGTCACGGATGCGGCGCAAGACCGGTCCCTGCCGGATCGCCGTCCGCCGCGTCGAGCTGCCGGTAGCCGTCCGTCTCCCCCACCTCACGCGGCCGGATCCCTTCTTCTCATCTTCAGCGCTAGGACTTTGCGGCGCTGTCGGCGGAAGGTCACGCTTCTCGGGCATGGCGAAAGACTCCTTTCTGCTGCCAGCGCGCCTTGGCCCGCTGGTAGTTCTCCTCGTTTCGGATGTCGTACCAGATTCCCTGGAAGAAGAAAGCACTGAGCTCGCCCATCCGTGCCAGGGTGGGAAAGACGTCGGTTTCGAGCCGCGACTCTTTGCCTTCCTCGATCATGCCGAAGACCTCGGGCTGGAGCACATAGAGGCCCGTGTTGACGATGCTGATGCCCTGCTCCTTGCCGTTGTCGTAGAAGTCGGTGATGCGATTGCCCTGGAGCATTACCTGCCCGCATTCCTTCTCCGCGTTTCGCGGTTTGACCGCCATGGTCGCAAGGCAACCCTCACTCAAGTGAAAGGTGATGAGCTCGCCGATGTCGATGTCGGTGAGGACATCACCGTGAACCACCAGCACCGGTGAGTCCGGCAGGTGGGGTTCGGCGCTCTTGAGTGCGCCCGCGGTGCCCAGCGGCCGCTCTTCCTCGAGGTATTGGATGGTCAACCCCAGACCCTGGCCGCTGCCCAGGACCTCCCGGATCTCGGGTTCGCTCCGCCCCGCCAGTAGCAGGACGTTGCGAATGCCAAAGCCCACCAGGTGGCGAAGGGTGAGCAGAATCAACGCCTGTCCGCCGACCGGTGCCAGTGCGGGGTTGCCGATACCCTGGTGCTCGCCGCCGGCCAGCACGATGGCCGTCGTCACCTCCGGCATCAGACCCTGGCGGATGAGGAGCTCGATGGCGTGGGAGCGGTTGCGGACGGTCTGGTGATCGATCATCCGGTCCAGACGCTGGACCAGGTCGGGTGGGAGGGTGATGGTCAGCCGTGACTTTGTTCTCATGACCGACTGTCATACTCTGTCATACTTCTTGAGATAGCGTACGCCCTCCTCTATCATTTGTCAAGCACTGTGGAATCGTTGGTTGACCTGCTACGCGGGCTCGGCTATGTTTGCCTGCAGTTCTGAGAAGGGAGCTCTAAGAAATGAAGCGATTTTCAGGTCAGGTGGTCACCGGTACCCTCGCGCTCGCGCTGCTGGCGGGCTCGGCCGGTTTTGCGCAGAGCTCGGACCAGGAGCTACGCGACGAGATCGAAGCACTCAAGAAGGGTCAAGAGCAGATCCAGAAGGACCTGCAGGAGATCAAGAAGCTGATCCAGGCACAACCACAGGCGGCGGCGGCGCCGGCGGGTCCAAATGTCAAGGGCAAGGTGTTCGACGTCGGCGCCAACCCCACCAAGGGCGAGCAGACCGCCAAGGTCACCCTGGTCGA
>JBAUDS010000463.1:0-1615 GCA_049678185.1 Thermoanaerobaculia bacterium
GGATCGACCGCATTCTCGAAAAGGGTCAACCGGGTGAGACCTACAACATCGGGACCCACAACGAACAGACGAACATCGATCTCGTGCGCACGCTCTGCCACATACTCGACCATCACTTCGCCGAGGATCCTTCGCTCGCCAAGCGGTACCCGCTCGCCCCGCCGGCCCAAGGTCAGACGTGCGTGAGCCGCATGACCTTTGTCAAGGATCGGCCCGGCCACGACCGGCGGTACGCCATCGACGCGACGCGGATCACGCAAGAGCTCGGCTTTGGCTCCATGGTGCCATTCGAAGCCGGGCTCGAGCAGACGCTCCGCTGGTACCTGACCAACGAGCCCTGGTGGCGGGGGGTGATGGACGAGAGCTACCGCGAGTGGATCACCAAACAGTACGAAGGCAGGGAGCTCGAGGGCAAATAGAACCGCCAGCGAGAACGGGGCGAAAAGCAGGCGACCGGTCTCGGGACCGGTCGCTTTTTTGTCTCCCAGCAACACTCATCCTGCCTCATAGTGGTAGCGTCGTCGTTTCAAACCAACACATCAGGAGAGCGCAATGGAACTCAAAGGAGCCACCGCACTGGTTACTGGGGGAAGCGAGGGGATCGGCAAAGGGATCGCCGCCGCCCTCAAACGAGAGGGAGCCGAGGTCATCATCACCGGTAGAGATCAAAAAAGGCTGGAAACGGCTGCCGCAGAGCTGGATGTCGGGCTGATCCAGGGCGACGTGGCCAGCGAAGAAGACGTCGTGCGCACGGTGCAGGAGTTTGTGGACCGCCTGGGACGCATCGATGTCCTGGTCAACAACGCCGGCTTCGGAATCTTCGCCCCCCTGGTGGAGATGGAGCTCGAGCAGCTGGAGGCCGTCTATCGGACCAACGTCTTTGGTACCTTTCTCATGGCTCGCGAGGCGGCGCGACACTTCATCCGCCAGGGTTCGGGCAACCTCATCAACATCTCCTCCACTTCCGGCCTCAAGGGTGGGCAGGGGAGCACCGCCTACTCCTCCTCCAAGTTTGCCCTGCGCGGCATGACCGAGTGCTGGCGCGATGAGCTGCGTCGCCACAACGTGCGCGTAATGCTGGTGAACCCCAGCGAAGTGCTGACCTCCTTCGCCGCCACCGCCGGCTTCGAGCAAAAGGCTTCAGCCAAGAAGCTGCTGCCGCAGGAGATCGCCGATGCCATAGTGGGGGCACTCAAGCTCAATGAGCGGGGGTTCATCCCCGAGTTCGCCGTCTTCGCCACCAACCCGTTCTGAAGAATGAGGAGCCGCTCTCCATATTCACAGTATCCGACCTAGAGAGGAGAACCCATGAAAGCGTCCAGAAGAATCATGTTGCTTGTCACTCTTGGCTGTGTGTGTGCCTACTCACCGCTTTTCGCACAGGCCATCGGCGTACAGCACATCTCGAATGCACACCCCGATGATCTGGCTATAAGCGTCGATGCTATCGGCACCGTGCCTGGTCCCAACAGACTCAACGGAATCTCTGTCAAGTACAACGCGGATGGAACGGATGGCGGGGGTTGGTTCGCCAACACCGGGACCAATATGGGCTGGAATGCCGGAGACGCTCAGGGAATCTCCCTGTCTCCGATCAACGCATCGGCCTTCAATG
>JBAUDS010000464.1:0-3168 GCA_049678185.1 Thermoanaerobaculia bacterium
GCCTGGGAGACCACTAAGCATGGGATCATCACTTCACCCGAGGGACGTGTTGCAGGCCGAGGAAGCGATCCGTGCCCTTGAGGCAGCGTACGACGATGCGTGGAATCGCGGCGACGTCGACGCGCTCATAGCCTGCTTCACTGACGATGCGCTCATTGTGGATCCGCGTGGCGGGGTCACACGGGGGCACGACGGTATCCGCCGTCTGCTATCCCCGATGGTTGGTCCAGGCGATGGTGATTCAACACACAAGTCCGAGATCGTGCGTGTCGAGTTCGTGACGCCCGAGGTTGCCCTGGTGGATGGACGCGCGCATATCAAGAGCCTGCCGGGAGAGCAGAACGCAAAGGGCCTCGTTCACCGCTTCACCGATGTGGTTGCATGGCGCGAGGGGCGATGGAAGATTGCTCACATTCGCGCATGCCCACTAGAAGCAGATACGCCTAGATGAGCGAGTAGAGGTCGAAAGGCGGCCTAACAACTCGCTGATGCTGACCCGGTTGGCGGGCGAAAGCGCGATGGTGGCTGGCCCGCCGAGATGTGCGAGAATGGGTCGAGCAATGCCCGAGCCGCCGGGCAGCATAGCTCGAGGCCATTGGGCCGCCCATTTGACAGGAGGTTGAAGATGGACCGATGGAAATATTTTGGTATAACACATCGGGAACACGTTCTCTGTAACCCGATGAGTATTGAGAAATTTGAGGAACTTATTGCTCTGCTGCGGTTGAAGCCTGGAGCACAAGTGCTTGAGATTGCCATGGGTAAGGGTGAGTTCATCATCCGGCTGGCGGAACGGTATAAGATTGGAGGAATAGGGATCGATCTCTCGCCGTACTGTGTTTCGGATGCCGAGGAAAAGTATAAAGAACGTGTTCCAGATGCTCAGTTGACGTTCTTGGAAATGGATGGGGCGGATTATGAGGTGGAGGAGCCGGAGAGTTTTGATCTAGTAGCCTGCATTGGAGCGAGCTGGATCTATGGCAGCCACGAAGGAACACTCAAGGCGCTGAACGAGATGGCAGCCCTCGGAAGCTGGGTGGTCGTGGGGGAACCATACTGGCGACAAGAACCAGTAGCAGAGTATTTGGAAGCCATCGGAGAAGAACGGAGCACGTTTGGGACGCACTACGAGAATGTGGAGGCAGGACAAAAGCTCGGGCTAGAGCTGGTCTACACGTTGGTAAGCAACCAGGATGATTGGGACAGATATGAGGGATTGCAGTGGTATGCGGCGACGGAGTGGGCAAGTGAGCATCCGGACGATCCTGACGTGGGAGAGGTGTTGAAGCGAGTAGGGGAGAAGCGGGAGAACTACTTGAGGTGGGGGCGGGAGACAATTGGGTGGTCGATTTATGTGTTCAAGAAGGCTGGTTTTGGTAGATAACGGGCGGCCCAACCCAAATTGCAGCGGACTTGGCTACGCCAAGGTGATAAGCGGCGCTAAAATCTAAGTTTGGATTGGGTGTAAAATTCAATCGGAGCCAAAACGCCAAGCCGCTGAATAACTCGTTCGACGGCAGCATAGGAGAGGGCGTTGATGGACCAAAGGAATACAGTACTCGTCCTGGGCGGCACCGGCCACTACGGGCAGCGCATCGTCAGGAGCCTCGCGGCCAAGGGCGTGCCCGTGCGGGTCCTCACCCGGAGTGCGACCCGGGCGCACGGGATTCTGCCCGAGACCGTCGAGGTCGTGGAAGGCGATATCGAATCGCGCGAGGCCGTCGCGATGGCGATTCAGGGGGTCGGTCGCGTGGTCGTCAGCGTTTCGGCATTTGACCGCAAGCAGATCCGCAGGATGTGGGCCATCGAGAGGGACGCCGTGATCGCGGCACTCGACGAAGCCAAGAATGCCAGCATCAGCCGCATCGTCTACTTGTCGGTATTCGAAATTTGGGAGGAAATTGCCGGGCGTCTGTACCTCGACAACGCCAAGATCAAGCTGGAGGTCGAAAGGCACCTCAAGTCTTCCGGTTTCACCTGGACGATCATCGGCGTGCCGCCTTCCATGGAGATCTTCTTCGCCATGACGCGGGGCGATAGAATGGTCGTGCCCGGCGGCGGGCCGAAGGTCCTGCCGACAATCTCACCCGTGGACCTGGGCGAGATCGTGGCGCAGACCGCTCTCCGTGACGACCTGGGCGGACGACGCATCCGCGTGGCGGGGCCGGAGTTGCTCTCCTTTCCCGAGGCGGCCCGACGGCTATCGGCGGTCTACGGCAAGACGATCCGTTTCCGGGCGATCCCCCTCTTTCTGCCGAGGATGGCTTGGTACGTGACTCGGCCGCTGATCCGGCTCTCGAGCACTCTCTACTTCGTCAACACGATGTTGGGCTTCATCCAACTCCTGAACGAGTTTCCACAAGAGATAGCCCTTGAGGCGCTGCAAGACCACAAGGACCTCGTACGCACCTTCAATTATACGCCGACGACGTTGGAGATGGAGGCGAGGCGGCGGCTGGGCGGTGGCGAGGATGAGAACGCCGTCGAACAACGGCATGCAGCGGACGGCGCTGCGCGCCGCCGCTGATGCCAACCGTTAGGCCGCTGCAGCGGAATGCAAACACAGAAAAGGATCTCTAAATGAATCGAGACTTTATTGGGCGATGTGGTGCTTTCTGCGGGGCTTGTGCATGGAGGGAAGAAACCAATTGCCCAGGATGTCAATTGTGCAAGGGCAACATGTTCTGGGGTGGATGCTCTGTTGCCAAGTGTTCCATTGAAAAGGGCATAGAGCACTGCGGTTTCTGCTCGAGTCTTCCCTGCGACATCCTTCAAGCAGCTTTTGATCACCCTGAGCATGGAGATAATGGCGAGAGATTGGCCAATTTGAAAGCTTGGGCAAGAGGAGAAGATTCATACATTGAGCTAGGAACGTTCCCGGCACAGAATGGTCACTGAATCTACCCTGCATCGGCCTAACTTGCGCTGCACCCGACGCCCAAGTGGGCGCTTGATTGGAGTTGGCGCTGTTCAGGGGCGCGGTTGTGGTAAGCGGAGACAGCGCGGGCGCGGGTGAGCTGGATCGTTAGCTACCGATATTGCGGGTTGCATCTACCTCTGAATATGCGCATTATGTCAGATTGCTTGCAGGCCGATCCCCACATATGGGTTTCTACAAAACTTCACAGAATTGTGAGGTCATTTGGTAAGCAAGGGAAAGTTTGGTAC
>JBAUDS010000465.1:0-10322 GCA_049678185.1 Thermoanaerobaculia bacterium
CTCCTTCCGCACGTGGCGCCAGGAGACGTGTGTCTGCTGAATCCTGAGGCCGACCACCTTC
Source organism: Thermoanaerobaculia bacterium (assembly GCA_049678185.1). Lineage (GTDB taxonomy): Bacteria > Acidobacteriota > Thermoanaerobaculia > Multivoradales > JAHEKO01 > M0029. The sequence continues at coordinate 62 of JBAUDS010000465.1, forward strand.
GACGGCGCCACCTCTCGCTTCGACGAAGACAAGTTGACAGTACCGATCTGTCCGATCATCAATCCCACCTCAACGCCGAACGGCCGGCGCCGACAGCCTAGTCCTCGTCAAAGCTCCCTCGACCTCGTCATTTGGGCTTTTGCGGGAACATGAAGTTGACCTGGAAGCGAACCTGGCTCTCGGCCCCACCCTCCGGGTGGTCGGTGTTCTCGTAGTAGCCGAGCAGGAGGTTGACCGGCTGGCTGCCGAAGTGGGTGACCTTGGAGGCCTGTAGGCCCCAAGGGACCGTCCACTGGTTACCCGACTCCGCTTCCCAGTTGGCAGTGACGATCGGTGCGGTGCCCACCGCCCAGCCTTTGCCAAGGTTGTAGTTGACGAAGTACTGGCCGAAGAAAAAGTTGACGTTGTCGCGGTCGCTGTCTCCGGCGACGGACCAGACGTTGCTGGCCACCAAACCCATGGTCCAGTTACCGACTCCGTAGAAGAGGACTGCCGTCGGGCCGAGAGACCATTTGCCACTACCCAGAACCTCGGGGTTCGAAGCGGTCGGCAAGCTGATGGCCGGTCCAACCCCCCAGGTCAAAGAGCTGGCCTTGGCCGGCGACCAGAATAGGCTGAGACTGGTGTCACCGATCCCAAAAACCGAATCGGTGTCCCCGACAGGGACACTGTTGACCGGGATGATGGTGCGGCTGATGATGTTCCACTTCTCGCCTGGGAATGGAACGACCGGCTGCACGTTGAGATTGAACTGCCTGCGGTCGAAGTCTCCAACCCCGTCGTTGAAGTTGAACTGCAACGGCAGGCTCACCAGGTTCGCCAGCGGGTTCTGAACCTGCTTGGCGAGATCCGCCTGGTCCGGTGCCTCTTCCACCTTCTCATCCTCTTCTGAGGCCGGCTCTTGCGCAGTCGCTGCCAAACCACCGAGGAGCAGCCAGCAGCTGCTCACGAGTAACAGATTTAATGTTCGGATCTTCACATCTCCTCCTTCGCCATTCTCAAGGACTGGCTCATATGCGCGACTACGCTCGAGACTTCTAAGGTCGGTGCTCCCTATGGATCGAGAGCCTCCTTCTTCTTCGCCTCAGCCGCAGTCGTGATTGTCAAAAAGCTACAGTTTCACGGTGTTCATGGCTCTTCCAGAAGTCGAGGAACATTCCACAACCTCGAATTTATGTAGTACTACCCAAATTTCAGGCATATCATCTCAAACAAAAGGTTTCAACAACCAACGACTGATGGTACCGCTAGCCCCATTGCTCACTGGGTCACTGCCCCGGCGAGTACCAAATCGGCGAAGAGTAAGCCCGCTCCTGGATAGAGGCTGGCACACCTTCGGGCGGCGCAACGCCCAATGCGACCGCGTCATAGGTTGACCAGCGCGGTGTTGGAATCTCGAGCACGCGCACGTAGTAGACAGCCTTCAGCTTCGTGTCGAAGTCCGGGTCGGTCCACACCACGCTCAACTGGGTGTCGCCGATATTGTTTGTGTAACTGGCATTCTTGATGTCAACGGTGTTGCCCACGGGAGGCAGCTTGCCGGTCTTGGGATCAAGCTTGCGATTATCGGACCAGGCCACCTCGTAGATCTTCTCCTCTGGGAACCCGGTCGCCGGATTAGCCCAGCCCTTGACGATCTGGATTCGGTCCAGGTTGCCGCTTTCCGGATCCTTCAATGCCCAGACCGCGAAGGTGGGCGACTTGGCGTTGGCAGGCATCTTGGGCAGATCCTGGCCCATGGGCACGCCCGCCGCGTATGCCTTCTTCACGAATTCTTCGTCCGAGGTGAGGTTGGCAGGCAGATCCCAGCCACCAAAGAAGCGCAAGCGGATCAGGGTGCCCGTGGTGCCGTAGGTCTCCTTGCTCTTCATGCCATTGAAGATACCCGCGCGGGTGTTCTCCGTAGCCCAGACGGCGGTGGTGCCGGCGCCGGAAACGGTGGAGCCCAATGCACCTGTCGCGTTCGGCACGGGGCTCAGGCGCGCTTGCGGCGTGTTGTCCAATATGCCATGGGCTCCCTGCCAGGCCCATTCCTCGTTGCCTTGATAGGCCGAGTGGATGTCCGCGCCAGCCACGATGCCCATCTTGTAGGGGTTGTGGCCGAGCTTGGTCTCGAGCGTCATACCATCGACCAGCGCCTGTCGGACATAGCCATGTTTGATCGCGGAAGGCGTATTCGTCGATATCAGGTTCGGAAACTGCTCGAATTTGGCGAACTCGTCATTGGGCGAGAGCCACGGGTGGGTTTCCGAGTTGCCCTTGGTCTGGAGGATCTCGGTCAGCGGTTCGTTGAGGTTCTGGCGCCTGGCATAGGCCGCACTCATTGGCCCGCCGAGATATTCGTTGAGCGAGTACATCTGGCCATCGGACACGTTGCCGTTGTGGGGGATGGCGAAGGTGTCGATACCCTGGTTGCGCTGGCTCTCGAGATAGGTCCAGAGGTCTTCGGGCATGAACGAGTCGAGAGCCGAGTACGGAGCCGCCGGCGGCTTGTCCTTGAAGAACACATTGCGGTGCATGTTCTGGGAGTTGTGCTGCGAGGTCCACTCGAACGCATAGAGGGCCGTGAACTTGCCGGGTTCGTTGAATTTGTCCGCCGTCTTGATGAAGTCCTGCCATCGTCCGGTACGAAGTTCAGGCGTGACTAGGTCCGGCCTGATAATGCCTGCGGCCAGTTCCGCGATCAGCTTCGACACCGCGGGCCCGGCGGCCGTCGGGTCCGATACCATCATGCCCATCTGCTTCCCGAACTCCGTCTTCGACAGCGGGTTGCTCGGATCGGCCATCAGCATGAAAACGCCGTAATACTGGGCGTGATCGGTGATCGCGACGAAGTCGTAGGGCGTACGGCGCTTTATCTTGAAGTTGGCTTTGTTGGAGAATTTGAACTCCACCTCCTCGCCCCGGCCGAAGCGATAGGCTTCTTCCCAAGTCCCCAGGGTGCCCGCCGTGTACGCATCGAAGGACGCCTGCGTGTGCAAGTGCTGTTCGCCGAAGTAGACATTCTTGAGCGGATTTGGCTTGCCGGAATCCCGCCCGGGCGCGCCGATCGATTGGGCAACCGATGGCGCCGTCGCCAAAAGCATCACTACCACCGCACTCAAGAGTAAGTTCTCCCTCATGGTTCAACTCTCCTTTTCTTGTTCTTTGTGCTGCTACCTATTGATCTTGCTGCAGGCTCGCAGGATCGAAGTTGGATGGCCGAAGCTTCTCGAGCAGACCGGGATAGAAGTCGGCTTTCTTCACGAGGCTCAGATCGGGCGTGTACCAGATCGGCGACGTCCAGGCGCGTTCCTGAATCGATGCAGGAATGCCCTCTGGCGGTGCGATGCCGAGCTTCTTGGCATCATAGGTGCTCCAGCGCGGGGTCGGGATCTCGATGACGCGCGCGTAGTACACCGTGTGCCTCGACGGATCGAAGTCCGGGTCCGTCCAAACGCCGCTGAGCACGGTGTCGCCGATTGAATTCGTGTAGCTGGCGTCCGCGACGTTCACCGAGTTGCCGACCGGCGGCAGCTTGCCCGATTTGTCCATCTTGCGCCCGTCGGACCAGGCCACGTCGTAGACCTGCTGCCTGGCATTGCCGGTTTGGTCGTACCAGCCCTTGATGATCTGGATGCGATCCAGGTTGCCGCTCTCCGGATCCTTCAGCGCCCATACGGCGAAGGTCGGCGCCTTGGCGCCGTCGGGCTTGGCAGGCAGATCGCCTCCCATCGGCACGCCCGTGTCGTAGGCCGTGCCAACAAAACTCTCCTTGTCGACGAGGTCATCGGGGAAATCCCAGGCGCCGAAGAAGCGCACCCGAATGAGCGTGCCCGACGTGCCGTAGGTCTCCTTGCGCTTGATACCGTCGAAGATTTCCGCGCGCGTGTTCTCCGGCGCCCAGACAGCCGTTGTCCCGGCGGTTCCGAACATGATGGGCGCCTCGCCGGACGGGCTACTCGTGGCTTGCAGGCGAAGCTCTGCGGACTTGTCGGCATCGCCGTGGGAGCCGTGGAAGTTGAATTCCTCGTTATTAGAGGTCGCCGTATGATTGTCCGCACCGGCTACGATGCCGTATTTCCATGGGTTCACCCCCATCATTTCCTTGAAACCGATCCCGTCGATCAGCGCGTTGCGAACGAAACTATGGTCCCGAGCTGCAATAAGACCATTCGAACCCAGCCGATGCTTGAAGCCCTGCTCGAAGTCCGCGAATTCATCACTGGGTGACAGGGCGGGGTTCGTCTCGGATGCGCCTTTGGTCTGAATGATCTCAACTGCCGGCGAATTGCGCGCACTCCGTTTCGCCCAGTTCACGTCGATGGGATCCCCGTCCGAGGTGTGCAGTGCGAACATTCCGCCGTTCGAGACATTCGAGTTGTGCGGGATCGAGAAGTTCTCGTGCCCGAGACTGCGCTGATATTCCTGGTAGGTCCAAAGGTCTTCGCGATGTTCGGAATCGAATGACGAAAACACCCGGTCCGGCCCGTTGTCGCGAAAAAAGACATTGTGATGCAGATTCATGTAGTTCGGTTGCGACGTCCACTCAAATGCGATCAGTGTGGTGAATTCCCCGGGCTTGTAGTGCTTGTTGGCCGCATCGACCTGCCGCTGCCAGGCTGGCTTCATGATCTTCGGATCCAGCATGTAATCGACCGGCACGTTGACGGCGACGGAATCGAAGAGCTTCTGAAACGCCGCGTCACCCTGCCCGGCAGCCATCATCTTGCCGATTGGGGTGTCCTGCATCGGACTGTTGGGATCGAGGAGCATCGGCATCACACCGAGATAGACCGCGTGATCGGTCACGGCCATCCAGTCATAGGGCGTGCTCTTCTTGACCGTCCTGCCACCGGTGGCCAGCGTGATCGGCTCACCCTGGCCGAAGCGATAGGCATCCTCCGGTGTCGAGCGCGTTCCGAACGCGAAGGCGTCGGCCGACGATTGCGTGTGCAAGTGCTGTTCGCCGAAGTAGACGTTCTTCAGCGGATTTGGCTTGCCCGAGTCACGACCAGGTTCGCCAATCGACTGGGCGAACGCCAGGGTTGGCCCTATAAGCAGAGCTATCGCTGCCACAACAGTTGCCGACAACAAACACGGCTTAGTTTCTATCTTCACAATAATGCCCTCAATAATCCTGCGATTCAAATCACTGTTCCCTCACTTCTCACTTCCCAATTCCCACTGCTCCAATGCCAGTCGACAAAGTAGCCGGCAACTGCGTCACTGCCCTCTGCCCATTGTCAGAGGGGCCTTTCACTGTTTCTCGGCCATCCTAGGCCGGATTCCCGATGAACTTCGACCAATTCGTGCCAAGATTTCAGATTAACGACAGGCTTCTTTCTTCGAACTGTACCACTGGCAGGCTCTTAGAGGCCAGCCAGAATCTCCTGCTTCTTCTTGTCGTAGTCGTCCTGGGTGATGAGACCCTGATCGAGAAGGCTCTTGAGATCCTCGAGCTGGTCCTCGACGGAGTCTCCTTCGACGACCGCGTTCCTCAAGGTCAGGACGATCGGGACGCAGAGGCATCACTCCTGAGCCCGTTCAAGGGCTCAGGAGTGAGACTCTACGTTCACGTTTGTGTTTGGCCAGAGTAGCTCGACTTCGTCACGTTCTGGGGAGTTCAGTAGCTAGAATTTGTAGCCGATTCCGATCGAGCCGATGATCGGATCGATCGCGATCTCGCGCGGTCCACCGTCTTCCTTCAGATCGCTGATCAGGTACTTCACAGCGACCGTGATAATCCAGGGGCTGTCGGCCGTGAACGGAATATCGAGTCCTGCATTGAGACCGTAGGAGAACTGATCGTCGAAGTTGATCTTCAGCTCTCTGTCGATATCTGGCAGTCTGAACGTGACGCTGTCGTAGGAGAAGACACCCGCAAAGGCGCCCAGATAGAAGTCGACACGGCTTTCCGGAGTGAAGTGGTAGTTCACGCCGCCATTGATGGTGTAGAAGTCGACCGTGTTGGGGTCAGAGGAGAATCGACCGTGTTGGGGTCAGAGGAGAAACCGTGTTGGGGTCAGAGGAGAATCTGTTCTGCTGGCCAGGATCGGTGCCATAGACGAAGTTACCCTCCATGTCAGTGAAGATTCCCGTCAGGACCACCCCGATCTTGGGTTTGATCTTGTATTCGATGTCGAGCTCGAACCCTTGCCCACTATCGAGACTGAGCTGGTTGAAGATGGGCGGTAGATCCTCGAGCACGCTCTGAGTCTGGTACGAGTCCGTGCTGGGCCAGATCTTGACATACTGGCCGCGCAAGATCCATTTGTTGTCCGACGCCCCCACGACTGTGCTTGCAGCCACTAGAAGGGCGAAGGTCATGCAGATTGTGATCGTTCGTTTCATTTTCGTTCTCCTTTGATCAATTCAAGTTCTTCTCTTGGTGGCCTCACGGTCCCCACCTACTCTTCGTTGAGGTTGCCGCCTTTCAGTCGTCCGGGCTCATCAGGGCGGGGAACCTAGCACGGGGACATTCGACTTGGCCGAGCGGTTCGGCCCGAGTCCGACACTGCTGTCAGGGACAACCAACAGAGAGGAGAAACAAGATGTATGGTTTCAGAGCATTCGTATTCGATGGCAAGAAGACCGCTGGAAAGGCGTTCGACACTCTGGAGGACTACACCCCCGCCTACGCCTGGATCGACGACGTGGCGATCATCACCAAGAGCAAGCACGGCTCCATTCGTGTCCACAGCACCTGGGCCCAGGACGACAGCGCCGTTGGAGCGGGTACGGGATTCGGTGCGATCACAGGCGGTCTCATCGGTTTGCTGTTCGGGCCTGGAGGTGCGCTGGCTGGAGCGGCCTTGGGCGGTTCGATGGGATTTCTCTTTGGTGCTTCCGCCGACATGGCCTTCGATGATCCTCGGCTCGACGATTTCGCCGAAGCCCTGGTCAACGACACTTCTGCCTTGATCCTGGTGGGAGACGACGGCGTCGTGGACGATTTCGTTTCCGCAGTCGAGCCCTTCGGCGGCAAGATCATCCAGACCGATCTCGACGAGGACGACATCAAGGCGCTGCGCAAGGCCCTGAAAAAGGCTTAGAAAGACATGGCAGGAGCTGGTCAATCAAGCCCGAACGCCAGCGGGTGCGCCAGGCGAATGATGGGAGGTGATTTGACCGCTGAAGTTCGCATTGAGAGCCCGCACAGGTATCGAGCTGGTTCCCTTACTTACAATGTGTGTGCTTATTGCGAGTCTGCAGCAGCGATGGGCAGTATGGCCGGAAAAGGCCTACATCGGTTCGGTCCTTTCGGTAATCTCGGAGTTGCCAGCAGTTACAACGCTGAGTAGAATCGGTTTACACTCAAACTCGAAGAGTCAATAGATGATTCGGTCCAACGGAGGATCAAGATGCTGAGAAGAACAACGTTCATACTTCTGATCGTGGTCTGCTGGATGGGGCTGTCCAGCGGCCCGGCAACCGCGCAGGCCGAGAAGCCCAACATTCTGGTTATCTGGGGTGACGATATTGGCATCTTCAATATCAGCGCCTACAGCCACGGCATGATGGGCTACCAGACCCCCAATATCGATCGGGTCGCACACGAAGGCGCGATTTTCACCGACTTTTACGCGGAACAGAGTTGCACAGCCGGGCGCTCCTCGTTCATCACCGGGCAGATCCCGTTTCGCACCGGCCTGTCCAAGGTGGGTATGCCCGGGGCCAAGCAGGGCCTCAGCGACAAGGATCCCACTCTGGCAGAGATGCTGAAGAACCACGGGTATGTCTCCGGCCAGTTCGGCAAGAATCACCTCGGCGACCGGAACGAGTACCTTCCCACGGTGCATGGATTCGACGAGTACGCCGGTGTGCTGTATCACCTGAATGCTCTCGAAGAGCCGGAGAATGTCGACTACCCGAAAAGCCCGGAGTTCTTCGCAAAGTTCGGGCCGCGAGACATTATCCACTCCGTGGCCACCGACACCTTCGACAACACCGACCAGCCGCGCTGGGGCGTGGTCGGCAAGCAGAAGATCGACAGCCGTGGCCAGCTGACCAAGAAGCGAATGGAGACCTTCGACGACGAAACGCTGAAGGACTCCATGGATTTCATCGATCGTGCGGCCAAGGCGGGCAAGCCCTTCTTCGTCTGGCATAACTCGACGCGCATGCACGTGAACACGCACCTGCGGCCCAAGTACCAGGACATGGTGGCTGAAAAGGGATTCGCGGGTGCGACTATCACCGAGTTCGATGACGGGATTGGCGCCCTGCTCAAGCAGCTCGACGACCTCGGCATCGCCGATAACACCATCGTCATCGTCTCCACCGACAACGGCGCCGAGAAATTCAGCTGGCCGGACGGCGGCACTTCACCGTTCCGGGGTGAGAAGGCCACCACCTATGAGGGCGGATTCCGCGTCCCGGCGGTGATTCGCTGGCCCGGCGTGGTCGAGCCCGGCACGCTCATCAACGACATATTCCACCACATGGACTGGATTCCAACCTTCATGAGCTACCTGGGCGAGCCTGACATCGCGGAGAAGCTCAAGAAGGGCTATCAAGCCGCCGGCAAGACCTTCAAGGTCCATCTGGACGGATACGACCAACTGGCACTGCTCAAGGGCGAGGGCCCGGGCGCGCGCAAGGAGATCCACTACATCACCGATGACGGTGATTACTCGGCGGTCCGCTATGGGAAGTGGAAGATCCAGTTCACGCAGCAACCCGCGAGGGGCAGCATGGAGGTCTGGAACAAGACGTTTGCAACCAACCGCGGCCCGTATGTGACTGACCTGCGCGCCGACCCCTTCGAGGAAGCTTCCGACCGCGAGGCCCTCCCGATGTACTACGACAAGTGGCACTTCCAGCGATCCTATGTCATGGTTCCAGCCGCGGCCTACGTGGGGCAGTTCCTAAAGACATTCGATGAATTCCCGCCGAGATCGAAGCCGGCCAGCTTCAGCATCGGCGATGCTCTCGCAAGTATCCAGACGGCCTCGCAGGGGCAGTAGGACTCTGTCGTGACTTGAGTCAACAGGGTCAACAGGGTGTGGGCACTGGGCGATAGTCCGTGCCTGCAGCCTGTGGGTTTCGGCCTTGAGGGTGCAGTCGCGTAACGGGCCATTACGCAACACGTCCGTGGGGGAAGACAGCCTATCGGCTGTCCCGTCGAATATCCGAACGTTCCGGATCAGAATCTGACCGGGCGCTTGGTCTTGCTGCTCCGCGGCAGAGACGAGTTCGGCTGTCGTTCGTCACTATTGATCCGAGACGGGAACCGAAGTGCAAGGTAGTCCGGCGACGAACGCCGAAGGCGGATGTCGGCGAGTCGAACAAGGGTGCCGTCGACGCGATGAACCATGGCATCGATGAGCTCGGTGACGCGGTGACGGCTCTCGACAATGGCAACATCGATTCGGCCGAGCGTCACTACGACAAGGCGGCAGCCAGTTTCGACAAAGCTGCCTCCATTTTGGACTGACCGTTCACTGGCCGGGGCCGCGGTCGAGAGACCGCGGCCCCGGCCACCGTCTGCCCCACCTGCAGCAGCTCCTGGCGCATCGACTCGACCCTGCTCGTTGTTGAGCTTGCCGTCTTTCCAATACTTGGTGCCGGCGATGTCGGCATTGGCCCAGGTGCTGAGGACGCGGATGGAGCCGTGCTGGCTCTTGGTCACGATCGCCACATCTCGGATCACCAGCTCAACACAACAGTTTGACAGATCCGCCTGAAAACTACGGACCTTTTCAAGTCAACGATTTCGACCTTTTTCTGCCACAGGCCTTCGCCGAGCCATATCCATGTAGAATCCGAGGTTAAGTTCAGTCCAATCTGCCCTTGTCCTATCCTTGTCGCCAGTATTTGGCAACGAAGCGGCCGGAGCAACATGTCGAGAAATTCGTCACCACCCATCATGCGCCTCGCGCATCCCATGGCATTCGGGGCCTTTCTTCAAGAGGTCGGCGCACCGGTGCATCGGCACTTCCGCCGTCAAGGACTGCCGGTCTTCTGCGACAACCCGAACGAGTTCGTTCCCGTGAGAAGGGCATGGTCCTTCTTCGATGCCGCGTCTCGGGCCGAAGACCCGTCGCTGGGCTGGCATGTTGGACGGTTTGTCGGCGACAACAATCTGAGTGACTCCCTCCTGCGCCTGTTGCAGACAGCCCCGACGCTCTATCAGGCTTTGAAGAGGCTCATCCGTCATGTCAGCTCCGAAGCCTCTCACCTGCAACTGGGGATCCTGGAGCGCCGCGACGACATCCTCTTCTTCGCGCACTACCCGGACATGAAGAATGCTCGCGGATACTCGGACTCGCAGGCCTAC
>JBAUDS010000466.1:0-2328 GCA_049678185.1 Thermoanaerobaculia bacterium
GAGCCCACCCAATAGATCATCGGTGGGTAATCGACCCAGATCACACCCATACGGCGTGGTGCGACCCAGTCGCCACTGACATACATGGACTGGGCAACCTCGGCGATGTCGGGCTCGTCGGGATACCACATGTCGCGCAGACCCAACGGCGCGATGTAGACCACCGTGCAGAGCACGAGCAGCAGCAGCGTGCGGTGACGCACCGCGAACGACGAAAGCCCGGTCTCGGTCATGGGCGGATTCTGCGTTGATCGACCATGGCTGTCAACGACCGACCGGCGGTGCCGGGCCCTGCTGCCGTGGGTCGCCCACGGGCCACTGCTCGACAATGAAAGGAACCATCGCCCGGGCGACAATCTTGTTGCCGACGGGAGTGACGTGACCCCAGGTATCGATCCAGAGCAACCCCTCCTCGGTGTCGAACAACCCACTCAGGTCTTCAAGACGCTCTCGCTGGCTGACCTGGGCAGCGATGCGGCGATAGGTCTCGGTATACAGATCGGCAAGGTCCGGCTCGAGCTCCAGGATCATGTCGAGACTCTCGACTATCGCGCGCTCTTCCGCCGTCAGCGGTTTGCCGCCCATCAGGATGTAGGGCTGCCAGAAAAAGAGCACGTCGAAGCCGTAGGACTGCGCCAACCCGTCGACTACATCGGCCAGCCCCAAGTAGTTGTCCACGATCTTGCCCGCGAGTACGGGAGCGTCGATCGGCGCCCGGTCGCGTTTGCGCGCCTCGCGGCCACGTGTCAGCCGATAGGCGAGTTGAACCGTGTTGAGCTGTTGCAGCCAGGCCAGGAGTGGACCCGGTGTGCCCTCGATTCGCCCAGCGATCAGGCGAAAGTTCTGATGCAGACCCGGCCGCCCCGTCTCGTGAGCGGCAAGCACGTCGTTGACACCATCGTAGAAAATCACCAGGTCGGGCCGTTCCCCAGCACGTAGACGCACGACCAACTCGACCAACTCCTGGTCCGAAACAAAGGCGTTCTCCCCCAAGTTGACCACGCACACCGGTTCCTCACGCCGTGCAGCAAGCTCGACCTGGAGATAGGCCGGGATCGTTCCCCAGTCGGGCGCGCCCCACCCCCACATGGCTGATCCGCCAAGAATGAAGATCTTGTAGGCCGTGGGCTGGTCGCAGGCTGTATCCGGAGTGCGGCGTATCCCATCGTTATCGACATTCAGGGTCTCGCCTGCGAACGGCGCGGTCCGCCAGCCAACGTAGGGCTGATAGTGCTGCGCCGCGCCCCTGTCATTCTCGTCCCAATACTGCTCGCCCCACTCCTTAGCGGCATAGTAGGAGAGGCCGCGATAGTGGTCCGACAGCGAGTCGATGAGACCGGTAGGCGCCAGCGAGGTTCCGGTCAGGGTGGAGTAGGCGATGAGAGTGAGCTCGAGCACCCCAATCACGACAAGTGTATTGAGCAGCAGAATCGCCGCACCCCGGTAGAGCGTTTGAAACCGTGGACCAGCCAGGGCGACCGCCAGCACGCCAACGCCGGCGATGAGAAGCAGCGTCTCGCCGGCGCCAAAATTCGGCGAATGATCGAGGCCTAATTCGTCGGCTAGCAGCGCGACAAGAATCATCAGGCCACCCGCTGTTCCCGCCACCCAGCGCGCTCTCTGGATCAGATCAGGATGCACCTCTTCGTTACTCCAGGTCGCCGATCTTCTCTCTACACGATCTCAGCTCGGCGCCGCCTTGCAACGCATGATGATGAGAAGCACAGGCTAGCACTTCGCCAAGGATGACTGTTGTATCCTCCAGCCGCCGACAAAGGTGCCCACAAAGGCACACTCCCTGCGAAGTTCTCAGCCATGACCAACCTGCAGCCAGACAGGGCCGAGCGCCGACGAATTCTCGTGCTGCTGGCCCTTTGCGGGTTCCTGTTCCTCTTCCAACTGGGCTCGCGAGCGCTGTGGGACCACGACGAGGGGATACACGCGGCGATGGCCAGAAACATGGTCGTCACCGGTGACTGGGTCACCCCCAGCTTCAACGGTGAGGCCTTTTTCGACAAGCCGATCCTGTTCAACTGGATCGGAGCGGCCTCCTTTGCGCTGCTGGGCTTTACCGAGCTGGCCGCGCGGTTGCCCGCGGCGTTGCTGGGTCTGGCCTGTGTGGCCGTGACCTACCTGCTGGGCAAAAGAATGTTTGGCTCATCGGTGGGTTTCCTGGGCGCTTTGGTCCTCGCCACCAGCGGGCTGTTCATGGTTCTGGCGCGATCGGTTCAGTACGACATGGTTCTGACCTTCTTCACCACACTTTCACTCTTCCTCTTCTATAGCGGGGTCGTGGACGAGAAGCACCGACGGCGCTACTTCCTTCTG
>JBAUDS010000467.1:0-11413 GCA_049678185.1 Thermoanaerobaculia bacterium
CTATTCGGGTTCCTTTGGAGACTCGGTATCTTCCGGCTCTTCCCAATCGCCTTCATCGGGCCCGGCTGCTTCGGGCGCTTCGTCCGCAAAGCCGAAGTCGTCCAGGGTCCCCTCGTCCGGTCCCGCCGGCAATGGCGGCAGCGGCGCGGCCGCTGAGCCGCCCCAGGTGTCCTTGGTCCCAAAGCGGGTGAGCAGAGCCGCACCAAACCCGACGGTCCAGACGACGTACTTCACCACCGCGCTAAACACAAAGAACATCACGGCGATAAACCAGAGCGGTCCCCAACCCACATCGAACAGGCTGCCGATGAGCCCCCAGATCTGAATCACCAGGACACCCAGCGCCACCACCATGTAGGGACTGTCGACCTGCCAGCCAAACCGCTCCTTTAGCACGCTGCCGAGCTGTTGAGCCACCGCCACAAAGCCGAGAAAGCAGACGACCATCAGGGCAAAGAGCGCAAAGGGCACCAGGAGCAGCAGCGGAATGCCGATGATCGAGATCGCCAGAACCACCACCACCAGGATGAGAAGCGGCAGGAACAGGATCTGGGCCACGAGACCGACCAGCCCGCACTTCCAGGGCTCGGCGACGATTCTGCGCTCCATCCTCGCCACCGGGCCACGCCCCAGGAGCAGGGCCAGACAGGCCAGCAACGACAGGATCACCACCCCGAAGATCTTCCAGAAGGCTCCCATCGCCGCCCGCATGGGTGAGAAGCGCCAGACATCCTCGGCATCGTGCCAGTCGCCATCGCCGCGCCAAAGGCTGGTCCAGGGAAACGCGCCAAACCGGAAGGACGGGCCAAAGGGAACCTCGACCACATCGCCCTGGACAGTCACATCTTCCTCCCGCTCCACGGTGCCGCCCATGCTCACCACATCGCCCCTGACGAAGGCTCCGGACTCGAGATAGACCGTGCTGCCGACGGAAGAGACATCGCCGGTGACTTCCCCTGACACCGTCACCGGGCCACCGATCGCCACCGCGTTGCCCACCACCTCACCGCGAATCTCCAACTCGCCACCGACGACCAGAATCTCCCTGGAGATCTCGTCCTCGTCCACCGTGTGGCTGCTACCGACGATGACCTGGGCGTCCTTCTTGTGGCCCTTCCGGTGACGCCGCTCGTCGGAGTCTTTCTCTTTGTCCGCTTCGTCCTCGTCGTCCTCGAGCGAGATCGTGACAGACGCCTCCACCACTTCCTCCGGCTCCGGGATGTCGAATCCCACGCCCTCGAAGAGCGCCTTCATCACCGGGATGTCGAGCTCCGAGAGACCGACGAGCAGATCGGCCTCCTCGTCGTCGAGCCGGTCGTAGAGATCATCGGCCGCGATGTCTTCGCCGTCGACGACCAAGCCGTCGCTGGTCACCTCGATCGCCCTGAACTCGGCGTCCTCGTCGAGAGGCTCGAGCAGCAGGCCGCGACTCAGGATGACGACATCGAAGCGTTCCAGGACGGCCGCGCTCAGCTCCTGCTGGGCAGCGGTCACGGCGACCTCGGCAGTCGCGGAACCCTGAGCTTGGGCCATTGGTGTACCCAGGACCAGCGCCAAGAGACCGGAGAGCACCAGAGCCCTCGCCAGGCGTCGGTTCCCGAGCCGGTGGAGAATGAAATCAGATAGTCGTTGCATAGCTTGTACCCCTGTCGGAGATCATCAATCCGTGCAGCAGTCGAAACGCCCCGATACTGAGGAGGCTAGCGAAGATCAACGCTGCATAGACGGTTGGAGTGTTCAGTGTCGTGGCCAGGATACGACCGGCCCCGGAGAAGGTCTGCCACACGGCAAGCCCCTCGCCAAATCGTTGGAGGAATCCCACCAGTGCCGCAGTCCCGATCTGTGCCAGCGAATCCCCTTTGAGACTGCCAAAGACGACGTAGACAATGCCGGGGGTCAGGAGCACGGTGACCGTGACCAGGACCAGGCACAGAGCGATCGCCAGACGCCAAGCCCAGGCCGTGGAGATGGAGCCGAAGAGCAGTCGCTCGGGCGCCAGACCAACCCGTGCCAGCACCCGGTCGGCGAACCCCGGCGCCGGTCCGGAAAGCGGAAGTTGGGCGAAAACCTGCCGCAGACCCAGCTCGGCGCTGTCGAGCCGATCCAGTCGCTCCTCGTGGAGCCATTGTCTGACGGACTTGTGTAGTGTTCGACCCATTTGGAGTCCCTCCAATTCGACCCTACGAGAGGTCTGCTCTCCAGGTTTCGCTCGGTTTTTTGCGGCTCATTCGAGCCCCTTCGGACCCCAGCCCTGGGCGGTCAGGGTACGCACCATCGCCTTACGGGCCCGATGCAGATGGGTCTTGACCGTACCCAGCGGAAGTTCCGTGATTTCAGCAATTTCCTCGTAGGACAGACCCTCCTGGAAGCGCAGCACGACGACCTCGCGATACTCCACCCGCAGCTGCCCGATGGCGCCCGAGATCGCCTCGGCCAGGGAGCGGCGTTTCAGCCGGGTATCCGGACTCTCCCCTTCGGGGTCGGGTAGCAGGGCCAGCAGATCCGCCTTCTCATCGTCCGGGCTCTCCAGAGGCACGGTCTCGATCTGTCGCCGCCGGAGCTGATCGATCGCCGTGTTGTGCGCGATCTTGAACAGCCAGTTGGAAAACTTGCGTTGGGGATCGAAGGTGCCCAGGGCGCGATAGGCCTTGATAAAGACCTCCTGCGCCAAATCCTCCGCCAAGCCGCGATCCCGGACCATGCGCATGATGAGGCCGTGCACCGGCTTCTGGTAGCGGAGCACCAGGTCGCGGAAGGCGGACTCGGCGCCCGCCAAGGCTCGAGTGACCAGCTCCGCGTCTTCGGGTGGCATAGGGCTCGTTCGGGTTCGCAGGGGGCGTCCCCTAATCTACTCTATTCAACGCCTCCCATACGCCCTGTTTTGCCCGTCGACCTCGAACCGATAGACTGCGGTCGACAGGACATACCAACGATTACAGGAGGAGTCAGATGCGAACCGTACTTGTTCTATGCGTCGTCTTGGCGGCCGCCGTGGGTGCTCAGGCCGGCGAGTTGGCGGGGGTCACCATGGGGGACACCACCGAGGTCGGGGACCAACAGCTGGTTCTCAACGGGATGGGGCTGCGCAAGAAGGCCATCATCAAGGTCTACGTCGCCGGTCTCTATCTGCCCACCAAACAGAACGATGCCGAGAAGATCCTCGCCTCCGACACCGCGCGGCAGCTGGTCATGGATTTCAGGTTTGGGGTGAGTGGCAAGAAGATGTGTGGCGCCTGGGACGAATGTCTCGAGGCCAACGTCGCCAACGCCTCGGACCAGGTCAAGGCCGATTTCGAGCGCCTCTGTGGCTATATGGACGACATGGAGAAGGGCGAGAAGATGATCTTCACCTACCTGCCGGGTGAGGGTACCGAGTCGACGGTCAAAGGCCAGAGCAAGGGAACGATCGCGGGCAGGCCCTTTGCCGATGCCCTCTACTCCTGTTGGATCGGGGCCAACCCCCCCGGGGCGGCTTTCAAGAAGGGTCTGCTTGGAGAGTAGCTCGCTCCCGCAGCTCACCGCGAGAGATCTGGAACAGATCTCGCGGCTCGGTATCCCCGCCGACGAAGTCGGGCGGCAGCTTCGTTTCTTCTCTTCGCCGCCACCCGCCCCGCGGCTCGACCGACCCTGCCGGCTCGACGACGGCATCCATCGCCTGGATCCGGCGGCGCACGAGGCGACAGCAGCGACCTGGATGGCGGCCGCCGAGGGCAACCGGCTGCTCAAGTTCGTACCCGCCTCCGGGGCGGCCACCCGGATGTTCCGGGATCTGCAGGGACAAACGGCTGATGGAGCCGGTGGCAGTGCCGAGGAGAGCGACCGCTTCCTCAGCGAGCTTTCACGCTTTGCCTTCTATCCCCGACTGCGAGAGACGATTGCTCAGAACGGTCTCGACCTCGAAGAGCTGATCCGTTCGCGGGCGGCCGGGACCGTGCTCGAGACTCTGCTCGAGCCCGACGGGCTGGGCTATCTCGACACACCCAAGGCGTTGCTCGACTTTCACGCCTATGCGGAGGGTGCCCGCACACCGTTCGAAGAGCATCTGGTCGAAGCGGCCCGCTATCTGGCGACTCCCGGTGGCACCTGTCGGCTCCATTTCACCGTCACCCCCAGACACAGGGACTCCTTCACCTCGATTCTCGACCGCGTCAGGGAGCCACTGCAGCAGTCTCTGGGGATCGAGCTCGAGGTGGGCTTTTCGACTCAAAGCGACTCCACCGACACCATCGCCGTCGATCCGGAGAATGCGCCTTTTCGCCTCGGCGATGGATCGTTGCTCTTCCGTCCGGGCGGCCATGGTTCCCTCATCCACAACCTTGATGCTCTCGGCGGCGACATCGTCTTTATCAAAAACATCGACAACATCGCCCCCGAGCGACGTCACCAGGTGGTTGCCACCTGGAAACGACTCCTGGCCGGGCATCTGGTCCATCTGCAGGGGAGAGCCTTTCAACTTCACGATCTGCTCGAGGCATCGCCGGATGACCCGGCTGTCGTGGATCGGGCGCTCGAGCTCATCACCACGGAGCTCGCGGTGGTCGCACCCCCATCTCTGGCCGCGGCCGATCACGACAGCCGCCGTCGCTGGGCCGTCGACCGACTCGACCGCCCCATGCGGGTTTGCGGTGTGGTCATCCAAGCCGGGGAGCCGGGTGGTGGTCCATTCTGGGTGAGGGAGACCGATGGCGGTCTTTCAGGCCAGATCGTGGAGTCGGCCCAGGTCGATCGCTCGGCACCCGATCAGCAGGAGATCTGGGACTCCTCCACCCACTTCAACCCGACCGACCTGGTCTGTGCGCTACTCGACCGGCATGGACGGCCTTTCGACCTGGGCCGTTTTGTGGATTCGACGACGGCGTTTATCAGCCGGAAGACCTCCGAGGGCCGGCCGCTCAAGTCTCTCGAACGGCCGGGCCTCTGGAACGGGTCGATGGCGGGTTGGAACACCGCCTTCGTCGAGGTACCGGCCGAGACGTTTACACCGGTGAAGACGCTCTTCGATCTACTGCGGCCGGAGCACCAGCCGTAGAAGACCTAGTACTTGTGCAGGTACTGGTCCTGTTCCCAGGGGTGCACCACCGAGATGTACTCGTGCCACTCCTGCCGCTTGGCCAACACGAAGTGCTCGCGGATGTGCTCGCCCAGGTCCTCGGTGACCACCTTGTCCTTTTCCAGCTGGTCGAGAGCGTCAGACAGATCACCCGGTAGGGCATCGATCTTGAGACGACGTTTCTCCCGTTGGCTCATGGCGAAGATGTTCTTGTTGACCGGTTCACCCGGGTGGAGCTTCTCCTGGATACCGTCGAGACCGGACGCCAGCATCACCGCCAGTGCCAGATAGGGGTTGGCCGAGGGGTCGGGGATCCTCAGCTCGCAGCGGGTGGACATCCCCCGTTTGGCGGGAACTCGCACCAGCGGGCTGCGGTTCTTTTCCGACCAGGCGATGTTGGTGGGCGCCTCGTAGCCGGGCACCAGCCGCTTGTAGGAGTTGACCAGCGGGTTGGTCACGGCCACAAAGCCCTGGGCGTGCTTGAGCA
This sequence comes from Thermoanaerobaculia bacterium, assembly GCA_049678185.1. Classification (GTDB taxonomy): domain Bacteria; phylum Acidobacteriota; class Thermoanaerobaculia; order Multivoradales; family JAHEKO01; genus M0029. The sequence goes on from JBAUDS010000467.1 coordinate 5,538, forward strand.
GCCCGCCGATATAGCCCAGGGCCACCTTGGACAGCTGCCACTCGCCCTTGGGTGCATAAAAGGCGTTCTTCTTCTGCCGGGTGAGGAGACTCTGATGGGTGTGCATCCCCGAGCCGTTGACGCCAAAGATCGGCTTGGGCATAAAGGTGGCGTGGAGGCCATGGTCGAGCGCCACCTTCTTGACCACAAAGCGGAAGGTGGCCACATTGTCGGCGCACTCCATCGCTTCGGCATACTTGAAATCGATCTCATGCTGGCCGGGTGCCACCTCGTGGTGGGCCGCCTCGACCTCGAAGCCCATGGACTCCAACACCCCGACAATGTCGCGGCGGCACTCTTCCCCCTTGTCGACCGGCGTGAGATCGAAGTAGCCGCCCACATCGTGGGTCTCGACCACGGTCTTTCCATTCTCGTCCTTCTGGAAGAGAAAGAACTCGGCCTCGGGGCCTGCCACCATCGTGTAACCCATCTTCTTGGCCTTCTCGATCTGCCGCCCGAGTGCTAGACGGGGACAGCCCTCGAAGGGTTTGCCGTCGGGACGATAGATGTCGCAGATCAGACGGGCCACGCGAGTGCCGTCGGGGCCGACCCAGGGGTTCACCCGAAAGGTCGAGAGATCCGGCACCAGTAGCATGTCCGACTCCTCGATACGAACAAAGCCTTCGATTGAAGACCCGTCGAACATGATCTGGCCGTCGAGTGCCTTGCCAAACTGACTGCGGGGCACCTCTACATTCTTCAAAACGCCCATGATGTCGGTGAATTGGAGCCGCAGAAAGCGGACTTTCTCCTTGGCCACGGCTTTGAGAATCTCGGCTCTGGTAGTCACTATGCCCTCCATTTTCGAATCAAGATGGCAAAAAATAACCCACTATCTCTCAAAAGGCAAGCTATTTCCTGCAAATTGATCAAAAAACTTCGGACAGTACGCAAATACAAGAATCCAAGGGGTTTATCGCCTGGTGCTCGATCGTGATCACTCCGGGACCGAGGGGTGTGCTACGATCCAGCCAAATTTCGCAAGGAGAAGTCGTGAGATTGCCGTCCCTGAAGGATGATTTTCCAAAACCGAAGCTCTGGGATCTGGCTGCTCTGACCCTGCTTGCGCTTGGCGGAGCAGCCATGGTGGCCAATCTGCTGGCGGCCAAGAGCACGGGCCCCGGATCAGCCCTCAGCAGCACCCAGACCTCGCTCTTCGCCACCGTGGGGCTCGGCGTCTGCGTCGGCTGTCTTTTGCTCTTGGGAAAGACCGCCAAAGAGGGAACTATCTGGGGCAACCTGGCGGCTATCGGGGGGATGTTTGTCGGACTCTCCGGGGTACTGCTCGCCGCCGCCCTCTGGGTCGCCGCCTAGCCGGCACAGAACCGATACACTCAACCGACCGTAGGTCATCGAGCAGAGGGAGCACCGCCTGAGCGGTGCAGGGGGGCACAACACGCCATGACCGAGCTCGAATCCCAGACCGCCACGCCCGACAATCCGACGATCCACCCACGCTGGTCGCTGGTCGGAAAAGTCGCCCTCGGTGTGGCCGGGCTGGTCCTTCTACTTCTCGTGGGCCGTCAACTTGGCGCCTATGTCCCCCAATTCGCCGCCTGGGTCGACACCCTGGGATTCTGGGGGCCGCTGGTGTTCATCCTGGGCTATGCGGCGGCCACGGTCGGCTTTATTCCAGGATCGATCCTGACGTTGGCCGCCGGAGCGATATTCGGGCTGGCCAGGGGGACCCTCTACGTCTTTATCGGCGCCACTCTGGGCTCGACGCTCGCCTTTCTCGTCGCCCGCTATTTCGCGCGGGGAGCCATCGAGAGCCGGTTGGAGAACAGCCCCAAGTTCGCCGTCATCGATCGTGCGGTCGCCAAGGAGGGCCTCAAGATCGTCTTTCTGTTGCGGCTCTCCCCGGTCTTCCCCTACAACCTACTGAACTATGCCCTCGGTCTGACCCGGGTGAGTCTGCGTGACTACGTGACGGCGGCCGTCGGCATGATCCCCGGCACCTTTCTCTACGTCTACTACGGCAAAGCTATCGGTAGCCTGGCGGCGGTGGCAGGTGGAGCCGAGGTTGAGCGCGGCGCGGGTTACTGGGTGGTACTGTCCGTTGGGCTTCTGGCCACCCTAGTAGTCACGACATTCGTCACCCGCATCGCCCGCCGTGCCCTTTCCCAGGAGGTTGAGGATGATTGATCCCAGACCGACCCGGACTCTCGACTCGGAGCTCGAGGCACTGGTCCAGCCTTTCGACGCCTACAACGAAACCCTGCTCCAGCAGGTTCACCCGACCGATTGGGTCAACCCCGAGCCAGCCGACCGGTATCACCTGGTCGTCATCGGCGCCGGGACTGCTGGTCTGGTCTCGGCCGCAGGAGCCGCAGGACTCGGGGCCAAGGTCGCTCTGGTCGAGCGTCGTCTGATGGGTGGTGACTGCCTCAACTACGGTTGTGTCCCGTCGAAGGGAATCATCCGCGCCGCCCGCGCCTGGCATGAGGCCCGGCGGGCCGCGGCGGAGTTCGGCGGTCCCGAGGTGGCGGGCGAGGGAGATTTTGGCGCCGTCATGGAGCGGATGCGGCGACTCCGGGCCGAAATCAGCCGCCACGACAGTGCCCAGCGTTTTCATGACCTGGGAATCGACATCTTTATTGGCAACGGTCGCTTTGTCGCCTCGGATGCGGTCGAGGTCGACGGCCAACGGCTCCGCTTCCGCCGGGCGGTCATCGCCACCGGCGCCCGGCCCTTTGTCCCCCCCATTCCGGGCTGCGACGAGGGCTGTTTTCTCACCAACGAGAATGTCTTTACCCTCACCGAGCTGCCGCCACGCCTGGGTGTCATCGGCGGCGGGCCGATCGGCTGCGAGCTCTCCCAGAGCTTTGCCCGCTTTGGCAGCCGCGTGACGCTCTTCGACATGGCCCCCCATGTGCTGGTGAGGGAAGACAGCGACGCCGCGGAGATCGTTCAGCAATCGATGCTCAGAGACGGCGTCGAGCTGGAGTTGGGGGTCAAAGTACTCCGGGTCGACAACACCCAGGCGGGCAAGATCATCCATTTCGAGAAGGACGGTGAGTCACTGCAGACCACCGTCGACGAGCTGCTCGTGGCTGTGGGCCGAGCCCCAAATGTCGATGGCATCGGCCTGGAGGCGGCGGGAGTCGACTTCAACAAGCGGGGTGTCGTCGTCAACGACCGTCTGCAGACGAGCAACAAGAAGATCTTCGCCGTCGGCGACGTGGCTTCGGCGTACAAGTTCACCCACACCGCCGACGCCCTGGCTCGCATCGCCATCCAGAACTCGCTCCTTTTCTTCCGCGCCAAGGCGAGCGCCCTGGTCGTTCCCTGGTGTACCTACACCAGCCCGGAGATCGCCCATGTCGGCATGTACGAGAAGGACGCCAAAGAGAAAGGGCTCGAGGTCGACAAGCTCACCATTCCGCTTGCCGATGTCGACCGCGCGGTGCTCGACAGCGCCGACGAGGGCTTTCTCCGTCTCTATGTCGAAAAGGGAAAAGACCGCATCCTCGGCGCTACCCTGGTGGCCGAGCACGCCGGGGACATGCTGGGTGAGCTCAGTCTGGCGGTGACCACCGGTGTCGGTCTCAACGCCATCTCGGGTGTCATCCACCCCTACCCCACCCAGGCCGAGGTGATCAAGAAAGCCGCCGACACCTGGCGGCGAGGCAAGCTCACACCGATGGTAAAGAGGGTGTTTTCCCTGTTTTTCAAGATCTTTTCCTAGCGTCTCGATCGACGGAGGGACCCCCGGTCTTGTAGACTCGAGGAAATGTTCCGTCTAAGGATCGTGCCAGCCCACGGCGATCCCTTCGAGCACCAACTCGAGGGGGAGTCCGTCGTCGTCGGCCGCTCATCGTCGGCCGACCTGGCCCTGGCCGACCGGTTTCTGTCGCGACGGCACGCCCGGCTCTTTTCCGAGGGCGAATTCTGGTTCGCCGAGGACCTGGGGTCGCGGAACGGCACCCTCGTCAACGGCACGGCAATTCAAGAGCCGACCCGCCTGCAGCCGGGTGACGAGCTACGGCTGTCTGGGAGTGTCATCTCCGTCCTGACCAAGGATGGCAAGACCAAGAGCACCACCGCCAGCTCGGATCTCGGTACCCACACCGTCTTTCGCAAGGCCACCGACCTCATCGAGAGCCAGACCACCTCGGCCACCGCCGGGCTGCAGGCCCCGGAGGAGGTTCGCCGTCAGACCGAGCGGCTCAAGATGCTCAACGACGTCCACCGGGCGCTCGCCCGGTCGATCGAGCTGCCCGAGCTGCTGCAGATGATCCTGGTGCGTGCTTTCGAGCATCTGGAGCCCGAAGAGGGAGCGATCTTTCTCAAAAGGACGGAGGGTGGCTACGATCGCGCCGCTGCCCGCTCTGTATCCGGCATCGAAAGTGACTATCTCTATTCCCAAACCCTGGTCAGCGAGGTGGCGGAAAAAGGTCTGGCGGCGCTGGTCCTGGATGTCGAGACCGACGAGCGCTTTGCCGCCGCCGAAAGCATCCTGAGCTCGGGTGTCCGCAGTCTGGTCGCAGCCCCGCTGTTGGACGCCGAGGGCCCACTGGGCATGATCGTCCTCAACTCCCGCGTCCACAAGCGGCAGTTCAAAGAGGAAGACATGGAGCTGCTGGTCTCCCTCGCCTCCGTAGCCGCGATGAGAATTCGCAATGTCGCCCTGGCGGAAGAGGCCGCCGAGCGTCGACGTATGGAAGAGGAGCTCAAGCTGGCGCGGCAGATTCAGGTGGCGCTGCTGCCCAGCGAGCTGCCGGTGGTCGATGGCTACGAGATCCGGGGGGGCAACATCCCCTCGCGGGGCGTCTCCGGCGACTACTACCGCGTGGTGGACCGGAATGACGGGGAGGAGTGTGTCTTCATCATCGCCGACGTCTCCGGCAAGGGGATCGCCGCCTCTCTGTTGACCGCCTCTCTCGAGGCCCTGATGGCGGGGCCGATCGAGGTCGGACAAGGTGCCGGGGAGATCTGTAGCAAGGTCTGCCGGCGGCTTTTTGCCCGCACCCCACCCGCCAAGTACGCCACCTCGTTTCTAGTCGTGCTCGAGCCCAAGACCGGCAAGATCAGCTACACCAACGCCGGTCACAACCCGGCGCTGATCGTCGGTGCCGACGGCAAGGTGGAAGAGCTCGGACCAACGGGCTTGCCCATCGGCCTGATGGAGGACGGGAATTACACCGAAGGCCACACCAAGCTCGATCCCGGCGACTTGCTGGTGCTCTATACCGACGGGATCACCGAGGCCAACGACCCCGAGGACGAGGAGTACGGTCTCGAGCGCTTGACGGCGGTCTGCACCAAACATCGGGAGAAGTCCCTCGACGAGCTCGCTGGCGAGATCGATGCCGACCTCGACGGATTTGCACAAGGGACCCCCTACGCCGACGACCGTACCCTGGTCATGGCCCGCCGCACCAAGAAGTAATCAGGCCGATACCACGCGACTCAGGATCCGCCGAACTGGGCTTTGAGGAAATCCCGGTTCATGCGGGCGATGAACTCGATCGAGATCTCTTTGGGACAGGCGGCCTCGCATTCGGTGAAGTTGGTACAGCTGCCGAAATAGGCTTCCATCTCCTCGACCATCTTGCGTACCCGGCGATAGCGCTCGGGCTGACCCTGGGGTAAGAGCGCCAGGTGGGAAATCTTGGCCGCGGTGAAGAGCTGTGCCGCCCCGTTGGGGCACTGGGCCCCACAGCCGATGCACTCGGCAGCGTCCTCAGCCCGCTCGATCACCTACTCGACTTCACTATCGGGGTCTAGGTCCAGTGGCTTCAGGTGGAGGCGAAACAGACTCTGTCGTGTTCCTCTGCATAAAGAATGAAAGCGGAATAGGGTGCTGAAAAAGAACTGGCCGGCGCGATGGCACC
>JBAUDS010000468.1:0-1562 GCA_049678185.1 Thermoanaerobaculia bacterium
TCTCCGAGGAGGTCGCTCGACGGGGCCTCCTCCGTCGTCTCAGCTTCGGCCGCCGGTGCGGCAGCTGCTGGTGTGGGCGCCGCCGGCGGCTGTTTTGGCGCAGCAGCTTCCGGTGCGGGTGTAGGCGTCTCCGTTGCGGCTGGCGCCGCTTCCGGTGGCGCCGGCACCTCCTGGTCGGTGGTGGCGCCCTTCTCGGCCGCGGCGATCTGTTCCTCCAGCTCGAGGACTTCCGGGTGGGTCGGGTCGAGATTCTTTCCCTTCTCGAGCAGCTTTCGCGCTTCCCCCGCGTTGCCCCCTCCCAGGGCCTTGATGGCCGAGTCGATAAAGGAGCGCAAGTAGGGCTGTGCCTCGAGCCGCTGACTGACGGTGGCCACGATCGCCTGCAGATCGGCTTCTTTGGCGACTTCCGTTCGATGCTCCTTGGCCAGCTTCTTGATCTCCTGGAATTCTCGTTGCTCGAGAAGCTGCGTCAGCTGTGCCCGCAGCTCATCGGTGGCCAACGCGGCTCCCGCCGCTCCCTGGTCAGCCGGGAAGAGGTCGTCGGCCGTCGCCTGGGAGCCGGGCTGCGGCTGGGGTGGAGTCGGGCTGCCGACCTCGGTCGTCGTGTCGGTGGGAGTGGCTGGCGGTACCTGGGCTTGTGGTGCCGGTTGGTCGGTCAGCGATTCCAGAACCTCTTGCAGATCGTCGGTGGCCACCGGTCCTTCAGCTGCCTGAAGGCGGTTGTAAAGCGTCCGCGCCGGCTCGAAAAGAGGATCGAGGCGAAGGATGAAGTCACAGCCCAGCAGGGCCTCCTGACGGCTCCCCTGGCCGGCGAGGTTCATGGTCTGCTTGAAGGTGGTCAGGATCCGGTTCTGGATCTCTGTCGACAGGCTGGTATTACCGGCGTAGGTCATGTCTATGAGGGGGTCGGGAAGCTGTATTCAACCCATTGAATTGCGGGATGTTAGCAGATAGATGGGGGGCTAACAATTACAGTTGTTACACCCTGAGAAGGGCCAGAAGTCGCTGCGGCAGATGGCCAAAGTCGCCTGAGGACATGGTGATCACCACATCCTCGGGGCGCAACTCGGAGGCCACCGACTCGAGGATGTCCTCGTCTGTCTCCACCCGACGTGCTTCGACTCCCCTCTCCCGCAGCCGACGCTCGAGCGCTTCCAGATCGAGGCGATCCTCTGGGTCGAGCCGCTTGCTGTGATAGATCGGGGCAAAAAATGCGGCATCGGCAAGTGAGAAGGCATCGGCGTAGGCCTCGAAGAAGCGCCGACGCCCGGCGGTCAACGTGCGAGGCTCGTAGACCACCACCAGACGCCGCTCGCCAAACCGCTCTCTGAGAGCCGCCAGGGTCTTGGCCACCGCCGTCGGGTGGTGAGCGAAGTCGTCAATCACCGTCACCCCCGAAGCGGTGCCGACCTCCTCGAGACGGCGCTTGACGCCGCGAAAGCTCGCCAGTGCCCGTTTGATCTCCGCCACCGGCAGGCCGTCTCGCTGGGCAACGGTCCAGACGGCCAGCGCGTTGGCCACATTGTGCTCGCCATGCAGTTGGATGGAGATCGTCTCGGTTC
>JBAUDS010000469.1:0-1525 GCA_049678185.1 Thermoanaerobaculia bacterium
CGATCCGTGGCCAGAGTCATGATGGGCAGGTCGTTGACGAAGTCCTGACCGTAGACAAACTGCATATAAGTCGTGTCGAACTTGCGGAATTGCAGCTTGACCTCGACCGTCACCGACTCGGTCACCGTGGGAGGGAGGTCGAGTCGCAGGTGAACCGTGTCCGCGGCGCCTGGTGGGATCTGGTGATCGTAGAGCGACACAAAGATGTCCTGAGCGTTGCGCCGGTCGATCCGGTTCCCCTCGCGATCGAGAACATAGGCGTTGACGAAGTGGGACCAGGGATCGACCCGTCCATCGGGCGCCATGCCGCCGCTGCGACCGATGACGCGGCCGCCACTGGTGACGGTGACGTCGAGCCACACCTCGTTCGAGTCGGCGGTGCCCTGGGTGAACTGGTGTCCCATCTTCAGGGTGCGAATCACGGCCTCGATCAGATAGGCCTCACCCGGCACCAGAGACGGCACCTCCGGGCGCAGCGGTGCGACGAGCGGCCCCTCGATCGTACCCCCCTCACGCAGGCCAAAGATGTCCACCCGCATGACGTCTTCGTTGAACTTGCGGTGTTTGTCGATCACCCATTCGGGGAGACCGACGAGGTGGGGGATCCCGGTGTTGGCGCTCGGGAATTGATGGTCGTGGATCGTTCGCACCCCTGAGTCGTCGAAGTGCTGGGCTGAGAACTGCTCCGATGGCTCCAACGGCATATGACACGCGTTGCAGTTGGGCTCGGCCTTCTCCGGGTAGTAGAAGCTCGATACACCGTGTCCGGAGACGCCGCTCAGCAGAAAAGAGTCGTAGTGGTTCTGACCCCGCAGCCACTTGTAGTCGTTGAGCTCCTCCGGCAGGTGCACTTTGTGACAGCCGGCACAGAATTCGGTGGTCTTGTGGAACGGCTTGAGAAAGACCTTCTTGTGAAACTCGGGCTTGGCCTTCACCAGTTGGCGGTTTACCCAGGCGAGTGCCTTGTTCTCACTAAAGGCGAAGGGGTAGTGGATCGGCTCTGCAATGGTGAAGTCGGCATTGCCGCGGACGCTGTTGAGATGGGTTATCGAGTGGCAAACGGTACAGGTGACACCGGCATGGGCGGTCGGGTCGTTGACATCGTCGAACCCGGGATCATCGAACTTGCCGCCGAAAAAGGGGACCGGGTCGTGGCATCCGGCGCAGAACCTCGAGGCCTGGACGTCCCCATCACGCTCGAAGGCGACACGTCTGGTCTCCCGCACCGAAAAGAGATAAGGGGGGTTGTTGAAGGAGCTGAAGCGGTGGGCGCTGACCTCCCAAAGCTTGTGACTGTCCTCGTGGCACTCCTTGCAGTACCCGTCATTCATCAGGACCCGGGAAGGAATGAAGTCACCGCTGGCCGTGCGGGCGAGCGAGGGGAAGAAGTACTGTTCACCGCTCTCCGGCCCCGCCACGTTCCATCGGCGCGGATCCTGGGCCTGGATGACGAGCAGGATGCCGGCGAACACCGCGGCCACGATCGCCCAGCGGCGACCGAGCTGCCAGTTGATGCGCCGACCCA
>JBAUDS010000470.1:0-12562 GCA_049678185.1 Thermoanaerobaculia bacterium
GTCCCCGCCGTTATGGAAATAGAAGATGCGGACATGCTCGAGAAAGCGTCCGACAACGGAGGTCACGTTGATGTTCTCGCTCACCCGGGCCACACCGGGTCGTAGACAGCAGATACTTCTGACCTGGAGATCCACCCTGACCCCTGCTCTGGAGGCCTCGTAGAGGGCTTTGATGCACGCCTTGTCGACGAGCGCGTTCATCTTGAAGGCCAGGTAACCGTTGCCGCTTTTCTTGTGCTGCTCGATCTCGCGGTCGATGCAGTCCAGGATCTGTTGTCGCATGTTGCCGGGCGCCACCAGCAGCTTGCGGTACTCGTCCTTGCGCGAGTAGCCGGTCAGCGCGTTGAACAGCTGAGAAACGTCGGCCGCCAGGTCGCGGTCCGATGTCAGATAACCGATGTCGGAGTAGATACGGGCCGTAACCGGATTGTAGTTGCCGGTTCCCAGGTGGACGTAGCGTTTGAGGCCCTCCGGCTCGCGGCGGACCACCAAGCACATCTTGGCGTGGGTCTTGAGTCCCAGCAGTCCGTAGACGACGTGCACCCCAGCCCGCTCCAGCGCGCGTGCCCAGACGATGTTGTTCTCTTCGTCGAAGCGGGCCTTGAGCTCCACCAATACCGAAACCTGTTTGCCGTTCTCCCGCGCCTCGCGCAGGGACTGGACGATGGGAGAGTTGGGACCGACCCGATAGAGAGTCTGTTTGATGGCCACAACATCGGGATCGGCGGCCGCCTCCTGGAGGAAGTCCACCACCGGTGTAAAGCTGTCGTACGGGTGGTAGAGCAGGACATCGCGATGCTTCAGAATCGAGAAGATACTCTTGGCCCTAGTCAGAGCCGGAGGCATTACCGGTTTGAAGGGTGGATCCTTGAGCTCGGATCGATCCAGCAACGCCAACTGCATGAGATCCGACTGTCCGAGCAGACCATCGACGGCATAGACCTGGTAGGGCGCTACCCCCAGGTTCTTGGTGAGAATCTCGCGAATTCTGTCCGGCATGCGGGAGTCGATCTCAAGCCGGACGGCAGAGCCGAAGTGACGCTGACCAACCACCGTCTCCATGGCCGCCAGCAGATCTGAGGCTTCGTCCTCTTCGATCTCGACGTCGGCATCGCGGGTCACCCGGAAGGGGTAGGCCGAGACGATCTCGAGCCCGGGGAAGAGGGTGTCCAGATTCTCGGCCACCACCTCTTCCAACGGCACGAAGTTGGTGAAGGAGTGGCCCTCGAGACCAAGGCGCTCCTCGGTATCCGCCTTTTCCTCGCTGGGAATGCGCACGAACCGCGGAAACATGTGGGGGACCTTGACCCGGGCAAACTTCTCTCCCTGTCCCGGATCCTTGACCACCACCGCCAGATTGATGCTCAGATTCGAGATATGAGGAAAAGGATGTCCCGGATCGAAGGCCAAAGGAGTCAGCGCCGGGAATATCTCTTTCTTGAACAGTTTGCGTAGCAGTTTTCGCTGTTTGCTCTTCAGATCGTCATGGTTGAGAACTTTGATCCCCTCCCGCTTGAGCTGGGATCGGATCTCGTTCTTCCAGCAATCCTCCGCCTGGTCGAGGGCAGGCTCCAGACGGTCGCGGGTGGCCGTCAGTTGCTCCGCCGGTGACATGCCATCGGGTGGCGCTTGAAGTGCGCCGCCGGCGAGCTGACGACGCAGCCCCGATACCCGGATCATAAAGAACTCGTCCAGATTGCTGGAGAAGATCGACAGGAACTTGACCCGCTCGAGGAGAGGGTTCCCATCGTCCAGAGCCTCCTCCAGGACCCGCTCATTGAACTGCAGCCAACTCAGCTCCCGGTTCAGGTAGTAGGTCCGGTGGTTGAGATTTACCGCCTTGCCGCGCGGTTTTTCCTCTCGGGTCTCCTGCTTTGCCACTACGACTTCGGCCATCTAGACTCTCCCTCGCCACCCTTCGGTTCTCTGGCGAACGATGCAAAACGTTTATTCTAACAGACTTACGATCCCGTGGGTCGCCGCTTGACCTGAGCCGGAACTCGTACAGAATACGTGCGGGACTTCTCGGCCCAATCGCATCCATGGAGATCAAAGCTTGAAAAGTCTCTTTATCCTCCGCCACGGGAAATCGGATTGGAATGCCGATTTCGGTGCCGACCACGATCGGCCACTGGCTCCGAGAGGCCGGTCGGCGGCGCGAGCGATGGGTGTCTTCTTGTCTCGTCTCGGGCAAGGCCCAGACCTGGTGATCTCGTCGACCGCTGATCGCGCCCACGAGACCGCTCGCCTGGCGGCAGAGGCCGGGGACTGGTCCTGCACCGTGGTAACCGACCGCCAACTCTACGATGGAGACACCGATCTGGTCCTGCAATTGATTCAGCAGCAGGACGACGCACAGGAGAGCCTGTTGCTGGCCGGCCACGAGCCGACGTCTTCGGAGATGATCGTCAAACTGATCGGCGGCGGCCTGGTCAGAATGCCCACCGCCGCTCTGGCGCGGATTGATTTTCTGGTGGAGAGTTGGGCGGAGGTCGAGTTCGGGCGCGGGATGTTGATTTGGCTGGTGACGCCGAAACTTTTGAAGAAGGGTTTAGAGGCGTAATGGCGAAGCGACCCAGTCCCAAGGATAGATCCGCCGACAAGGGGCGGAAGAAGCAGCTCATGGTCGTCTCCTCGAGTGGCGGCCGACAGCGCTTTCTGCGCGGCATGATCACCCACTCGCTGATGCAGCGGGGCCTCGAGTTCGACGATGCCTACGCCATGGCCCGGGCCATCCGCGATCGTCTTGCCGATCGGGAAGAGGTCTCCACCACCGAGCTCCAAGACCTGATTCAACAACAGCTGGAAGAGACTTTGGGATCCGAGCACTCCACGAGTCTGAGGGCACCGGCTCGGCCGATCTCCGATTTGCGGGTCGTTGATCATGGACGAGAAGTGCCCTTCTCGCGGGGTCTCCTCGCCCGCAGTCTCCAGGCCGCGGGAATCGACATCGATCGCGCTTATCGCCTGGTGACCGAGCTGGAAGGGGAGCTCCGATCCGAGGGAGTATCTTCGCTCGCCAGGGCCGAAGTGGCTCGCCGGGTCGGCGATCTGCTCGAGGCCGTGGAAGGAAAGGGCGAGGCGCGTCGCTACCGCATGATGCGGAGGATTCAAAATCTGCCCCGGCCGCTGGTGATCTACATCGGTGGTGCTTCCGGCACTGGCAAATCGACTCTGGCGGTCGAGCTGGCTCCGCTGCTCCGCATCTACCGCATCAACGCCACCGACACCATTCGCCAGGTCATGAGGATGGTCTTCACCCCCTCGATCCTGCCGGCTCTGCACAGCTCCAGCTTCGAAGTGGCCGGCGCGCCCGAGCATAGGGAAGAGCGCCCCGGCTCCCCCAGCGATCCCGAATTCGTCGAGCGTCTGATCTCCACCTACGAGGAGCAGGCCACCCGGGTCTGTGTCGGCATTCGGGCGGTTGTGGAGAGAGCCAGCGCCGAGAACATGAGTATCGTGGTCGAGGGTGTGCACGCCCACCCGGGCATGATCCCGTTCGCGGACATGGAGGGTGTCGTCTATCAGGTCCCCCTGGTCATGGCCACGCTCGACGAGGAGGCCCACAGATCGCGATTTTTGACCAGAGCCCGCGCCGGCGGTCGACGCGCCGAACGGTATCTCGAGAACTTCGAGGCGATACGGGTGATTCACGATCACATCCTGCAGCAGGCCGAGCTGCACGATCGACCGCTTCTCGACACCTCCCATGGCGACCTCCCGGTGGTCCCCAGTCTGCGCATCGTGACCAGTGTGCTCGAGAAAGGCCTTCCATCTCCGGGTCTATCCGCCGACCCCGAGACACGGCCCGAGGCCCCTACTCTGCTTTTGATCATCGATGGGCTGGCGGACCGGCCGGTCCGCGCTCTGGGGGGAAGAACACCCTTGCAGGCAGCCGATACTCCAACGCTCGATCGCCTCGCCAAGGAGGGACGATGTGGTCTGGCGGACCCCGTGGCTCCCGGCGTCGTCCCCGACACCGCCGCCGGCAGCCTGGCGCTCTTCGGCCAATCGCCGCTGGCCCTCAAGCGGGGACCGGTCGAAGCATTGGGCGCAGACATTACGCTCTCGCCGACCGATGTGGCCCTGCGTGGAAATCTCGCCACCCTGGACGACGATGGGCGGGTCATCGATCGCCGCGCCGGGCGTATCCGCGAGGAGGCCAGCGAGCTGGCACAGGCACTGGATCTCATTTCCCTCCCACCCGGGTTGAACCAAGACGTCACGGTCCGGGTGAGCGTGGGCACCGAACATCGCCTCGCCATCGTGCTCCTCGGCGACGGCCTTTCATCGGCCATCACCGGCAGCGACCCCGGCGAGGGGGCTCCGTTGGGGCCGCCGCTGGTTCCCAGCCCGCTCGATCCCGAGGACGAGCAGGCCACCTACACCGCCGGCGCCCTGGCGCTCTGGGAGCAAGAGGCGCGCAAGATGCTGGCCGACCACCCGGTCAACCAGGCACGCGCCGAGCAGGGGCTGCCGGTGGCCAACGCGGTGCTCACCCGTGGTGCCGGGCGGATCCACCGTCTCATCCCTCTCGAAGAAGACGGCGCTCCGCTACGACTGACCTGTATCGGCGGCGACCACACGCTTCTCGGTCTGGCGCGCTGGGTGGGTGCCCGCACGGTGACCAGCGACGCCATGACCGCCAATCTCGACACCGATCTCGAGGCAAAGTTCAAGGCTGCCGAAGAGGCGCTGCATCTCGACGATCTGGTCATCCTCCACCTCAAGGGCGCCGATATCGCCGCTCACGACCAGCGACCCGATTTGAAGGCACTGTTCTTGGAGCAGCTCGACCGTCAGCTGGCTCGCTTGCTCGAGGAACACAAAGGGCCGCTAAGGGTGGCCGTGGCCTCCGATCACGCCACCCTCTCGGAGAGCGGCCAGCATGCAGCCGATCCGCTGCCGGTTCTCATCTGGGGTGAAGGAATCGACCCAGATGGTGTCGAGGCCTTCGACGAGCAGTCGGCCCGTGGCGGCGGGCTGCAGAGATTTCCCCTGCAAATGCTCCTCGGGCGACTGTTCAAGCTCAACTGATCCGGAGATAATGCGCAAATGGCCAAAGGTTTAAAGATTCTCTACGACTGCGAAGCGTGTCCTGCCTACTGCTGCACGTACCCCCGGATCATCGTCGAAGACAAGGACATGAAGCGCCTTGCCAAGTACTTCGGCATCAGCAAACGGGAGGCGCAAAGAAAGTTCACCAAGAAGGGCGAAGAGAAGGGCGAGCGCGTCCTGCGCCACAGGAAGGACGAGATCTACGGCACCGCCTGCCGATTCCTGGACCGTGAGACCCGGCAGTGCACGGTCTACAAGAGCCGGCCCAGCATCTGTCGGGACTACCCGGGTCTACGTCGCTGCGGCTACTGGGACTTCCTGAAGTTCGAGCGCAAGCTGCAAGAGGACGACGATTTCATTTCCACCGCGTATAACCCGTAGAACGGCTTGAACCGGCCGGCTTCCGTGCCGGCCGTATCCGCCTATCGGCCGGCACGGAAACCGGCCGCTTCAGGGTTCTCCTCTGTCGACAGCTCCAACCCCTCCAGCGTGTAGTGCTTCCTCGTGTGCCGCGGGTACCAGTGCCGGCTGTGCTCGGCGAAGCGCTTCCAGTCGGGCTCCCAACGGTAGTGGGAGACCACCATCGAGTCCCGATCAACCGCGATCCAGTTGCAGGTGTTCTTGTCGCGCTCGCCGGCCCGGCCGCGGTTCGAGGTGGTAGTGCCCGAGTGAAGAACCACCACCGGCGGTCTGCCCTTCGGATAGAACTCTTCGGAGTTGCCGATGAAGGCCTGGTGGAGATGCCCGGAGAGGATGAGATCGACACCGACGCTGGTAAACAGATCCATCGCCTCGCGGGCGTTGGTCATCACCTGCTGATGTCCAAACCAGGGTGGCGGGATGATGTGGTGGTGTGCCACCACGACTTTGAATAGCTGCGCCGGCGCTTCCTCGAAGAGCTGCGCCACCTCTTGGAGTCGGCTCAGGTTGACGCGGCCGTCCTTGAAGGTCCAGCCGTGAGCGGTGTTGATGCCGACTACCAGCAGCTTCCCGTCCCGGAATACCGGCTCGAGCTCGGGGTTGAAATTCTTTCTGTAGGCCCCAAAAGGATCGAAGAACCGCTCCCAGACCCGATAGAGGGGAACATCGTGATTGCCCGGGACCGTCAGCGTCGGTACGGGGATCCGGTCGACAAAGGCTCTGGCCTGCTCGAACTGGTGTGGCTTGGCCCGCTGGGTCAGATCGCCCGAGATCACCACCAGATCGGGTCGCCGCTGCTCGATGAGCTCGAGCACCCCCGAGGTGAGCTCGGGCAGATGCGGAGGACCGAAATGGACGTCGGAGATGTGGTAGATGTTACGCACGAAGCCTGGAGGAGTGCCCGCCGCCAAAAACCGATCTTGACCCGGCTAGAGGACTTGCTTGCCGATGAACGTGTTCACGTTCTCGGCCAGGGTGTCGGCGGCAAAGGCTGACAGCGCGACAACGATTGCCCGTCCCCGGCTACGGCCCAGCAAGAAGCCTCCCACAGCGGCGACGGAGAGAGCCGCAAACGGATAGGCCCGCACCAGTCGCTGCCAATCCAGCTCCTCGGGCATGAGCTCGTCGAGAAGGTGGTCGGCGTTCGAACCCTGCGGCTCGAGCTCTTCCATCCAGATCTCCTATCTCCTCGCAGGCCGAGGTTGACCGACTGCCGATTGTGAAACCGCAAGCGCCACGGAACCGATCAGTCCCGTCGGCCTCTCATCATCAGACCGAGAAAGAAGCCGATGCCGGCGGCGATCAGCACGGACCTGCCCGGGTTGTCCTGAACGTACTCGTTGACGTCCTCGACCAGATGGTCCAGGTCCTTGCGCGCCTTGTCGTAGCCGACACGCACCTTCTCTGCGGCCACTGCGTACTTCTCCTTGGTGACCGCCGAGGCGCGCTCTGCGCTTTGTCCCATTACCTTGGCCTTCTCCTCGGCCCCTCTGGCGACCGCCGCAAATTTCTCGCGCGCCATGTCGACCTGCTGGGCAACGGCGCTCTTGGCCACGTCTGCCGCGGCTTCCGCCGCCTCCGCCGTCGCCTCCCTGGCTTTTTCGACCTTTCTCTTGGCCTTCTTCTTGGCCTTCTCGATATCTTCGACGTTATCTGCCATCTCGACCTCCGTGTGAAGACGGGGCCATATTGCCCCAACCTAAACTTACACCATCCGCAGACGCACTCCAACCCGCCAAAGGCAACCTGCTATTCTGCCGCGGACATAAAGATGAACAGAGACGAAGTCAGACGATTGCTGGAGGAGCTCGCCTCGGGACAGGCGGAGGTCGGAGATGTCCTCGATCGGTTGCAGGCGGACGGGGTCGACGACCTGGGTTTTGCCCGCCTCGACACCGATCGTGAGCGACGCACCGGCGTCGCCGAAGTGATTCTCGCCCCGGGCAAGACCGACGATCAGCTCGGAAGCCTCGTCGAGCGGTGCCTCGCTCAGCGCGGCAAGGTTCTGGTTACACGGCTCGAGGCCGAGCGCGCCAAGCGACTGCTCACCCGGTTCGAGGGCCTGCGGTATCACGCCGTCGCCAGGGTGCTCGAGGCCCGGCCGCAGCGAGAGCCCTGGTGCCCACCAGTGGCCGTGGTCTCGGCTGGAACCTCTGATCAGAATGTCGCTGAGGAGGCGGCCATAGTACTCGAGCATCTAGGTCACCCGGTGGACCGGATCAACGACGTCGGAGTTGCTGGAATCCACCGCCTCTTCTCGGTTCTCGACCGCCTGCGGGCGGCCCGCGCCCTGGTGGTGGCGGCGGGCATGGAGGGCGCTCTGCCGTCGGTGGTGGCGGGACTCGTCGACCGGCCGGTGGTGGCGGTGCCCACTTCCGTCGGCTATGGCGCCAGCTTTGGCGGTGTGGCCGCTCTGCTTGGCATGCTCAACTCGTGCGCCGGCGGCATCGGCGTGGTAAATATCGACAACGGATATGGCGCCGCCACCCTGGTCCACCGCATCGCACCGGCCGAGAGCCCGGAGATTGAGCCATGAGCCGCCGTCTGCTCTATCTCGATTGTGCCGGCGGCGCGGCCGGCGACATGGTGCTGTGCGCGCTCACCGAGGCTGCGGACTGTGCGCCGCTGATCGAAGAGTTGCCAAGGCGGCTCGGTTTTCCGGATGTCGCCCTCGAGTGGAGCGAAGGGCGACCAGGAGGTTTCACCGCCCGTCGGTTGAGGGTGAGCTTCGACCCAGCCGCCCACCCCCAGCACCGCAACCTGACCGAGGTCACCGAGCTCCTGGATCACGCCGACGTTTCACCGGCCGCCACCGCCATGGCCAAGCGGGTCTTTCGACGCCTGGCCGAGGCGGAGGGCGAGGTGCATGGTGAGCCGGCGGACCAGGTCCAATTCCACGAGGTCGGTGCGGTGGACGCGGTGATCGATGTGCTTGGCGCTTGTCTCGCCCTCGAGCGGCTGGAGGTGGACGAAGTGGTTTGCTCCGAGCTCCCCATGGGGCACGGCACGGTGAGCTCCGCTCACGGCACATTGCCCCTGCCGGCGCCGGCAGTGGCGGTGATGCTGCCCGGGGTGCCGGTGCGGCCAGCCGGTGTGGAGGGTGAGACGGTGACCCCGACAGGTGCCGCCCTGGTGACCACCCTTGCCGACCGGTTTGGTGCGATGCCGGCAATGACCGTCGAGGCGGTTGGTGTCGGCGCCGGCTCCTCGGAGTTTCCAAGTCTTCCCAACGTGCTTCGCGCCTTCACCGGCAGGGCCACGGCCGCAGCCGAGGTGTCGGAGTCGGAACACGTCATCGTCGAGTGCAACCTGGACGATCTGGATCCCCGAGTGCTGCCGGAGGTGATCGGCCGGCTGCTGTCATCCGGTGCCCTCGACGCCTACGTAACCCATCTGGTGATGAAGAAGGGACGGCCCGGCCACCTGCTGACGGCGCTGGCACCGGCCGCCGCCATGGACGGGGTCATCGATGTACTACTGCGCGAGACCACCAGTCTCGGCTGTCGCAGCTATCCGGTGACCAAGTACCACCTGCAGCGACGGATGGAGACCGTCCAGACACCGTGGGGTCCGGTGCCGGTCAAGGTCGCGCTGTCCGGCGAGCAGGTCCTGCGCCGGGTGCCCGAATTCGATGCCTGCGCCGAGTTGGCGCACGCCGCAGGAGTGCCCGTGCGCGACGTCTTGGCCGCGGCAACCAGTGCCGCGGAAAAGGAGTAACAAGGTGGAGGCCCCCACGACCCACCCTTCCTACGACGCCCTGCTGGCCTGGCTCAGAGACGCCGGCTCGGTGTTGGTGGCCTACTCCGGCGGCGTCGACAGCACCCTTCTCGCTCGTGCGGCCTACGACTCCTTGCACGACCGGGCGCTGGCGGTCACCGCGGTGTCAGCCTCGCTGGCGCCACGCGAGCTCGAGGAGGCGAGCAAGCTGGCGTCTGCCATCGGCATCAAACATCTGCTCGTAGACTCCGCCGAGACCTCGCTCCCCGAGTATCTGGTCAATGACAGCGAGCGCTGCTACCACTGCAAACAGGAGCTCTACACGATCTGCGCTCGCGTGGCGCGTGACAACGAACTGGCGGTGATCGTCAACGGTCTCAACACCGACGATCTCGGCGACCATCGGCCGGGGAGCCGGGCCGCCGAAGAGGCCGGGGTGCGCTCGCCCTTTCTCGACCTAGGCTTCGACAAGACCGCCATCCGCGAACACTCGCGCCGCCTCGGCCTGCCAACCGCCGACAAGCCGGAGCTGGCCTGTCTGGCATCGCGCTTCCCCACCGGCATCCCCATCTCGGTGCCCGGACTCGAGCGGGTAGCTGCTGCCGAAGCGGTGGTGGCGGCACTCGGGTTCTCCCAATACCGTGTCCGTTTCCACGGTGATCTGGCGCGCATCGAGATACCGGTCTCGGAGCTCGGACGTCTGGCGGAAGATGGTATTCGCCGGCGGCTCCTGGAGGGGGTGCGTGCTGCCGGCTTCCGTTTTGTCACCCTCGATCTGGCCGGCTACGAACGCGGCTCCTCCAACCCCATCGCGATGGCAGCCGAAATCGACAACCCAGAGAGCTGAGCTCGCCCAAGTACCGACCAAACGTCGGCGTGGGAGATCGTATGATCCGAGCGAGCCCCGGGGCGCGCTAGCCGTGCTTGAGAAAGGTCCCCGCCTGAAATTCGGCAAAGGCCTCCCGTAGCTGTTCCTGGGTGTTCATGACGATGGGTCCGTACCAGGCGACGGGCTCTTCGAGCGGCTTGCCCGAGACCAGAAGGAACCGGACCCCCTGCTCCCCCGCCTGCACCGTGACCTCGTCCCCGGTATCGAACAGAACCAAAGAGCGGTTGTCCGCCTCCTCCGAGAGTGAGGTATCGGCCCAGCCGACCCCCTCGGTGGGCACCTCCAGCGGTTCGGAGGCGTTGCAGAACCTCCCCGAGCCGGCAAAGACGTAGGCAAAGGCGTGACGGGTGGTCTCGACGGGAATGCTCCTTCTCTTACCCGGCGGTACCGAAACGTCTATGTACTGCGGCTCGGCGGCGATGCCGTCGACCGGTCCGCTGGCTCCCCAGACGTTGCCGCAGATGACCCGGATCTTGGTGCCGTCGTCTTCCACAACTTCGGGGATATCCGCCGAGCCGATGTCCTGGTAACGGGGCGGCGTCATCTTGAGCGACGAGGGGAGATTCGCCCACAGTTGAAAACCGTGCATCCTGCCGTCGGCATCGCCGTGGGGCATCTCCTGATGGATGATGCCGCTCCCAGCGGTCATCCACTGGACGTCACCGGCAGTGATGGCTCCCTCGTTTCCCAGGCTATCGCCATGATCGACGGTACCCGCGAGCACGTAGGTAATCGTCTCGATCCCCCGATGGGGGTGCCAGGGGAAGCCGGCGAGATAGTCCTCCGGCCTTTCGTTGCGAAAGTCGTCGAGCAACAGAAACGGGTCGAATTCCTGGGTGTTGCCAAAACCAAAAGCTCTCCTCAGGTGCACCCCCGCGCCCTCCAGAGTCGGCTTTGCCTTGATGATTCGCTTGATGGGCCGTATGGACACTGTTACCTCCTCGCTGCCAGATTCGAGTCAGCTCGATCGTGCTCCCAGTCGACACGTCCGCTGGTGGTATCCCACATGGTAACCGAAGATCCGCAGAATCGGCCCGCCTGTTCTGGTCGACCCTCGAATGGGGATAGCATCCGGTCCATGAACAAGCGCCTCCTCCGACTTGCCATCCTTTTGGTCATCCTGCTGGCAGCCCTATTCGTCATCTTGCGATATGCCAAGCCGGCGACCCCCAAGGAGCTCGAGCTTCTGGCCGGGCCAAAGGGTTCGACCTACTACAACTACGCCCGTCAGTATGCCGACTATCTGGGTGAGAAGGGCATCACCGTGAATATCGTGGAGACCGCCGGCTCGCTGGAGAATCTGCGCCGGCTCGGCGCCGAGGAGAGATCTGCCGCGGGGTTTGCCCTCTCGGGGGCCGATCGGGAGCTCCAGGCCAGCGAGCAGCCCGGAGAGCTGGTCACCCTGGGCAGCCTCTCCTACGAGCCCTTTTGGCTATTTGTCCGTTCACAAGCGGAGGTTTCGAGAGTCACCGACCTGGCCGGCAAAACGGTGGCCCTCGGACCCGCGGAGGGCGATGCCCGGTCTCTCGCCAAGCTGATGATCACGGCCAACGGCATCGAAGATCAGATCATCGAGCCGCCAGCCTCACTAAAGGACCCCGAGGCGATAGCCGAATCCCTGATCGAGGGAGATCTGGATGCCGCCTTTCTTGTCGGTGATCCCAAGTCCCCTGTCATCACCAAGCTGCTCGATTCCGCAGCGGTGAAACCCGTCTCCTTCGAGCGAGTGACCACCTACGCACGTCTGCAACCCGAGCTGGCCGAGATCGTCCTGCCGGAGGGTGCCTTCGATCTGGCACGGAACATCCCCGAGACCGACCTCAAGCTTCTCGCTCCCGCCGACAATCTGGTGGTGCGCAAAGCCTTGCACCCGGCGGTGGTGGATCTGCTGCTCGATGCTGCCAGGAGCATTCACCGTGAGCCCACCCTCTTCGCCTCCCGCGGTACCTTTCCCAACATGAACAACGTTTCTCTTCCCTTGAGCCCAGCGGCGATCCGCTTCTACGAGGACGGCCCCTCACCACTGCGTAAGTACCTACCCTACTGGCTGGCCAGTCTTATCAGTCGGTTTGCTTTGATCGTTGCCCAGGTGGGTGCGGTGGTCTGGCTCCTGCTCAAGAGCTTGCCGACGATCCGACGTCTCCGCTTCTCGATACAACAGATGGGGCTCTACAGACAGATGGAGAAGTTGGAGGTGCGGATGATCGAGGGCGCAGACCCGGCCCAACTGCTTACCGATTTGAAAGATATCGAGCGTCAAAGCTCCGAGCTTCACCCGCCTCGACCGCTGCTGTCCCAATACCTGGAGCTCCGCCAGAACATCCACGACCAACGGGAGCGCATAGAGAGCCACGGTGACTGGGAGGCTGAAGAAGCGGCTGACTCCACTCGGGACGAGCGCTAGAAGGGAGCGAGGAGCGGGGCCAGATAGCGCAGCATCGCACGCACGATATAGAAGAGCAGCACCGACAGGGCGAT
>JBAUDS010000471.1:0-2057 GCA_049678185.1 Thermoanaerobaculia bacterium
TTGAGCGCCGAGGCGGCGCGGGCCTCGCGCTGGAACCGCTCGAGCGACTGCGCATCCTGAGTCAGCTCGGCCGGCAGAAACTTCAGAGCCACGCGGCGCCCAAGCTGGGTATCCTCCGCTTCATAGACCACGCCCATACCCCCGCTGCCGAGCATGTTGGTTACCTGGTAGTGGGAAACGTTCTTGCCGACGAGTGATTCCATAGTCTTCTACCCAAACCTCTCCTTCCGCGTCTCTCCACGAGACGGTGGGACCTCAAACCTGCCGACGAAAGCAGGTCCATCCTCCCATGAGCTGCTTCCGACGGTCAACCGAAAGGAGTGCCGCCCGCACCTCTCTAAGTTCGGGGGCTCGGCGCGCCGAGAGGCTAGCCCACTGAGGCCGCCGTGACGGGATTCTAGGGCGACGTGGGGGTTTGCAATTTAAGTACGCTTTCGTATAATACGACTTCGAACTTATATTGATGCAAGGTCAGAAGCCGATGGTGGCAAAGAAGGACAAGACGCAAAAGCCTCTCCAGGTGGTCTCACCGCTTCATAAGGCGTTGCGACAGCTCTCCGAGCATCTGACCAGGAAGATGCGGGAGATCGGGGCACCTGAGAAGGAGTCCCACCTGCTGTCGTTTGTCGAGGTCTATGGACCTTGCCGGGTGGGGGAGCTGCGCCGGGTCTTTGGCTTTCAGCCTTCGACTTTGACCAGTTTGCTCGATCGATTGGAGTCGGAGGGTCTCGTCACCCGCAGGACCGATCCGGACGACCGGCGATCGTTTCTGATCGAGGCGACAGCGGAGGGACGTCTACTCGGTCGTCGAGTTAGACGGGTCGTGGAGGAGTTCGAGAGTGAGATCCTGGAGGGGATCGGTGGGAAGGATCTCGAAGGATTCCGTGCGGTCATGGAGGCCGTGGCGGAGGTCACCCAGGTGAAGCTCAGAGAAGAGGTGGAAAATGAGTGAGATGCTGTTGATGCAGCTCGAAGTGACGAATCAGATCTTCAAAGCCAACACCGAGGGTCTCTCCCATGAGGAGAGTCTCGATCAGCCCTCGGCGGCCGGCAACTGTTTGAACTGGATCGGTGGTCATCTGGTCACCGCCTATAACGACATTCTGCCCGTCCTGGGAGAGCACTCCGTCTGGGACCAGGAGAGGGTGGAGATCTACAAACGAGGGACTGACCCGCTGACCGACTCGGGCCGGGCGGTGGATTTTGGTCAGATCAGCAGTGACTATTCGACCGCTCACGAGCGGATCATGCGGGGGATCGGCAGCCTGCCACCCGAGCGGTGGAACGAGCCGGCCCCCTATAGCCCCGGCAACAACCCAGAAGAGACCCTGGGCTCGCTGCTTCACTTGATCGCCTTTCACCAGGCCTATCACGTGGGGCAGCTCGGTCTGGGAAGGCGCCTGCTCGGCAAGACCGGCGCCATCAAATAATCGATCCGACTACAGGAGAAAGAGATATGAGCGCAACACGTGTATTTCCGATGTATACCGTCGAGGATATGGAGAAGTCCGTGGCCTGGTACCGGGATGTCTTGGGCGGCAAGGTGGCCAAGACCTTCGAGAACGAGGGCAAGGTGGTAGGTGCGGCGATCAACTATGGCCAGGTCGGTATCTGGCTGAGCCAGGACGACTTCGAGAAGGGGCGCGATCGGCAGAAGGGAGAGGGCTTCCGCATCATCCTCGAGACCGAGGAGAGCGTCGACGAGCTCGCCGCCGGTATCAAGGAGCGTGGAGGTGAGCTGCTGATGGAGCCCAAGGACCAGCCCTGGGGATCACGGGTCTTTGCCCTGGCCGACCCCGACGGCTACAAGATCTCGGTCTCGACGCCGTTCAAGGAAGAGTAGCGGCTACCGCGAAGACGGAATCCGAGCTGGCTCGGTCGGCAACGGCGGCTGGACGAGTGCCGGCTGAGCCAGCTTGGTAGGTGCGCAACGGATCCAGACCGCAGGCGTTGCGTCAAGTCTAGCGGTTCAGTGCTCCGAGCTGAATACCCTCGCCGAGGGTAAAGGTCGCGCCCACGGCGCCGACCACCGCGGTGCCCCGGCCAAGCCCGGCAGA
>JBAUDS010000472.1:0-2816 GCA_049678185.1 Thermoanaerobaculia bacterium
GGCTTGGCGGATCTTGGTGACGTCGGTCAGCATCTCACCGAGGTCCTCGGCGAGTACTACTTCCAGGGTGTTGCCCTTCTTCTCGGTCAGCGGCCTGATCGTGCTTTCGGCCTGATTGACGAGGGAGGTCACTTGTACACGCTCCAGGTAGAGCTCCATCTTGCCGGCCTCGACCTTCGACAGATCGAGAACGCCGTTGATCAGATCCAGCAGATGCCTCCCCGCCTCGCGGATCTTGTCGAGGTCGGGAACGAGGTGGTCGAACCCTTCCTCTGCCGCATCCTCCTGGAGCATCTCGCTGTAACCGATGATGGCGTTCATGGGGGTACGCAGCTCATGGCTCATGTTGGCGAGGAATTGACTCTTGGTCTTACTTGCCTCGATGGCCGCCGATCTGGCCGACTCGGCGTCTTCGAACAGGCTGGCATTGTGAATCGCCGTCGCCACCGGTGTCACATAACGCTCGATTCGACGGATCTCCCGCTCGCCGAGATCGAAGGGCTCTCTGCTGTTGGCGAAGGAGATCGCTCCGATGACTCTGTCGTGGTGGACAAGAGGGACGATGAGCAGTGACTTGACGGGGTTGAGGTGCTGGATCACCCGATCAGTTGAAGGCAACAGTTCAATCTCTTCGGGCACGGCGCGCAAGATCGCCCGCTCTTCTTGGATCGCCTTGACGAACACACTGTCGGTTGCCGAAAGCGGTATGGTCATCTGCCTGAGACGCTCCACCAGGTCGGGGTCGAACCGATGGCCGTATCCTTCGGCCAGTGCCAGATGACCCTGCTCCTCGTCGACCTCGATGACCGCCAATTGATCGAAATCGAAGACCTCTTGCAGGTTGTCGTGAACGGTCTTCATGATCCTGTCGATATCCAGTGTCGAGTTGACGGTTTTGGTCAGCTCGTTGATGGCGACAATCTCGGCTCCGGCCAATTCGAGATCGGCGGCCCGCTGCACCAGATCGCGGCGGGTCAAGATCAAATCTTTTGTCACCCAGTTGACGTAGAGCGCCGCCAATCCCATGGCCACGATGACGAATACGACGCTTGCCAAAGTGGTGAGGAGGGTTGACTCGGCGTGGTAATTCCTGCCCAGCAGCAAGTAGCCCAGCGCCGAGCCGGCCAGCAGGAAGGACCCGGCTCTCAGCATCAGGGGGATGCCCCCCATCATCATCTCGAAGGCGCCCAGGACTCCCAAGCAGGCGATCGTGGGTATGGGGAGAAAGCCGATGGACCCCACCAGGATTCCCGCCACTAAACCGTCGAAGAGGAGCATCCTGAACCCGGACCGCTTCGTGTCTTGGCTCGACAGGCTGATCCAGTGAGCCAGTTGGGGCCAGAGAAGGCCCATCGCGAGGATCGCGACTACCGGCAGCCAATGGTGGGGAAGGTGGGTCTCGGGATCCAGGAATGTCGATGCGACGACCAGAGCGGCGACTCCCTGGCCCCCAACCCGTGGTACATAGGAGTTCCTGACGACTCCATGAATGCGACGCGGTTCGGTCGCCTGCTCAGTCATGCTTGAAGCTCACTCACTCGACTACTCGATCTGGATCACCGTGTGTTGGCGGCGGAGTATATCCTGAAGGGCTTGCTCGTCACCTACCCTCGAGACCTCCCGACTCCGACCACTGTCGCAATGTCCCGATCGACTCCTCGTATCCGATCCGTGCAACCTCCTCGACTTTTTCGAACTCGAGCAGCCCGACGCCACGAACATGGATGTTGAGGTAGAGGTCGGCCAGTCCGTCATCCAGCACGCGCTTGCGCAACTGACTCCCTCCGACCACCATCGATTGCAGGATCGTCGAGGCGATGCCGGGAATGCGTGTTGCCTTTCTCCAAGGTAGGAGCCGCTCGAGGGCCAGCTTCCAGCCCGACACGGCCAACCCGAACTCGGATTTGGCCGTTGGGCCCTGCGGCGCAACGACATCGACGGCAAGCAGCGGGCCAAAGGGATTCATCTCCCGCATGAGGTCGATCGGCAGGTTGTTCAGCACGCCGCCATCGACGAGAAGCTCACCTTGCTCTGAGACCGGAGGCAGGATGCCGGGAATCGCGACGCTGCTTCGAATGGCGCGAGCCGAGTTGCCCCGCCGATGAACCATGCTTCTGGCAGTTGTGAGGTTGGTCGAGACGCAGAAGAAGGGCAGCCAGAAGTCCTCGATGTCCCAGGTCCCCGTCTCTTTTTCGATGGAGTCGCTGATGCGACGGCCCGACAACAGAGAAGCCATTGGAAGGGTGTAGTCGAGTAGCGAGGAGAATGCTCTCACGGCTGCTGCCGAGCTCTCCTCGGCCGATCTGCCCTGGGCTATCCAGCCCGCGATGGGAGCTCCGACGCTGCTGCCACAGATCATGTCGACGGGAACACCCAGCTCCTCCAATCCCCGCAGAACCCCGAGGTGAGCAAACCCACGGGCACCTCCGCCCCCGAGAACAAGACTGACCGCCCGGCCGGCCAGGATGCGAAACGTTCGCCCGAGGTCGCCGGCATGTCCCCGGCGCAGGTGATGGACCGAGTCGACGTCCCTCTTGGTAAGCCAGCGGTGGGTGCCGCTGGGGCGGTCGAGATTCCGGGGATGAAGCAGCAGGAGGCTCCGCCGAGGGGCACGGCCGGAACTCCAGACAGCTGCAAGCCGGTCCTCGACCTCGCTGAGCTCCGGCGAGCCCTCGCCGTCGGCGATCAACACCACCTGATCCGCCTGCCGGGCACAGCGCTCGGTCCATCGAGACCACTCGGGATCCGCTTGGTAGAGGAGGTAGCGGTGAGTCTCCTCTTTTTCGTGCAGGAACCCGGCCAGCCGCAGTTGGGCC